>DATJIS010000103.1:0-38539 GCA_035493035.1 Casimicrobiaceae bacterium | reverse complement strand
TTCGCAGGCCACCTTCACGTCGGGCAGGAAGCTCATCTCGATGGTCTTCACGCCCTGGCCTTCGCACTCCGGGCAGCGGCCGCCCGGCGTGTTGAACGAAAAGCGGCTCGCCGTGAAGCCGCGCATGCGCGCCTCGGTCGTATCGGCGTAGAGCCGCCGGATGGCGTCCCAGAAACCGACGTACGTCGCGGGACACGAGCGGGGTGTCTTGCCGATCGGCGTCTGGTCGACCTCGAGCACCCGCTCGATGTCCTCCCAGCCGGATAGCGTCCTGCATCCCGTGAGCGGGACCGGCTTGCGCCGGCGCCGTCCGCCGACGAGCTCGCAGAGATTGGCATGCAGGACGTCCCGCGCGAGCGTGCTCTTGCCGCTGCCCGACACGCCGGTCACGGCAACCAGGCGGCCGAGCGGCACGCGTACGCTGACGTTGCGCAGGTTGTGCAGCGATGCGCCGCCGATCACGATGCCCGGCGTGCGCTCGGTCGTGGGGCGCGGGTCGACCAGCGGATGCGCGAGCGGATGCGCGAGAAAGCGACCCGTCACCGAGTGCGGCAGCCGCGTGAGATCCGCCGCGGTACCTTGGGCAACTACCTCGCCGCCGCGGCTGCCGGCGCCGGGGCCCAGATCGATCACGTGCGCGGCGTGACGAATGGTCTCCTCGTCGTGCTCCACGACCACGAGCGTGTTGCCTTTCGCCTCGAGCTTCGCCAGCGTATCGAGCAGCACGCGGTTGTCGCGCGGATGCAGCCCGATGGTCGGCTCGTCCAGGATGTAGCAGACGCCGCGCAGGTTCGAGCCGAGCTGCGCGGCCAGGCGGATGCGCTGCGCTTCGCCGCCCGACAGCGTCGGCGCCGACCGGTCGAGCGAAAGATAGCCGAGGCCGACGTCGACCAGGAATCCGAGGCGCGACGCAAGCTCGCTCACGATGTCGCGCGCGATCGCGGCATCGCGGCCTTCGAGCGCCAGCGCGCCGAAGAAGCGTGCCGCGTCCGCGGCGGGTAGCTCGGTGAGATCGGCGATGGAGCGATCGCGAAACCGCACCGCCAGCGCATCGCGATTGAGGCGCTTGCCGCCGCATGCCTCGCAGAGGCGCGCATCGCCCTCGTACCAGTCGTTCCACCACACCTCGTCGCCCGTCTGCTCGGCGTCGAAGCCTTTGAGCTTCAATCCCGTGCCGAAGCACTCCGGACACCAGCCGTGCCGCGAATTGAACGAGAAGAGGCGCGGATCGGGTGGAGCGAAGCTGCGATTGCACACGGGACAGGCGCGCTGGGTCGAGTAGACCTCGACCTTGCCGTTGCCGCGCCGGCCGTTCGCCGCGAGCACGTGCACCACGCCCTTGCCATGCTCCAGCGCCTGCGTCAGCGCCTCGCGCAGCGCGCGCTCGTTCGCCGGCGTGACGGCGACCTCGGCCACGGGCAATTCGAGCGTGTGCTCCTTGAAGCGGTCGAGCCGGGGCCATTGGGCCGTGGGCAGCAGGTCGCCGTCGACGCGCAGGTGCTCGACGCCGCGCTTCGCGGCCCATTTGGCGAGATCGGTGTAGTAGCCCTTGCGCGCGAGCACCAGCGGCGCGAGCACGGTGATGCGCTTGTCGCGATGCCGCGCGAGCAGCGTGGCGACGATGCTGTCCTCGCTCTGCGGCGCGATCGCCGCGCCGTGATCGGGGCAATGCTGCGTGCCGAGCTTGACGTAGAGCAGCCGCAGGAAGTGATAGATCTCGGTCAGCGTCGCGACGGTGCTCTTGCGCCCGCCGAGGCTCGTGCGCTGCTCGATCGCCACGGTCGGCGGGATGCCGAAGATCGCGTCCACCGCCGGCCGCGCGGCGGGCTGCACGAACTGCCGCGCGTACGCGTTGAGCGATTCGAGATAGCGCCGCTGACCCTCGGCGAAGAGAATGTCGAAGGCCAGCGTGCTCTTGCCGCTGCCCGATACGCCGGTCACGACCGTGAAGCGATCACGCGGGATCTCGACGTCGACGTTCTTGAGATTGTGCTCGCGCGCGTTGCGGATCCGGATCGCGGTGTCGACGCGCCGCGCCGGCGGCCGCGGCTCGCCTACGCCGGCGCTGATCGGCGCCGCGACCGCCGCGCGATACTCCGCGAGCGCGATGCCGGTGTGCGATGCCGGGCACTCGACCAGCGCGCTCACCGGGCCTTCGAACACGATCGCGCCGCCGCCGTCGCCCCCTTCGGGGCCGAGGTCGATCACCCAGTCGGCAGCCTCGATCACGTCGAGGTTGTGCTCGATGACGATCAGCGAATGGCCCGCGGCCACGAGCTCGCGCAGCGCGCCCAGGAGCTTCGCGACGTCGTCGAAGTGCAGTCCCGTGGTGGGCTCGTCGAACAGGAACAGCTTGCTTCGGGCGTCGATCGTTCCCGCCTGTGGCCGCGCGGTGTCCCGCGGGCGCGTTTCACGCGCGGCTTCGGCGAGATGTCCCGCGAGCTTCAGCCGCTGCGCCTCGCCGCCCGACAGCGTCGGCACCGGCTGACCCAGCTTGAGGTATTCGAGACCGACTGCGATCAGCGGACGCAAGGCCGCTTGGACGTCGCGCGCACCCGCAAAGAACGCGCACGCTTCGGCCACGGTCATGTCGAGCACGTCGGCGATGGACCGTCCGTCGACGGTCACTTCGAGCACTTCACGCCGAAAGCGCCTGCCGTCGCAGTCCGGGCAGCGCAGGTAAACGTCGGAGAGGAATTGCATCTCGACGTGCTCGAAGCCGTTACCGCCGCATGCCGGGCAACGGCCCGTGCCGGCGTTGAAGCTGAATGTGCCCTGCGTGTAGCCGCGCTCCTTCGCAAGCGGTGCCGTGGCGAAGCGCTTGCGGATGCAGTCGAACGCTCCGACGTAGCTGGCGGGATTCGAGCGGGTGGTGCGTCCGATCGGGGTCTGGTCGATCATGACCACCTCGCCGATGGCCTCGTGCCCGGCCAGCGCGCGGTGCACACCCGGCGCTTCGGTCGACCTGCCCTTGGCGCGAAGGAGCGCGGGGTAGAGCACGTCCTGCACGAGCGTCGACTTGCCCGAGCCCGAGACACCGGTCACGCACACCAGCGCATTGAGCGGAAACGCGACGTCGATGTCGCGCAGGTTGTGCTCGCGTGCGCCGACCAGCGTCAGGCGCGGCCGGTCTTGCTCAATCGCCTGCGACACCCCCGGCATCGATGTGCGCTTGCGGCCGGCGAGATAGTCGGCGGTTAGCGAATCGGTCGCGCTGCGCAGCGCGTCCGGCGGCCCGAAGAACATCACGCGGCCGCCGCGCTCGCCCGGACCCGGGCCGATGTCGAGGATGCGGTCGGCGGCGAGCATCACCTGCGGGTCGTGCTCGACGACGACGAGCGAATTGCCGGCGTCGCGCAGTCGATGCATCACGCCGACGACGCGACCGATGTCGCGCGGGTGCAGTCCGATCGACGGCTCGTCGAGCACGAACAGCGTGTTGACGAGCGAGGTGCCGAGCGCGGTCGTGAGGTTGATGCGCTGCACTTCGCCGCCGGAGAGCGTGCGCGATTGCCGGTCGAGCGTGAGGTATGACAGGCCCACGTCGGCGAGATAGCGCAGCCGCGCGCGGATCTCCGTCACCACGAGCTCGGCGGCCTGGTCGAGCGGGGCGGGCAGCGCGAGCTGGTCGAAGAAGGTGCGCGCCGACGCGATCGGCAGCAACGCGATGTCGTGGAGGCTCAATCCCGGCAGCTGCGCGAGCACGTCGTCGCCATAGCGCGTGCCGCACGGCCTGCAGCGCCGCGATCGATCGAGCACGAGGTCGGCGTCCTCGCGCGTGCCGAGCCGCCACAGGAGCGCGTCGGGCTTGAGGCGCGCGCCTTCACAGCTGCGACAGGGCGTGTACGCACGGTAGCGCGACAGCAGCACGCGGATGTGCATCTTGTAGGCGCGCGTCTCGAGCCACGCGAAGAAGCGGCCGACGCCGTACCAGACGCCCGGCCACGACTTGCGCCAGCTCACCCACTCCTTCTCGCCGTCGAGCACCCAGGCGCGCTGCGCCTCGGACAGCTCGCGCCACGGGACGTCGAGCGGCACGCCGCGCTTCCTTGCATACTTCTCGAGATCGTCCTGGCATTCGCGATAGCTCGCGCTCTGCCATGGCTTGATCGCGCCGTCGCGCAACGCCTTGCTCGCGTCGGGAACGATGAGGCCGTAATCGATGCCGATGACGCGTCCGAATCCGCGGCACGTCTCGCATGCGCCGAGCGGGGAGTTGAACGAGAAGAGGCTCGGCGTGGGCTCGGCGTAGTGGATGTCGCAATCCGGGCAGTGCAGATCCGACGAGAAGCGCCACACCAGGGGGCCCGCGGGCTCGTCCGCCACGTGCACGTCGAGCCGGCCCTGACCGACGCGCAATGCCGCCTCGATCGCCTCGATCACGCGCGCGCGATCGACGCCGGCGACGCGAAAGCGGTCCTGCACGACGGCGAGGCGCCGGCCCTCGCGCGCATGGATGCGCGTGTAGCCCTGCTGCTCGAGGAGGCGCAGGACTTCGCCCTCGGAGAAGTTCTCCGGCACCGGCACGGGGAACGTGAGCACCAGCCGCGGATCGCCCGCCGCCGCGCTGCGCGCGTAAAGGTCGGCGTGAATCGATTCGGGCGTGTCGCGTCGCACGTGCCGCCCGCATCCGCGGCAGTAGAGCGAGGACGCGCGCGCGAACAGCAGCTTGAGATGGTCCGAGAGCTCGGTCATCGTTCCGACCGTGGAGCGCGACGTGCGGACCGGATTGGTCTGGTCGATCGCGATCGCCGGCGGAATGCCGTCGATGCGATCGACCTGCGGCTTGTCCATGCGATCGAGGAACTGGCGCGCGTAGGGCGAGAACGTCTCGACGTAGCGGCGCTGGCCCTCGGCGTAGAGCGTGTCGAACACGAGCGAGGACTTGCCCGAGCCCGACACGCCGGTGACCACGATCAGCTCACCGGTGGGGATCTCGAGCGACAGGTCCTTGAGATTGTTCTGGCGTGCGCCGTGGATGACGATGGGATCGGACATGCGGGGGAGCGAAGCGGCGCCGGTCCGGCACGGTTGCCGGGGCGAAGGGCGCATTGTTGCAAGCGCGCAGGATCGGGCGCGCCACCGGCTTGACGAGAGACCTACGTGGGGGCGGCAGGCGCCGGATACAAATGGCACGCGACGCCCCGGTCCGCCGCAACCTGAACCCACGGCGGATAGGTTTCGCGGCACACGGGCATGGCGTGTGGACACCGCGGATGGAAATGACAGCCGCGCGGCGGTGCCAGCGCGGACGCCACCTCGCCTTCGAGCCGCGTCATGATCACCCGGGCCTTCGGATCCGGCACCGGGGAGGCGGCGCGGAGCGCGCGCGTGTACGGATGCAGGGGCTCGTCGAAGATCTGCGGCACGCGTCCCTGCTCGACGATGCGCCCGAGATACATGACCGCCACGGTGCGGCAGAAGTGCCGCACCACGCCGAGATCGTGCGAGATGAACACGAAGCCGAGCCTGCGCCGCTCCTGCAGGCCGCGCAGCAGGACGAGTATCTGCGCCTGGATCGACACGTCGAGTGCGGACACCGGCTCGTCTGCGACGATGAGCTCGGGCTCGAGGACGAGCGCGCGCGCGATGCCGATGCGCTGTCGCTGGCCGCCGCTGAACTCGTGCGGATACTTGTCGGCGGCATCGCTCGGCATGCCGACCTCGGCGAGCACCGCGCGCACGCGCGCGGCGATCTCTCGCGGCGAGCCGAGGCCATGAACGCGCATCGGCTCGCCGAGCGTGCGCCCGATGGTACGGCGCGGATTGAGCGACGAGTACGGATCCTGGAACACGATCTGCATGCGCCGACGCAGACGACGCAATTGCCGCGCATCGGCGTCGTGCACGTTCTCGCCGTTGAACAGCACGCGACCCGAGTCCGCCTCGATCAGGCGCAGGATCGCGCGGCCGGCGGTCGATTTGCCGCATCCCGATTCGCCCACCAGCCCGAACGCCTCGCCCTGCTCGACGGTGAACGACACGTCGCTCAACGCGTGCACCGTCGCGCGGTCGCCGCCCATGAAGCCGCGCCGCACGGCGAACGTCTTGACGAGGTTGCGGACCTCCAGGAGCGCCGTCATTGGAGCGCGGCACCCCCCGCGCGCACCCAGCAGCGCGCGCGGTGCGTCGCATCGTCGGCGAGCGCTACGAGCGGCGGCATGGTCGCGCATTGCGCGACGCGCAACGGGCAGCGGTCGGCGTAGCGGCACCCCTGCGGCATCGACGTGATGGGCGGCACCTGCCCCGCGATGGGCTTGAGGTCGCCGGCGTGCCGATCGACCCTCGGGATGGACGACAGCAGCGCCTCGGTGTAGGGATGCGTGGGTCGCGCGAACAGCGCATCGACGCTCGCCATCTCGATGATGTCGCCGGCGTACATGACCGCCACCCGATCGGCGATTGACGCCACGACGCCGAGGTTGTGCGTGATGAACAGCATCGCCATGCCGTACTCGGACTTGAGCTCCGCCAGGAGCGCGAGCACCTGCGCCTGGATGGTGACGTCGAGCGCGGTGGTCGGCTCGTCGGCGAGCAGGATGCGCGGGTTGCAGGCGAGCGCCATCGCGATCATGACGCGCTGGCGCATGCCGCCGCTGAACTGGTGCGGATAGTCGCCGAAGCGCCGCGCCGCGGACGGGATCTTCACGTGTGACAGGAGCTCGAGCGCACGCGCTCGCGCCTGCGCGGGCGCGAGCGACGTGTGGTAGCGCAGCGTTTCCTGGATCTGGAACCCCACCGGCAGCACGGGGTTCAGGGACGTCATCGGCTCCTGGAAGATCATCGCGATCGCGCCGCCGCGCACCTTTTCCATCTGCGCCTCGGGAAGGCCGACGAGATCGCGTCCGTCCAGGACGACGCGTCCCGACTTGATGCGGCCGTTGGCCTTCGGCACGAGGCCCATGATCGACAGGGCGGTGATGCTCTTGCCGCAACCCGACTCGCCGACCAGCGCCAGCGTCTCGTTGCGCGTCACGGCGAAGCTCACGTCGCGCACGGCAGCGTGCCAGCGGCCCTCGATGCGGAA
Source organism: Casimicrobiaceae bacterium (assembly GCA_035493035.1). Taxonomy (GTDB): domain Bacteria; phylum Pseudomonadota; class Gammaproteobacteria; order Burkholderiales; family Casimicrobiaceae; genus VBCG01. The sequence continues at coordinate 31,512 of DATJIS010000103.1, read as the reverse complement.
CTCGGTGGTGAGCGCCTCGACCGCGAGCGCCGGCGCGCTATTCATGACGCAGCCGCGGGTCCGACGTGTCGCGCAGCCCGTCGCCCACCATGTTGAGCCCCAGCATCACGATCAGGATGGCGATGCTCGGAAAGATCGCGAGCCACGGCGAATCGAGGATGTTCTCGAAGCCTTCGCGGATCATTCCGCCCCACGTCGCGGTGGGCGGGCGCACGCCGAGGCCGATGAAGCTGAGCGACGCCTCGGTGCGGATCGCGGTGGCGAGCCACAAGGCGGCCATGACGAGGACGTCGTCGATGACGTTGGGCAGGATGTGCACGACCATGATGCGCAGGTTCGAGAAGCCCAGCGCGCGTCCCGCTTCGACGAAGTCGCGCTCCTTGATCGTCAGCGTCGGCGCGCGCGCGATGCGCGCGAAGGGCGCCACGGCGGTGAGCGTGATCGCGAGGATCAGGTTGCCGACCGTCGGTCCGAGCATGGCGACGACGAGGAGGCCCATGACGAGCGTCGGGAACGACAGCAGGACGTCCATGGCGCCCATGACGACGCGGTCGAACAGGCCGCCGATGTAGCCGGCCAGGATGCCGAGCGCGCCGCCGATCACGATGGCGATCAGCACCGCCGACGTGCTGACGTACAGCGACACGCGACCACCCCAGAGGATGCGCGAAAGGACGTCCCGACCGAAGGAATCGTTGCCGAGCGGGAACTCCGCGGTCGGCGCGGCGAGCCGCAGCAGCACGTTCTGCTCGAGCGGATCGTGCGGCGAGAGCCACGGTGCGAGGAGCGCCGAGATCGCCACGAGCGCGACGAGCGCGCCGCCGAACGTCGCCATCTTGTGACGCCGAAGCAGCGTCCACAGCCGCGGCCGGGCTTTTCGCGCCGGAATGCTGGCGACGACGGTGCTCACGTCTGGCGCACCCGCGGATCCACGACGCCGTACGTCAGGTCGGTGAGCAGGTTCACGATCACGATGATGAACGCGTACACCACCATCAGGCCCTGCAGCATCGTGTAATCGCGCTGGTTGAGCGAGTTGACGATGAGCTTGCCGAGTCCCGGGCGGTTGAAGACGATCTCCGTCAGCACCGAGTTACCGATCAGCACGCCGAGATAGAGTCCCACCACCGTGACGACGGGAATCAGCGCGTTGCCGAGCGCGTGCCGCCAGACCACCACGCGCGCCGGCACGCCCTTGGCGCGCGCGGTGCGGATGTAGTCCTCCCCCAGCACGCCGAGCATGCTGGAGCGCGCCACGCGCATCACGTAGGCGACCATGATGAGGCCGAGGTTCACCGCCGGCAGCACCAGCGCGCTGACGCGGCTCAGCGGGTCGCCCTCGCGCGCTTCGCTGATGACGGGAAACCAGTGCAGCTGGATCGCGAAGGCCAGCAGCAGCATGATCGCCGATACGAAGGCCGGGAACGACAGTCCGATCAGCGAGAAGATGCGTGCCGCGTAGTCGAGCGCGCGGTTGCGATGCTTCGCGGCGGCGACGCCGAGCGGCAGCCCGAGCGCGACGCCGATGATCAGCGCCGTCACGGTCAGCTCGATCGTGTAGGGCAGGACGTTGCGAACTTCCTGCCACACCGGGCGGTGCGTCACGAGCGAGTTGCCGAGGTTGCCGCTCAGCACCGTCGCCATGAAGTCGACGTACTGCACCGGCAGCGGACGGTCCAGCCCGAGGTCGTGCCGCACGGCCGCGAGCGCCTCCTGGCTCGCCTGATCGCCGAGAATGATGAACGCCGGATCGCCGGGCGCGATGCGGACGAAGAAGAACACGACCGTCAGCACCGCGAGCAGCGTCGGAATCGCGACCAGCAGCCGTTTCAGGATGTACGTCAGCATGGTCGCGTGCCGCCGCGCGCTCGCGCCGGCGTCACGGCCGGCGCGGCGCCGCGAGGTCTACTGCAGCGTCGTCTGCTCGTTGATGATCGGTCCGAGCGTCAACGAGGCGTCGAGCTTGTAGCCGAAGTTGAGCTTGTCGCGATGCGCCCAGACCTGCAGCTGCTCGTACAGGGGCACCGCGCACACGTCCTTGACGAGCTTGTCCTGCGCATCCTTCCACAGCGCTTTCTGCTTGGCGACGTCCGTCGTCTGCCGCGCCGCGTCGATGTCCTTGTCGGCGACCGAGCAGTGCGAGAAGTTCGTCACCGCGGTGGGCGTCCCCACCGTGCTGCGCGAATGGAAGAACTGGGTGAGGTACACGTCGGCGACCGGCAGGCGTGCCGCCGAGTACATCACCATCGGGCTCAGGTCCTTGCGGATCTGCGCGTGGAACGTCGGGTGGTCGACGACGTTGAGCTCCATGTCGATGCCGACCTTCTTCAGCTCCGCCTGCACGATCTGCATCGTATTCAACATCGTGGGCAGCGCCGTCTGGATGATGCTGATCTTCAGGCCGTTCGCGTAGCCGGCGTCGGCGAGCAGCTGCTTCGCCTTGGCCGGGTCGTAGGGGTAGAGCGGCGCGTTCTCGTCGGTGCCGAGGTAGTCGTGGGGCACCACGGACACCGCTTCGCGCGCGGTGAGCGGGCCCTTGAACTTGACGAGCTCGGCGCGGTTCACCGCGTACGCGATGGCCTGGCGCACGCGCAGGTCGTCGAGCGGCTTCTTGGTGACGTTGAGGCTCAGGTCCGACAGCTCGCCGGGACCGAAGACGTCCACGATCGTGTGGGGCAATGACTTCATCCGCTCGGCCCACACCTGGTCCTGCCGCCCGTAGATGAGGTCGATCTCGCCCGACGTGTACGCGAGGTCGCGCGTCGCATCGGACGGAATGTAGCGGTACACGATCCGATCGATCTTGGGCGCGCCCCGGAAGTAGCTCTTGTTCGCGACCAGCGTCACCGACTGATTGGGCGTGTACTGCTCGATGGCGAACGGACCCGTCCCGACGGCCTTGGTGCGGAAGTCGTCGCCGAGCTTCTCCACTGCCTTGCGGCACACGATGTTGCCGCCCTGGTAGTTGGTCAGGATGCCGAGCACGCTTGCCGGCCGGTTCTTGAACGTGAGCCGCACGGTCGACGGGTCGACCGCCTCGACCGACGTCATGTCGGCGTAGTCGGAGGAGAAGGACGAGATCTTGGGATCGGCCGCACGCTTCAGCGAGAACACGACGTCGTCGGCGGTGAGCTCGCCGTAGCCGTTGTTGCACTGGACGCCCTTGCGCAGGTGGAAGGTCCACGTGAGCTGGTCGGCCGACGTGTCCCAGCGCTCGGCGAGATCGGGCTCGATCTGGTCGGGGTTCATCGTCCCGGGCTTGAAGCGCACGAGCCCGTTGAACATCCAGCCGATGATGGCCTTGTCCGGCGTGTTGGCCGTGCGGTGCGGATCGAGCGAGCCGAGATCGGCGGCCGCCATGCCGACGTTCAGCACCTTCTGCGCGTGCGCGGGCAGGGGCCCGGTAATCAGCAACGCCGCGGCAAGCGTGGCCGCGAGGGACGCAAATGACCTCATCGCCTTCATCCTCCGTTGTGCGGGCCCGCCGCGTGCGGCGGCTGCGCGCTGTTGTGGAAGCGACCGATGTCGAACGCGTCGAGCGGACTCTCCGAAGCGCCCTCCCGCACGAGCTCGTCGAGGATCATACCGATCGCGGGCCCCAGCTGAAAGCCATGGCCCGAGAAACCGAAGGCGTGGACGAGATTCGGCGTCGTGCGGCTGAACCCGATCACGGGAAGGTGGTCCGGCATCTGCCCTTCGATGCCGGTCCAGCTGCGGATCACGAGCGCCGAGGCGAGCGCCGGCACGATGCGCAGCGCCTCGGCCATCGCGCACGTCGAGATCTCCGTGAGCGGGCGCGCGCGCTCCTGATCGAGGTCGACCCACGCGTGGCCGCCACCGAATACGACGTTGCCGCGCGGTACCTGGCGAAGATAGATGTCGCCGCCGCACACGCCGATGGACCGCGTGAGGAGGGGCGGCAGCGGTTCGGTGACGAGCATGTTCGGCGCGATCGTCGCGATGGGAACCGGCTCGCCGAACGCCGCTGCGATCGCGCCGCCCCAGGCGCCGGCCGCATTGACCAGGAAGGTCGACGCAACCTCGATTGCGCCGGCGCGCACGCGGAAGCGGTCGCCGTCTCGCACGACCTCCTCGACGCGCGTGAACTCGCGCACGTCCGCGCCCGCGGCGCGCGCCGCGCGGCCGAATGCCGGCGCCACGAGGCGTGGATTGGCATGCCCGTCGGTGGGCGCGAGCGATGCGCCGACAACGTGCTCGCCGAGCCACGGATAATCGCGGCGCAACCGCGCGCGGCCGATGAGCTCCAGGGCGAGCCCATGGTCCGCGGCGCCGGCGGCGTAGCGGTCGAGCGCCTCGACGTCCGCATCGCTTCGCGCAAGCTTGATGTGTCCTGACGCGACGAACTCGCAATCGCTGCCCACCAGCTCCGGAAGCCGACCCCACAGCTCGCGCGAGCGCCGCGACAGCGGCAATTCGGCGAAGTCGCGTCCCTGCTGGCGAACGCCGCCGAAGTTCACGCCGCTCGCCTGCGACCCGACGGCCCCTTTTTCCAGCAGGCATACCGAAAGCCCGCTGCGCCGCATGCGCAGCGCCGCGCAACACCCCGCGATGCCGCCGCCGACAATGGCAACGTCGACGTCGACGCGCTCCTTCATGGCGTCGATCGCTCTGCCGCCCCTTGGGGCGCGCTGGGACCGCGTGCCGGCACCGGGGCAAGCGAGGGCATCATCACCAGCGGCTTGATCGGTGGCTGCGCGCGCAGGCGCCCGGCTGCGGCGACATCGCGGCCGGATTCGGCGGCCACCAGCGCCGCCGCCGCGAGGCCGCACATGCGGCCCTGGCAGCGCCCCATGCCGACGCGCGTGAGCGCCTTGAGCCGGTTCACGTCGACAACGCCGAAATCGCGGATTGCCGCGCGCGCCGCGCCGGCGCGTACGGATTCGCAGCGGCACACGACCGTGTCGTCGCCCGGCGGCAGTGCAGGAATGGCAAACGCCCGGTCGAGTGCTGCGCGAAAGCGCGCGAGGCGCGCGAGCCTTCGATCGATTGCCGCGATGCGCGCGTCCGCGCCTGCGCGGCCATGACGCTGCGCGATCGCGAGCCCGACGCGCTCGCCCCACAGCTCGGCCGCGTCGGCGCCGCCGATGCCCGCGCCGTCGCCCGCGACGTAGACGCCCGGGACGGAAGTTTCGCCGTCGGCGTCGCGTCGGGGGAGCCACTGGGCGTCCTGCGCATCGAATTCGAAGACGCAGCCCGCAAGATCGGCGAGCTGCGTCTCGGACCGCAGGCCGAAGCCGAGCGCGACTGCATCGCAGTCGATGCGCCGCTCCACGCCGTCGCGCCGGTAGCGGACCGCGTCGACGCGCTCGCCGCCCGCGATCTCGAGCGGAACGACGCCTTCCTCGATGGTCACACGGCGCGACGCGAGCCACGCGCGATAGAAGATGCCTTTGGCGAGCGTGCGCGGGCTCGCGGCAAGTTGCGGCAGCGCGCGGCGCTTCGCCGCCGCCGGTGCGGTATCGAGCACGGCGACGACGTTCGCGCCGGCCTTTCGGTATTGGAAAGCCACGAGGTAGAGCAGCGGGCCCGTACCGAGCAGCGCGATGCGGCGGCCGATGGCGCAATCCTGGTATTTGAGCGCGATCTGCGCCCCACCGAGCGAGTACACGCCGGCCCGCGTCCAGCCCGGAATCGGCATGAGGCGGTCCGTCGCACCGGTGGCGAGCACGAGGGCGTCGAACGGCACGCGCTCGATGCGCCCGTCGCGCGTGACGTCGAGCGCGCGCTGCCACACGTTCCACACCAGCGTCGAGGGGCGATAGTCGGCAAGCGGCAGCACCCGCGCCGCGGCGTCGTGCAGCGCGCGCGCCTTGCGTGCCTCGAATCCGTAGCGTTTTGCGTAGGCACGCTCGAATGCGTCCGGCGGCTGGCGGTAGATCTGCCCGCCCGCCCGGGCTGATTCATCGAGGACCACGACGCGCAGGCCGTGCCGCACGAGCGCCTCGGCGGCGCGAATGCCGGCGGGGCCGGCGCCGACGACGACCGTCGTCGGGTCAGTCACCGGCCGCGTGGCGTCGCGTTACGACCCGCATGCCGGGCGCCAGGAGCGTGCTGCACGCGCGCACGGGGCGCTCGTCCGCGCTGACCCAGCACTCCTGGCATGCGCCCATGAGACAGAAGCCGGCGTGCGGATCGGTCGAGCGAGTCATCGACAGGCGGCTTCGGACGAGGAGGATCGCCGTGAGCAGCGTGTCGCCCAAGCGCGCCTTCGCAGGCTCGCCGTCGAGCGAGAACTCGATGTCGCTTCGCTGCGCGGCGCCGAGCCGCACCCATTGGCCGCCCGGCGTCAAAGCGTGTCCTCGTAGCGCATGTTGACGAGCAGCTCCGCGATCGCGGCGTTGTTCGGCAATGCCAGAAGGCATGCGACCAGCTCCGCGAGATCCTGCGGATCGATCATGTCCGCCCGATCGACGCTGCTCACGCCCGCGGTGAGGTCGGTCGCGACGAAACCGGGGCACAGCGCGGTCGCGCGTATGCCGTGCTTCCACCCGAGGCGACGCGCGGAGTGCGTGAGCGCCACGAGGGCGAATTTGCTCATCGCGTAGCCGTTGTTGGGGTTGGGCACGCGCTTGCCCGACAACGACGCCACGTTGACAATACGTCCCGCGCCGCTCGCCTTGAGGTGCGGCAGCGCGGCACGAATCACGCGGAGCGGCGCCTTGACGTTCACGAGCCAGAGGTCGTCGAGGATCGTTTCGTCGTCGTCCTCGATCGTCGACATCGGCGCGATGCCGGCGTTGTTGACGAGCGCATCGACGCGCCCGTAGCGCTCGACGGTGGAGGCGACCCAGGCCTGTGCCGCGTCGCGCTCGCGCGCGTCATAGCGCGTGACGAGGCAGTCCTCGCCCGGCTGGACCGGCGCCCGCGCAGCATCGCGCACGCCGAGGCTCAGCCGATAGCCCGCGGCAGCAAGGCGTCGCGCGACCGCGGCGCCGATGCCGCGGCTCGCGCCCGAGATCATCACGACTCGCCCGTCGACGGCCAGCATGGTCGCGCCTCCTCGCCGCGGATTGTAGCGATTCCGCGCGCCGCCTCGCGCACTCGCCCTGCGGTCTCGTTAAGATGCAGGGTCCGACCGGAGGAGCCATGCAGAAGATCACGCCGTTTCTATGGTATGCCGCGGAAGCCGAGGAAGCCGCTGCGTTCTACACGTCCATCTTTCCCGATTCGCGCATCAAGCGCGTCGTGGCGATGCAGAGCGAGTCGCCGAGCGGGCCCCCCGGATCGGTCAAAGTCGTGGATTTCGAGCTCTTCGGCCAGTCCTTCACGGCCATGAGCGCCGGGAAGATGGATCCGTTCAACCACGCCATCTCGTTCGTGGTGACGTGCGAGGACCAGGCGGAAGTCGATCGCTACTGGGATGCGCTGTTGCGGGATGGCGGTGCGCCCGAAGCGTGCGGCTGGCTGAAGGACCGCTACGGCGTGTCGTGGCAGATCACGCCCAAGGTGCTCGTCGACATGATGGCGAGCCCGGACAAGGCTCGGTCCAAGCGGGCGACCGACGCCATGCTGAAGATGGTCAAGATCGACGTCGCCGCGCTCGAGGCGGCGTTCGACGGGAAGTGAGCCGCGCCCGCGGCTACTTCGGTGTCGCGCCGATCACGTGCGCGCGGCGCGCCGGCGTCGCGCGTCGCGCCATGGCCGTCGCGCTCTTCGTGCCTTCCGGAAAATTGTGCAGATAGTGCGACGGCGCAGCGCGGTGGCCGGGCTGCGACGAGCTTGCGCCTCGCACCGGTTCGGGGGCACGGGGCCTGGACTCATTGGGCATGCGAGAAGCTCCGGATGGGCGGCGAACAGGGGTCGAGGGCGGAGAGCGCGATCAATGCGGCGATGCGCTATTCGGGCGACGGCGCTCGACGCGGCGCTTCGGGTGACCGCGGCATGCTCCGGCGGTCCGGCAGCGGACTGCGGGTCTGGCACCGCGGGCAGGTGAAGTAAGGGCCGTCCTCGTCAGCGGCGACCACGACGTCGAGGAGGCTCGCGCGCCGGCCGACTCTCAGCACCGCGCCGCAACGGGCATTGCTGCACAACACGACCATTCTGGATCCAGCGCCCGTAGCGCCGCTGCTGCACGAATGGCGTGATTCTCGGCCGTGTTGAACGGTTGCCCAATAGGACGGATGCGAAGGCCGGTGTAGGACTATTTCCCGACTGCGTTCCTACACCGCGCGCCGTTCGAGCGCGCGCGCCAGGCCGACGAACGCGTGCAACGTTGCGCGGGGCCGATGCGAGAATCCTCGAATGTCCGTATATCACACGCTCGACGAAGGGCCGGTCAGCGAATTCTCGACGCAGCGCGTGGCCATGAAGCGCACGCGGCCTGGTGCCTTCGCCACGTCCTCGCATGCGGAGGACGCACAGAGAGCCCGGCGCAGGGCCGCGCCGATGAGTGATCCACTACCTGTAACGTTCAGGTGGATCGCGCGTTTGCCGCGCGAAGTCCAGCCGCGCGAACTGCTGCGGCAGTTTCCGCGCGTCGCCAACGCGCTCGCCACGAGCTGGCCCGATCGCGCCGCATTCCGCGCATGTCTTTACGCGTTGCTCATCGATCGCCGCGGCAACCGCAAGGGTTTCCCGCAAGCCATCGTCGCGGAGCTTCTCGCGCTGCGCGCCTGGTTCGAGGAGCGCCAGCCGATCGCACGAGGCGCGGCGCGACGCTAGCGCGGTTACCGGACCATCCGCGCGTATCCATGGCGTGAAGGGGTAGTCGACTACGTCGCCAGCGTCACGTCGGTGCCCGCGAAACGCACGCGCGCGTAGCCGATGTCCTCGCGCGTGGCGAGAAACCCGACGAGCTCCGTGAGCGGCGTCGTGCGAAACCGGCACTGCGGCGCCGGATCGCGCAGCGGCTCGATCAGCTTCCGATCGTAGAACGCGGCGAGGAGCAGGTCCTCGTCGCGTGCGCTCGCGCCGAGCTCGGCGCGCAGGCGCGGAAGCCAGGGCGCGAGGTGCGCCGCGGGTGCCGCGGTCACGTACTCGTCGTCGCGGATGTTCGCGCGCTCGAGGAATGCTGGCGACAACGGCGCTGCAAGCCGGCCGTAGTACCCCCGCGCGTACTTGCGGATTTCGTCGGGAATGGTCTTGTAGCGCTCGCCCTGCACGACGTTGAGCGTGGCTTGCGTGACGATGTACTGCGCGAACGGGCTCACCACGATCGGATAGCCGAGGTCCTTGCGTACGCGCGCGGCCTCCTCGAGGATCTCCGGCAGGCGATGCGACAAATGCATCGTCTCGAGCTGATAGCGCAGGTTCGAGACCATGCCGCCGGGTATCTGGTGCTCGTACAGGGCGGGGTCGCACGTCATGATCTTTCCGCGCGGCTTGTCGTCGCGCTCGCAGATCCAGTCGAAGTAGCCTGCGATCTCCGCCAGCGCGTCGTCGTTCATCGACGTCGGAACGCCGAGCCGGCGCGCGCGTGCGAGCACGTCCTCGGTGGCCGGCAGCGACGCGCCGTTGGCGAGCGGCTGTGTTGCCGTGTAGCCGAGCCGAAAGCCGCTCTCGATAGCCACTTCGTAGACCTGCGGCGCGAGCCCCGACTGGCAGTGCGAATGCATCTGGAGCGGGATACCGCCGGCGGCCTTCACGACCGCGGGGAAGAGCGTGCGGCCGCGCTCCGGCGTGAGGAGACCGGTAGGGTCCTTGATCGAGATGAAGTCCACGTCCAGCGCGACGAGCTCCCTCACGCGCTCGACGTAGTAGTCGTCGGTGTGCACGGGCGACAGCGTGTACACCATCATCGCGTTCACCTTCATGCCCGCTTCGTGTCCCGAGCGCACCGACGAGACGATGTTGCGGTTGTCGTTGAGCGCGTCGTACACCGTGAGCACCTCGATGCCGCGGCGCGCGAGCGCGTGCGAGTTGAGCGCGACGACGTCGTCGGGAAAGAGCTCGAACGTGTAGAGGCTCTGGCCGCGCGTCAGGCCGTCGCACGGCGTCGCCAGCCGCTCGCACAGGAGACCGATGCGATCCCAGGGGTTCTCCTGGAGATAGCGCACGCAGACGTCGAACACCGCGCCGCCGAGGATGTTGATGTACGCGTAGCCGGCGCGATCGATCGCGCCGAGGATCGGCGTCATCTGCGCCGTGGTCATGCGCGTGGACCACAGGCACTGGTGCGCGTCGCGCAGCGTCACGTCGATGAAGTCGAAGCGTTCGGTCATGGGGTCCTCGCGAGCTCGGTCTCGACGAAGCGGGTGTGGACGTCACCCGCGACGAAGCGCGCATCGTCGAGCAGCATTCGATGGAAAGGCAGGGTTGTCGGCACGCCGTCCACGCGCATTTCGACCAGCGCGCGGCGCATTCGTGCCAGCGCCTCGCCGCGGTCGCGCCCCCAGGCGAGCAACTTCGCCAGCAGCGAGTCGTAGAATGGGGGCACCGTCGTGCCGGCGATGACGTGCGTGTCGACGCGAATGCCGGGGCCACCGGGCAGCGTCCATCGCTCGATGGTGCCGGGCGAGGGCATGAAGTCGCGCGCCGGGTCCTCCGCGTTGATCCTGCATTCGAGGGCGTGACCCTCGAGCCGGACGTCGTCCTGCGACCACGGCAGCGACTCGCCCTGGGCGATGGCGATCTGCGCCTTGACGATGTCGATGCCGGTGACCATCTCGCTGACCGGATGCTCGACCTGCACGCGCGTGTTCATCTCCATGAAATGGAACGCGCCGCTCGCCGTGTCGACGATGAACTCCACGGTTCCCGCATTGCGGTAGTGGACGTGGCGGCACAGCCGCACGGCCGCCTCGCCCATGCGTGCGCGTAGATCCGCGTCGAGCGCGGGGGAGGGACTTTCCTCGACCAGCTTCTGATTGCGCCGCTGGATCGAGCAGTCGCGCTCGCCGAGGTGCAGCACGCGCGTTTCGTCGGCCAGCACCTGGATCTCGACATGCCGCACGCGCGTGAGAAACCGCTCGACGTACAGGCTGCCGTCGCCGAACGCGGTGTGCGCCTCGCGCGCGGCGTCGGCGAAGCGCGCGTCGATCTCGGCCGCGTCGCGGACGACACGCATGCCGCGCCCCCCGCCGCCGGCCGCCGCCTTCAGCAGCACGGGGTAGCCGATCGCGGCTGCCGCCGCCCGTGCCGCCGCGCCGTCCGCGACAACGCCTTCCGAGCCCGGCGTCACAGGAACGCCGGCCTCGGCCGCCATGCGGCGTGCGGTCGCCTTGTCGCCCATCAGCTCGATGGCCCGCGCCGAAGGACCGATGAAAGCGATGCCGGCGTCCTGGCATGCCTTCGCGAAGCCGGCGTTCTCGGACAGGAAGCCGTACCCCGGGTGCACCGCATCGGCGCGCGCAGCACGTGCGGCCTCGATGATCACGGAGCCGCGAAGGTAGCTCTGGCTCGACGGCGGCGGGCCGATGCAGATGGCGCCGTCCGCCAGCGCGACGGGCAGCGAATCGCGATCCGCCTCGGAATACGCCTGTATCGCTTCGATGCCGAGCTCGCGGCAGGCGCGGATGACGCGCAGCGCGATCTCGCCGCGATTGGCGACCAGGATGCGTCGGAACCGGCGTGACGGCGGCATCAGCCCGCGGGCGCGAGCACGATGAGCGGCTGCCCCGCCTCGACGGCGGCTGCATCGTCGACCAGGATGCGCGTGACGGTTCCGCGCGCGTTCGCCGGAATCGAGTTCATGAGCTTCATGACCTCGATGATGCAGACCACGGTGTCGCGATCCACGGACTGCCCGGGCTCGACGAACGGCGGCGCGCCGGGCTGCGGCGCCCGGTAGAACGTCCCCACCATCGGTGAGCGCACGACGATGGCGTCGTCCGGCCACGTAGGAATGGGGCGCGCCGCCGGCTGCGGCTTCGCCGGCGACGACGCTGGCGACGACGGCCTCCCCTCCCGCGGCGGGGCCGCGGCGGGGGTGAGAGGCAGCGGCGGCGCGTTGCTCCCGCGCCGCAGCTCGACCTCGATGTCACCGACCTTCAGCCGGAATTCCGAGAAGCGGTCCGACGACTTGACGAGCTCGACGATCCGCAGCAGGTCGTCGTACGTGAGTTGGTCGTGCGCCACGCGCCGATGATTGCACGATCGCGGAAATCGTAGCAATAATGGAACATGGCATTTCGCTCAGCGAAATTGCACGAGGACGGGGACGGCGACATCGCCGCCTCGTCGACGCTGCGCGCGTTCGCGCTGCTCGAGCGCATCGCGCTGGCCGACGCGCCGCCATCGCTCGACGAGCTGACCCGCGCGAGCGCGCTGCCCAAGCCGAGCGTCCATCGCATCGTGCGCCTCCTGATGCGCGGAGGACTGGTCGAGCGCGACGTCAACGGCAAGCGCTACACGCCCGGAACGCGGCTTTGCGCGCTCGCGCTGGCGGTGCAGATGCGCTCGCCGCGCCGCGAGGAGCGACGCGCCATCCTGGCGCGGCTCGTGGATACGATCGGCGAGACGTGCAACTTCAACATGCTCGACGGCAACGAGGTGGTGTACGTCGAGCGGGTCGAGACCCGCGCCAACGTCCGCCTGCACATGAAGGCGGGCTCGCGCGTGCCGCTGCATTGCACCGCGAGCGGCAAGCTGCTGCTGTCGGCGATGCCGGACGCCGCCGTGCACCGCCTGCTCGGCCGCGGTCCGCTGGAACGCTACACCGAGCGCACGATCGTGGACGTCGATGCGCTCCTTCGCGCGCTCGCGAGGATCCGCGCGAGCGGCGTCGGCACCGACGTGAGCGAGTACCTGGAAGGATCGGTATGCCTCGCCGTGCCGGTGCGTGACGCGCGCGGACGCATGTGCGCGGCCGTCGCGGTGCACGGTCCCGCGCCACGCATGACGTTGCGAAAAGGCTATGCTTTCCTGCCGGCCATGCGCGAGGCTGCCGAGGCGATCGCCGCCACGTTCGCGCCGCCCGAAGCACAGGCGCCGCGGCACGTGCCGACCAGGCAGGTCGACATGATCGCCGCGCAGCGATCGCGAGGCGCCGACAACGCCATCCAGGAGGACGCGCGCGGCGACGCGGCGCGTGTGGAGAGCACATGACAGATCCCGTCATCATCACGGTGGCGATCACCGGCGCGGTGCCGCGCAAGAAGGACAACCCGGCGGTGCCGGTGACGCCCGAGCAGCAGATCGAGTCCACCCACGAGGCGTTCGAGGCGGGTGCTTCGCTCGTGCACGTCCATGTGCGCAACCCCGACGAGTCGCCGGGCTCCGATCCCGACCTGTACGCCCGGGTGCTGGAGGGTGTGCGCAAGCACTGTCCCGGCATGATCGTGCAGTTCTCGACGGGCGGCCGCGGCCGCGAGCAGTCCGCGCGTGGCGCGATGCTGCACCTGAAGCCCGACATGGCGTCGCTCGCCACCGGCTCGGTGAACTTTCCGACCGGCATCTACGAGAATCCGGCGGATTTCGTGGAGTCGCTCGCGCGGACGATGCAGCAGTACGGCGTCAAGCCGGAAATCGAGTGCTTCGATGTGTCGATGCTGTACAGCGCCGCGAACCTCGTGAAGAAGGGCCTGGTGCCCGAACGCCCGCACGTGCAATTCGTGCTCGGCGTGCCGAACGCGTTGCCCGCGCGCCGATCCGTGTTCGATTTCATGCGCGGCGAGCTTCCGCAGGTGCTCCCGGGGGCCACGTGGGTCGCCGCCGGCGTCGGACGCAGCCAATGGGAGGTCAATCAATGGTGCCTCGAGACGGGCGGACATTGCCGCACGGGCCTCGAGGACAACCTGCGCATCGACGCCGACCGGCTCGCCGCGAGCAATGCCGAGCTCGTGCGCAAGATCGTCGAGGCGTGCGGCCGCTACGGGCGGCACCCCGCGACGGCCGCCGAGGCGCGGCAGATCCTGGGCCTGCGGGCCGCAGCATGAAACAACGCTGACCGGCCCGATCCACCGGCAGCGGGAACGATCGAGAAAGCCGCGAAGCGGCAGGATCGCCGAGGAGCGTCGTCAACAACCAGGAGGAGACCCAACGTCATGGCCACCGCGGAGAGTCGCAACACGTTATCGGACGCCGAGATCCGGAAGGTCGCGTTTGCGAGCGCGATCGGATGCACCATCGAGTGGTACGACTTCTTTCTCTACAACACCTTCTCGGCACTCGTCTTCAACAAGCTGTTCTTCCCGTCGTTCGACCCGCTGGTCGGAACGATGCTCGCGTTCACCGGCGCGCTGGTCGGCTATGTCGCGAGGCCCGTGGCGGGTGTGGTGTTCGGCCACTTCGGCGATCGGCTCGGCCGCAAGAAGATGCTAATCCTCACGCTGCTGATCATGGGCATCGGCACGTTCCTGATCGGCTGCCTGCCCACGTACGACAGCATCGGCGTCTGGGCGCCCGTGCTGCTGCTCGTGCTGCGCGTTGCGCAGGGCCTCGGCGTCGGCGGCGAGTGGGGCGGCGCGGTGCTGATGGCGGTCGAGCACTCGCCGCCGGGACGCCGCGGCTTCTACGGCAGCTGGCCGCAGGTCGGTGTCCCCGCCGGCCTCGCGCTCGCCACCGGCATGGTCGCCATCTTCTCTTCGCTGCCCGGTGACAGCTTCATCCAATGGGCGTGGCGCGTCCCGTTCCTGCTCTCGCTGGTGCTGGTCGGCGTCGGCGTGTACATCCGCATGAAGATCATGGAAACGCCGGCGTTCATGCGGGTGCAGAAGACGCAGACGGTGTCGCGCGTGCCGTTCATGGATCTCATTCGCAAGCATCCGAAGCAGGTGGTGCTCGGCATGGGCTGCCGCTACATCGAGGGTGTCGGCTTCAACATCTACGGCGTGTTCGTGATCACGTACCTCGCCACGGTGCTGAAGCTGCCGCGCACCACCGCGCTGCTCGCGGTGACCCTCGCGTCGATCGTGATGCTGTTCTTCATCCCGATGTTCGGTCGCATGTCCGATCAGTTCGGCCGGCGCAAGGTGTTCGGAACGGCGGCGTTCCTCACGGGGATCCTCGCGTATCCCGCCTTCTGGCTCATGTCGACGTCCGGCGGCAACGCGTTCCTGGTCGCGCTCGCGGTGATCGTTCCGTTCGGGATCGTCTACGCCGCGATCTACGGACCCGAAGCGGCGCTCTTCTCCGAGCTGTTCGATACGCGGGTGCGCTACAGCGGCATCTCGTTCGTCTACCAGTTCTCGGGCATCTTCGCGAGCGGCCTCACGCCGATCATCGCGACGGCGCTGCTGAGGGAGGGCAACGGCCAGCCGTGGCTGGTCGCGACGTACATGCTCGTGGTGGCGATCATCAGTACGCTGTCGGTGTTCGCACTGAAGGAAACGGCGGACCTCGATCTCGACGTGCCGTCCGAGCGCTTCGCCGCCGCGGCGCCGGCGGTGCGCGGCGGCGTCGGCGACTGACGCGGCGAGCGCGGCGAGGGCGCAGCGGATGGACCTCGGCCTCGCCGGCAAGGTGGCGCTCGTCACGGGCGCCGGCGGCGGCATGGGGGCCGCGATCGCCGCGGCGCTTGCCGTGGAAGGTTGCGACGTTCACGTCGCCGACACGAATCTCGGCGGCGCGTCGCGGGTTGCCGCCGAGTGCGGCGCGCGGGCGCATGCGATGGCGCTCGATGTCGGCGACGCCGGCGCGGTGTCGGGGGCGGTCGAGCGCATCGCGGGCGCGCACGGCCGCCTCGACATCCTGGTGAACAGCGCGGGCATCCTGAAGACCGGTCCGGTGGCGGACGCATCGCCCGCGGACTGGGACGACGTCTGCCGCGTGAACCTCTCCGGCGTGTTCTATTGCTGCAGGGCCGCGCTCACGCCGATGCGCGCGCAGCGGTACGGCAAGATCGTCAACATCGCCTCGGTGTCGGCCATGAAGGGCGGCGGGGTCTTCGGCAACGTGCTGTACGGGACCACGAAGGCGGGGGTGGTTGCGCTGACCACGGGGCTCGCGCGCGAGCTGGCCCCGTTCGGCATCAACGTCAACGCGATCGCACCGGGGCTCGCCGACACCGCGATGACCAGCCGCCTGCTCACGCCCGAGCGGCGCAAGGACGTGGAGGCCTCGATTCCGGCGGGCAGGCTGGCAAGCCTCGACGACATCGTGCGCGTGACGCTGCTGCTCGCGTCCGACGCGCTCGCGTACGTGAACGGCGTCACGATCCCGGTGGATGGCGGCTATCTCACGCGCTGACGCCGAACGTTCCAACGAGCCAAGGAGCACAGCCATGGACGGTTCGAAGTCGGACGACAAGAACACGCGTGATCCGGCGCAGGCAGGCGACGCGATGCCGCGGCGGGACTTCCTCGGCACCGCGGCAAAGGCCGCGGGCGCGCTGCTGCTCGGCAACGTCGCGGCGGCCCCCGTCGCGCGCGCGCAGACGCCGGCGCCTGCGACATCGCAGAAATTCACCGAGTGGGGCTGGCCGTTGCCCTACGAGCAGATCTCCGCGAAGTCGAAGGAATGGCTGCAGAGCAAGGGCTGGTGGCCGCTCAATGGGGGCTGGGTCGTCGTCTGGTCCGGCGAGGAAATGGTCGGCGACGTGATGCAGCAGCAGAAGCTCCTCGAGAAGCGCGGCATCGAGACGAAGTGGCAGACGTTCGTCGCTGCCGGCTTCTCGAACGAGGCGTTCATCCCCGGCCGTCTGCAGCTCGCCAATACCGGCGCGCTCGGCGTGCTGGCGCTGCTCAGCAACAAGGTGCCCACGCGTGCGGTCGCGGTCCATTCACCGGCGCTCACGCACGCCGCGACCGTGCCGCTCGACTCGCCGCTCAAGAGCCTCGCCGACCTCAAGGGTGCGCGCGTGCTGAAGCGGCCCGCGGTAGTCGGGACCACCACGGGATCGACGAACCACTTCGGCTTCATCGCCGCCGCGCATTACCTCGGCCTCAGGCAGGACGAGGACTACACGCTGCGCAGCACGCCGCCGGGCGATCTCGCGTCGGGTCCGAAGGGCATCGACGTGTACACGATCTGGGAGCCGCACGTCTCGTACTCGACCGACGTGCTCAAGGTGACGCGGCTGCTCGAGCCGCTCGATCCGTACTACGTCTACAGCGGCTACTGCTATGCGCGCCAGGAGATCGAGGAGAACGCGCCCGACGTCGTGCAGGCGATCTGCGACGCGTTCATCGAAGCCAACCTGTGGGCCAAGACGTATCCCGACCAGGCGATCGCGTCGCTCATGAGCCAGCCCGCGTACGGGCGGCTCAGCAAGCCGCTCATCACCAAGATGTCGGAGCGCTACGTGTTCTGGCCCAAGCCGACCGTGTATTACCCCTTCGCCGATCCGAACGGCATCTGGCCCGCCGAGGAAGCGCGGATCAGCGAGTGGGCGTACGAGACCGGCGCGTCGAAGAACAAGGTGACGAATGTCGATTGGCAGAAGCTGCGCAAGACGAGCTATATGGACGTCACGTTCGATCGCCTGGGCTGGCGCGTACCCGAGCGGCCGCCGTTCCTGCCGAAAGACTTCGGCGGCGTCGGCAAGCTTCCGTACAAGCCGTACGGCGCCGCGCTGCTCAACGGGCCGGCGCCGTTCCCCGAGCCGGGCGAGCTGAAGCGCGCATGGACCTTCAAGGGCAAGACGTACGCGGCGTGAGCGAGGCCGTGCCGGTGGCCACGCGTGCGGCGCCGCCGGCCGGCGTGGTCCACGGCGGCGCGGAGCTCGCAGCATCGCTCGTGCCGCGCGCGCCTTCGCCGCTGCGCCGCGCGCTCGCGCGCGTCGGGCACCTGTGGCTGCTCGCGGTCTTCCTCGTCCTGTGGCAGGTCGTGAGCGTGTACGGCCAGCGCATCAATCCCCAGCTCGACGTCATGCTGCCGCCGCCGACCGCGGTCGTGTCGGCGGCCGCGGAGCTGCTGCAGCGCGGCGTGCTGCTCGTCCACGTCCGTGACAGCCTGTACCGCGTGCTGCTCGCGGTCGGAGCCGCCGCGTTGCTCGGCATCCCGCTCGGCCTCGGGATGGGCTGGTCACGACGGTTTCGTGCCGCCGTCGATCCGTTGCTCGAGTTCATCCGTCCCATACCGCCCCTCGCCTGGATCCCGTTGTCGATCCTCTGGTTCGGCATCGGCGACGCCCAGATCGTCTACATCATCTTTCTCGCGGCGTTCTTTCCCGTGGTGCTGAACTCCATGGCGGGCGCGCGCGACGTCGACACCTACCTCGTGCGCGCGAGCCAGAGCCTCGGCGCGAGCCGGCGCGAGCTCTTCACGACCGTCGTGCTGCCGGCGGCGCTGCCGAGCATCTTCACCGGCCTTCGCATCGGCCTCGGCATCGGCTGGATGGCGCTCGTCGCGGGCGAGCTCGTCGCCGCGCCAAGCGGCCTCGGTTACATGATCAACAACGCGCGCACGCTCTTCCGCAGCGATTACATCCTGCTCGGCATGGTGCTGATCGGGGTGCTCGGCCTGCTGCTCGATTACCTCATGCGACGACTCGAGCGCCTCGCGATGCCGTGGTATCGCGGGCTCGCGCGCTAGACCATGTCGACCACCGATCCCGGCCGCGCGCAGGTCGACGTGCGCCATGTGAGCAAGGTGCACCTGTCCATGAAGGGCGAGCCGCTGCTCGCGCTCGTCGACGTGGATTTCCAGGTCCGGCAGAACGAGTTCTTCTCGATCGTGGGACCGAGTGGATGCGGCAAGACGACGCTGCTCAACCTGCTCGCGGGCTTCGAGCAGCCGACGCGCGGCGAGCTGCGCGTCGCGGGCGACGTCATCACCACGCCGGGCTGGGATCGCGCGGTGGTGTTCCAGGAGTACGCGCTCTTCCCGTGGTACACGGTCGAGGACAACATTCGCTATGGCCTGAAGCGCAAGCGCATTGCCGAAGGCGAGCAGCGGCGGCTGGTCGATCACTATGTCAGCCTGGTCGGCCTGCGCGGCTTCGAGTCGCGCTATCCGCACGAGCTCTCCGGCGGCATGCGCCAGCGGGTCAGCATCGCACGCGCGCTGGCGGTCAATCCGTGCATCCTGCTGATGGACGAGCCGTTCGCCTCGCTCGACGTGCAGACGCGCGAGTACATGCAGGACGAGCTCCTCAAGATCTGGCAGCGCGAGCCCAAGACCGTCATCTTCGTGACCCACAGCATCGACGAGGCGATCAAGTTGTCGGATCGCATCGCCATCATGGCGCCGCGTCCCGGGCGCGTGCAGGAGATCAAGACGGTCGACTTCCCGCGTCCGCGCGATCCCACCGACCCGGATGTCGTGCATCTCGCCGCCGACGTGAAGCGCTGGCTGCGCGGCCAGGTGCAGGAGGTCTAGCGCGACCGATGGCGCCCGAACACGTCTTCTCCGCGCCTGCGCTGACGCGCGCCGCCGCCGCGGTGCTTCGCGCCGCCGGCAGCGACGAGCATGAAGCGTCGACGGTCGCCACATCGCTCGTCGAGGCGAACCTGCGCGGGCATGACTCGCACGGCGTGGGCATGATCCCCCGCTACGTCGATGCCACGCTCCTCGGGGGCCTTCGCGTCAACCAGCACGCGCGCATGACGCTCGACGCCGCGAGCCTCGTCGCGTTCGACGGCAATCGCGGTCACGGCCCCGTCCTCGGTGAGGAAGCGATGCGCGTCGCGATCGCGCGCGCCCGCGAGCTCGGCAGCTGCGTCATGCTGCTCGCCAACGCGCACCATCTCGGCCGCATCGGCCAGTACGCGGAAATGGCGGTGGCGGCGAACCTGGTGTCGCTGCACTTCGTCAACGTGCTGTCCAATCCCATCGTCGCGCCCTGGGGCGGCCGGGACGCGCGCTTCGGCACCAATCCCTGCTGCATCGGCGTTCCGCTTCCCGACGAGCCGCCGTTCGTGCTCGACTTCGCGACCAGCGCCGTGGCGCAAGGCAAGCTACGCGTCGCGCACAACAAGGGCGAAGCGGTGAAGGATGGCTTGCTGATCGACGACAGTGGCCGTGCGACGACCGACCCGCGCTATGCCGTGGTGCCGCCGTTCGGCGCCATCATGACGTTCGGCGAGCACAAGGGTTACGGCCTTGCCGTCGCCTGCGAGCTCCTCGCGGGCGCGCTCTGCGGCGGCGGCACCGAGGATGGCGTGCCGCGGACCGACAAGCGCGCCGTGAACGGCATGCTGACGATCCTGATCGATCCGGCGCGCGCCGGCAGCATGGAAGGCTTCGCCCAGCGCACGCGCACGTTCCTCGACTGGCTGCGCACGTCCCGCGCGGCGGACGGCTTCGATCGCGTGCGCATCGCCGGCGAGCCGGAGCGCGAATGCCGCGCGCAACGGCTCGTCGACGGCATCGCGGTCGACGCGACGACGTGGGCCGCCATCGGTGACGCCGCCGAAAAGGTGAAGCTACCGAGGAATACCGTGGAAACGCTCGCGGCCGCGAGGGCGTGACGCCAGCGCCTATTCTTCGCGCCTGAACGTGGAGACGCCTGGCAGCGCGGCCTGGAGCGTGTGTGTCTCGGGCTCGTCGCGCACGTAGTGATCGAGGAACGCGATCGCATAATCGACGATCGTGTCGCGGCTCGACACGCCGAGGTCGGTCCATGCCATGTGGCTCGCCGCCGCCATCTCGACGAGATACTTCGGATGCGGCGTGCGCGCATAGCCCGAGCGCTCGAGCGGCAGCGTGAACACGGGATCGAATTCGCCGGCCTGGTACATGGTCGGCGCCGAGAGATGACGCAGTCCTTCGCTATGGTCGAAAGGCAGCGAGTAGGGTGTCAGCGCGACGATCGCGCGTACGCCCTGGAGCCGCCACGAGGGCCATGCGCCTCCGAGGCCCAGCACCGTGTACCCACCGAGCGAGTGCCCCACGAGGCCGAGGCGCGCGATGTCCACCCGCTTGCCGTAGCGGGCATCGTCCGGCAGCGCGGCAACGACGTTGCGGATGTCGTCGGCGCGGTCGCGATAGTCGCTGTCGTTCCACAGGGGAGAGGGCTTGCCGCTCATGCGCCAGACGCTCGGCCACAGTGAGAAGCGACATGTCGAGTCGGCGTGCAGGGGCGCGATGACGACGTACCCTGCGTCGGCGATGGCGCGCGTCAGGTAGCGCGACTGCGTCGGACACATGTAGAGCGCGTGCGAGAAAACGATCACCGCGAGGCGCTCGTCGCTCGCGCGGGACGGCATCCATACGACGACGTCGACACCGCCGATGCGCCCCGTCTCCTCCCGGGCGGCAAAGGCCGGTGCGCACACGAGCAGCAGCGCGAGGCCCAGGGCCCCGCACAGGCGTCGAGCGTCGCGGGCACATGACACGGGGCGCGAGACTATGCTCTTTGCATCACCGTGACAAGGCGTGTGCACGAGATTTCACCCGTATACTGAATGCGTGGACCTGTCGAAGCTTGCGACGCTCGCACGCGAAGACGTGCAGACCTGTTGGTCTCCGCGCTCCGGCGCGAGCGAGCGTCGCATGATCCCCTTGCCCGGCGGGCAGGGGCTCGTCATCGCACGGTGACCGCGATGTCGGCCGGCGCGATCGTCGACGTTCGGTGGCACGCGCTGCGCGTCTCGCCGAAGACGGTATGGAGCTTCATCGAGATCGTCGACGGCGAGGGGCGCGTCGGCACCGGTGAGGCGACGCTCGGCGGTCGCGAGCCCGAGATGGCGCAGGCGCTTCGCGCATGGCGCGGCGCGCTCGTCGGCACTGTGCCGGCGCGATTCGATGTGGGTGTGCTGCGCGCATGCGCGGCGACGCGCGCGGAATTCTCGGTCGTCTCGGCGCTCGACCAGGCATTGCGCGACCTCGCTGCGCGGCAGGACGGGGTGCGGGTCGTCGACGGCCTCGGCGGGCCGCGTCGTGAGCGGATCGCGATGTACGCCAACATCAACCGCGGGATCCGCGAGCGCTCGCCGGCGGGCTTCGCGGCGCACGCGCGCGCCGCGGTCGACGACGGCTTCACGGCCATCAAGATCGCCCCGTTCGACGGCGTGGAGCTCTACGGCGAGCCCGCGGCCGACGCCGACCGCGCGCGCATCGACGCGGGCCTTGCGCGGATTGGCGCCGTACGCGAGGCGATCGGCGCCGACGTCGAGCTGCGAGTCGACTGCCACTGGCGCCTCAACCGCGACGTGGCGCAGGACGTATTGCGCGCGACCGAAGCCCAGCGGCTTTACTGGCTCGAATGCCCGGTCCCCGAGCGGCCGGAAACGACGGGGACGCTGCGCGATCTGCGCGCTTTCGCGAACGCACGCGGCGTGCGTCTCGCCGGCTGCGAGGAAATGTCGCTGGTGTCCGGGTTCGCGCCGTTCCTCGAGGCGGGCTGCTACGACGTGATGATGCCCGACGTGAAATACGTCGGCGGGCTCGACGAGATGATGCGCGTGGCCGACGCGCTGCACGCGCATGGCGTCGCCTTCGCGCCGCACAATCCGAGCGGTCCCATCTGTCACGCCGCCAGCCTGCACGTGTGCGCCGCGGTGCCGCATGCGGACCGCCTCGAGATGCAGTACGCCGAGACGCCGTTGTTCGACGAGCTCGTCTCGCACGCGCTTCCCCGGGCGGTGGCGGGCGCAATCGCCCTGCCGCAAGGCCCGGGCCTCGGCGTGGCGCTCGATGCGGCCGCGGTGGCGAGGTTGGAAATGGTCTAGCGGAAGATCCCGACCACCACGTCGTCCGCGAGGTGCACGACGCAGTCTGCCGACACATAACGCCATTCGTGCTTGTGGCCGTTCGCATCCACTGACCGGCTGCGGCTGGTGCGGATGCGCGGATCGAGCGCTTCGAAGTCCCGCACGCTCATGCCGACGCGAATGCGGGCAACGGCCTCGCGAAGCTCGTGCGACCCGCTTGCGGCCCGTGCATCCTGCGGCGTCGGTGCGGGCGTCGGAGTCGCCAACGGCGTAGCGACCGGGTCGCCCGCGATGTTCACTACAAAACTCCGGGAATCGGTCGGGCAGGGCGCATCCTGGTAGCTCACCCGGCCATGGCCGGCACAGCGATAGACCATCGTTTCCGCCATCGGATCGGCGTGCGCGTGGCCCCGCGCGAGCAGGCACAGGCAGGCGGCGACCAGGGTTGACGACAGGCGCATGACGTTCCTGTAGATAACAATGGTGGCGCAGCGGCATTCCAATCGGCAATTCCGTTCATCCCACCGGAAGGCCCGCCGGACCGGAGCGCGGTTGTCCACAGGCGGCGACACGTGCCCGGAAGCGTCAAGCGCGTGCGATACTGCGCGCGGTTTTTTGGCGCCTCCCGTAGATGTCTCCGCTCTCCAAGTTCGTCGTGCTGGCGGCGCTTGCCGCCAGTGTGTCGGTCCCGAACGCTTACGCCGACAAGAAGACGGTGTGCACCATCACCGTCAATTCAGCCAACGAAAAGGACACGCTGCGGCGCTGGCTGCCCGCGAGCGACTATCAGTTCGTCGAGCTGGTGGAGCGCGGCCGGCCCGACTGGCTCGCCTCCGCCTGCCGTGCGGGCGTGCACTGCGACGTCCTCGTCATCTCCGGCCACTTCGACGACGGCACGCAGTTCTACTCGGACCGCCTGGACGCGCGCGAATCGCTGCCCGTCGAGGCGCTGCAGCGCGCGTCGTGCAGCGATTCCTGCCCCGGCGTGTTCTCGCAGCTGAAGGAGGTCTACCTCTTCGGCTGCAACACCCTCAATGGCGACGCGCTCCACAGCGCGAGCGCGGAGATCGGCCGCAGCCTGATACGGTCGGGCCACGCGCCCGACGACGTCGAGCGTCTCACCCGGCTCATCAACGATCGGCACGCCGACAGCAACCGTGACCGGATGCGGCAGATCTTCAAGGACGTGCCGGTGATCTACGGGTTCTCGTCCAAGGCACCGCTCGGCGCGACGGCGGGTCCGCTTCTCGAGCGCTACCTGCAGGCGGGCGGCGCCGCCGAAGTCTCGAGCGGACGCCCGAGCGCGAAGCTGCTGACGCTGTTCGGGCCGACCTCCATGGTCGCCGCCCGTGGCGCGACCGACGCCGACCCGAATGCCGGGTACCTGCGCCAGAGCTGCCGGTTCGTCGATTCGCGCGAGTCGACGGCCGACAAGCTGCGGTTCGTGCATCAGCTGCTCGACGGCGAGATGGCCGAGGTCCGCATGTTCCTCGAGCCCATCGAAAAGGTGGTTTCCGCGCTCGACGCATCGACGCGCGCGACACCCGCGGTCGCCGAAGCGCTGCACGGCATCGCGCATGACGGCGCGGCACGCGAGCGCTATCTCGCGTTCGCGCGCGACGCCGACGAGCTCTCGACGCGCACGCGCATGCTGGGTGTCGCGGGAGAGCTGGGCTGGCTTTCCGCTGCGCAACAGCGCGCCGAGATGGTTCGCGCGCTCGACGAGCGGCTCGCGCGGAGCACGACCACGGCTGCCGACGTCGACCTCGTGTGCACGCTCAACCGTGACGGCGCGCTCGATGCGCTGTTGACCGATCTCAAGGTGACACCGTCACGCAGCGTGGCGCAGTCGGCGCTCCTCGCCTGCCTCGGCAGCGAGCCGGCCCGTGCCCGCGTGCTGCAGGCGCTGACCAGCCCGAGCGACGACGACGTCCAGATGGCGCAGGTGTACCTGCGTCATCGTCCGATCGTCGACCCCGCCGAGCTTCGTGTGCTCGCCGCGGGCATCACCCGCATGCAGGGCTCCGACGCCCAGATCCGCGCGCTCGACACGCTGGCGAAGCAGCAGCTCGACGACCGCGAGAGCCTGGAGGCGCTCGCCGGTCTGTTCCCGCAGGCGCGGTCCATCGGCGTTCAGCGCGCGATCGCCGGCATCCTCATTCGCTCGGATTACCGCGCGATCGCACGACCCGAGCTGGTGCGCCTGCTGCGCGAACGACGGCTCAAGTCGCCCGACGGCGAGGACGTCATCGACGTCCTCGTGCGCCGGATGCAGGCTTCGTCGTAAAGCCCGGCTACTTGCCCGGGTCCTTGACGTCCGGGAACTTGTCGAACTCGACGTTCACGAGCTGCCCGTTCACCTTTTCGACGCGGCGGATGTAGACCGTCTGCACGATGTCGCGCGTCTCCGGGTCGATCATGATCGGCCCGCGCGGGCTCATCAGCTTCATGCCCTTGAACGCGGCCATCAGCTTGTCGGGGTCGGTCGAGCCGTTGGTCTTCTTCAGTGCCTCGGCGATCGCCGCCATGCCGTCGTAACCCGCGCATGCCATGAAGTTCGGCCGGTACTTCGTGCCGTTGGTCTCGGCGTAGGCCTTGATGAACGCCTTGTTCTCGGGCGAGTCGTGCGCGTACGAGTAATGGAAGCTCGTCACGATCCCAAGCGTGCCATCGCCCATGGCTTCGAGGACGCCGTCGTCGGTGAGGTCGCCCGTGGCGATGATCTTGATGCCGGCCTGCTTCAGCCCGCGCTCCTCGAAGCCCTTGATGAACGCGATGGTCTGGCTTCCTGGGGGCAGGAACACGAAGATCGCTTGCGGATTCGCGTCCTTGGCGCGCTGCAGGAACGGCGCGAACTCGGGATTCGCGAGCGGCGTGCGGACCGATTCGATGATCTCGCCGCCGCCGGCCTTGAAGTCCTTGACGAACTCGGCTTCGGCGTCCTTGCCCGGGCCATAGTCGGACACGAGCGTGAACGCGCGCTTGATGCCGTTCTTGAGCGCCCATTCCGCCATGGGCTTCGTATCCTGCGGCAGCGTGTGCGACACGCGCACGATGTACGGCGATCCCTTGGTGATGACCGACGTGGCGGCGTTCATGATGACCATCGGCTTCTTCGCCTCGGCACTGACCGGGGCGCTCGCGAGCGCGTTGGGCGTGAGGCCGAAGCCCGCCAGCATGTCGACCTTGTCGAGGTTGATCGCGTCGGTCGACAGCCGCTTGGCGAGATCGGGCTGCGCGCCCGTCGTGTCCTTCACCACGAACTCGACCTTCTTGCCGCCGAACGTGTCGCCGTGCAGTTTGATGTACGTCTTGATGCCGTTGTAGATCTGCGTGCCGTAATCGGCGAACGGGCCGGTGAATTCCGCGATAAGGCCGATCTTCACCGTGTTCTGCGCCTGCGCGCCGGGTGTTCCAAGGGCGAGCGCGGGCACGGCCAGCGCCAGCGCAAGCCAGGCTTTGGTCTTCATGGTCTTGCTCCTCCTGAGCGATGCGCGGGCCGGTCGGCCCGAGCGCGAGGCGCCATTCTGCCGGACGACCAGCGCGCAGGCGAGCCGGTCAGGCACGCCGGGCCAGTGATGGGCTTACGGTGCGCAGCCGGTCCGATGGCGGCCCCGATCGCCACGCGCCGCGGCTAAGGCGCCGCGCGCCGCGTCAGGCGCCCGACGAGCGCGTTCGCGCCGATGGCGATCACGAACAGCACGATCAGCAGCGCGTACATCTTCGGCATGTCGAAGAGCGAGTACGCCTGGATGATGAGATAGCCGAGGCCGCGGTTCGACAGCTTGGTCTCGGCGAGCAGCGTCCCGATGATGGCGATGCCGAGACCCAGGCGAATGCCGTTGACGATCGGCCGACGCATGGCCGGCAGGTAGATGCGCGTGGTCATCTGCCACGGCGACGCACGGAAGCTTCGACCGACGCGCACCAGCACCGGCTCGATCTGCCGCATGCCCGCCGCGATGCTGATGCAGATCGGGAAGAAGCACGACAGCGCCCCCATGGCGATCTTCGAGCCGCTGCCGACGCCGAACCACATGATCATGATCGGGAAGAAGATGATCTTCGGCGTCGGACCGAGGTAATAGACGTACGGCTCGAACGCTCGCGCCAGGAACGGATTGGCGCCCAGCAGCAATCCGACGAAAAGTCCGCCGACGCCGCCGATGACGAGCGCGAGCCCGATCTCGGACAACGTGAGCGCGAGATTGCGGTAGAACTCGGCGTTGCCGAGTAGCTTCGCCAACGCGATCGCGATGGCAGCGAGCGAGGGTACGACGTCGCGGAACAGCAGCCCCGACATCGCGAGCGCCTGCCACGCGAGCAGGACACCGGCCACGATGCAGACGCGCAGCCACAGCACGCGCGCGCGCTCGCGTTGCGGAAGCATCGTCACGCCGGTCGCAGCCACCGCTCCACCCGTTCGGCCAGCACGAAGAACAGCACGCTCACCAGCACCACGAAGAGAATCGCCGCATAGGTGCCGGGAAGATCGTAACGCTCGGCGAGCTCGTTGATGAGCTGTCCGAGCCCGCCGAAATTGATGAGGAACTCGACGCCGACGATGTTGATGAGCGCGAAGATCAGGCCGAGGCGCAAGCCGACGAAGATCGTCGGCAGGGCCGCCGGCAGCAGGATCTTGCGAAACAGCTGGCCTTGCGTCAGCCGAAAGCTGCGACCGACGCGAACGAGCACCGCACGCGTGCCCTGCAGTCCCTCGAGCGTCTTCAGCACCACGGGCGGCAATCCCGCCACGAAGCCGATCATGACGATCGTCGTGGCGCTGCGTCCGAAGATCACCAGGAACAGCGGATACATGAGCACGATCGGCGCGGCCGCGAGCGCCGCAACCCAGGTTTCGGTCGCGAGGCGCAAGCGGCGGAACCGTTGCAAGGCGACGCCACACGCGATACCGACGGTCGTCACCAGGATGCTGGCGAAGATCGCTTCCTGCGTGGTCTGCCAGAAGCGATGCGCCAGGTTCTCCTCCGCCACGATGCGCGGGATCGCGGCCGCCACGGCCGAGGGCGGCGGCACGATGAACGGATTGATGATGCTCGCGCGGATCAGCACTTCGAGCACGAGCAGCACGATCGCGAGCGTCGACGCGCCGACGATCGCTGCCGCGACACCGAGCCGCGCGCGGCGCCTCATGGGTGGTGGCGGGCGGCGGCCGTGTGCCGGCGCGCCGACTCGTCATCGCGGATGCCGCGGCTCGCTTCCTCGCGCAGGTCGCTCCAGATCGCCGCGACGTAGCGCCCGAACGCGTCGCTGCCGACGACGTCCGAGCTCCGCGGCCGTGGCAGGTCGATGTCGACGATGCGCTTGATGCGTCCCGGCCGGTACGTCATGACGAGCACGCGGTCGGCGAGCTGCACGGCTTCGGTGATGTTGTGCGTGATGAGCAGCGTCGTCTGCGCGAGCGCCTGCTGGATCTGCAGCACCTTGTCGCCGAGCAGCAGGCGCGTCTGCTCGTCGAGTGCCGCGAACGGCTCGTCCATGAGCAGGATGCGCGGCTCCGCCACGAGCGTGCGGGCGATGGCCACCCGCTGCCGCATGCCGCCCGAGAGCTCGGCCGGATACGTGCGCTCGAATCCCGACAGCCCGACGAGCTCGATGAAGTGACGCGCGCGGCCGAGGCGCTCGGCCTTGGGCACGCCGCCGATCTCGAGCGGAAAGGCGACGTTGTCCTCGACGTTGCGCCAGGGGAACGTCGACTCCTCCTGGAACACCATGCCGATCGAGGGATGCGGGCCGCTGATGACGGTCGAGCCCACGCAGACGCGCCCGTCGTACTCGCCGAGCAATCCGCCAATGATGTTGAAGAGCGTCGATTTGCCGCAGCCCGACGGGCCGATCACCGCCAGGAACTCGCCCGCGCGCACGGAGAACGAGACTTCGTCGACGGCGACGAAGGCGCCTTCGACCGTCTCGAACCGCTTGGCGACGCGCTCGACGCGCAGCGCGGGGCCATCGTCGATCGGCGGAGAGGAGGGCACGGCGTGGCCGTTGCGCATGCGAAGCGCGACGCGGCCGCGGCGCTACGAACGCGGCGGGATCTTGATCAGCTCGCCGAGCTGGGTCTGCGTGAGCGGCGCGGTGGTGTACTTCAGGGAAACCGCGTCCTGCACGATGGTGTCGATCCCGACGATCTTGTCGGGGTCGATGGCCGCGCGGGGGAAGAAACCGTCGCGCGTGCGCTTCGCTTTCTCGACGGTGATGCCGACGAACCCCGCGTACGTCTGCCACATCTTCGGATCGTCGGAGTACATCCAGTCGATGGTCTCGCGATACGCCTTCATGAAGCGCTCGAGCTGCGCCTTGCGGTTCTGCAACGTCGACGTGTTGGTGATCAGCACGCGCACCGTCTGCCCCTTGAATGCGGACGCGTCGTTGCCGCTCGCGATGATGCGGATCTGCTTCTGGTCCAGCTGATCGAGGCCGAAGGGCGGCGCCGACCAGCCCACGTCGATCTGCCCGGACATGACCTGCGTCAGCGTTGGCGCCGGCCCGCCGGTGGCGGTCGGCTTCGCCTTGAGGTCGTATTGCTTCATGAACGCGTTGACGATGCCGTGCGTCGACGAGCCGTTGGTCGAGTAAGCGATGGTGCGGCCTTCGGTGTCCTTCAGCGACTTGATCGGCGAGTCGGCCTTCACGTACCAGTAGAGGTCTTGCGCGCCGGTCGTTTCGGCCCCGATGATGCGCACCGGCGCACCCTTGGAGAACGCGGACAGCACGCCCATCACGCCGGCGGCCACGCCGACGTCGACGCTGCCCGAGATGACCGCCTGCTGCGTCTCGCCGCCGCCCTGCGTGTACAGGATCTCGAGGTCGAGGCCGTGCTTCTTGAAGATGCCGCCGCGCTGGCCCACCTCCGCCACGGAGGTATCCCAGTTACCGCGCTGGCCGACCGCCAGCTTGAGGGTGTCCTGCGCCTGCGCGGCCGTCAGCGCCGCGGTGCATGCCACGGCGGCGAGCGCGCGTGACAGCATGGGATGGAGCTTCATCGACTTCCTCCTGGAATGGGCGAGTGGGCTCGCCTTTGTCGTCCCGCAGTATGCCGAAATCGCCGGCGCCCGGCTCAGCCGCCCGACATACGCCCGGACCACACCGCCAGTGTCGCGAAGAATTCGTCCGGCGCGGCGATGGCATGCAGCGTCCACGCTTCCGGCGTGTAGGGCGCGGGGCCGGCGCGCAGTCGCAGGACCGGTGCATGCGCCACGTCGAGCTTGCGAAAGGGCGCCGAGAGCGCGTCCCCGGTCGCCTTGCTCATCGCCTCCTTGCAGGTCCAAAGCTGGAGGACGCGCCGGCGGGCGTCGTCCTCGGAAAGGTCGGCGAGCGCCTGCTGCTCGGCCCGCGTCAGGCATCGTCGTGCGATGCCGGCGGTGTTGATGACGCGGTCGCGCCGCTCCACGTCCACGCCGACGGTGGCGTCTCGCGCAATGGCGATGACCATCACCCGGTCGGTGTGCGACACGTTGAAGTCGAGACCTGCAGGGTCGCGCAGTTGGGGTCGTCCGCGGCGGCCTCTGGACAGGGCGACGGCGTCGGGCGAGCTGTCGACGTGGCGCGCGAGCGCGGCGCGCAGCGTTGCGCGTCCGATGACGTAGCGTTCGCGCAGTGCGGGCGTGCCGAAGCGCGCCGACCGCGTGTGCTCCTCCGGCGACAGCCACTGGCCCAGGTCACCGGCAACGCCGGGGTCCGGTGCGAGGGTGCCCCAGTACACCGCGATCCTCGGATCCGGGGACGGCAGGGCGCGAACTCGGGCGCCGACGTTGCCCGGCCAGGGCTTCTGCTCTAAAGTCACGCGCGTTTTGCCCGCCAGGCGCCGGCGCTCGAGCCTTGCGGCGCGGCTTTCGATTCCCGCATGAAGTCCATTCTCCGCTCTCTCGCGCGGCTGCCGCTGCCGGTTCTGTACGGGCTGGGCTGGTTCGCCTACTTCCTGGCGTTTCACGTGCTGCGCTGGCGTCGGGATCTTGCCGCGCGCAACATTGCCGCGGCCTTCCCCGAAAAGACCCAGGGCGAGCGCGACGCGATCCTGCGGCGCAATTATCGCAATCTCGGCGATGTCCTCGCGGAGATTTTCTGGGGCTTCGGGGCCACCGCGGAAGAAATGACCGACCGCGTGGTCATCGAGAACCGCGACATCGTCGCGCGGTTCGTGGCCGAGCGCCGGTCGGTGCTCCTCCTGACGGCGCACATGTGCAACTGGGAGTGGCTGCTGCCCGCCGGAGGCGCGCAGTTCGGCATCCCGATCGACACCGTGTACAAGCCGCAGCGGGTGAAGGCGCTCGACGAGTTCGTGCGCGAGGCGCGGAGCCGCTTCGGGGGCAAGCCGATCCCCATGCAAAGCTTCCTGTTCGAGCTGATGCGCCGCGCGGGGCAGCCGCGCGCCTACGCGATGGTGGCCGACCAGACACCGCTGCGCAAATCCGACAAGCACTGGACGCGCTTCCTGAACCAGGACACCGCGTTCTTCGTGGGTGCCGACAAGATCACGAAGTTCCTCGAGGCGCCGGTCGTGTACGTCGCGATGCGCCGCGTGCGGCGGGGGCGCTACCGCGTGCAGCTGCACGTGCTCACCGAGCCACCGTACGATCCGGACCGCGATCTTCCGGTGATGGAGCTTTACGCGCGCAGGCTCGAAGAGGAGATTCGCGCCAATCCGGCGGATTGGCTCTGGATCCATAACAAGTGGAAATATCCGAAGCCGCCGGATGCGTGACGCGTCACCCGCTGCGTAGGTGTTGCGCGTTGCGACATGCGCGGCTTGCAATGGCGGCGCCATGTCCCCATATGGGCTGGGCGCTCGAAGAAAGCGCGCCGTCCAGTCGACGTTTTGGAAGCGGAAACGCTTGCAAACGTGACTGGAAAAATCTATAATTTCTGTTCTTCGCAGTTCAATCCACCGCGCATCCGCACGACAACGGGACGCGGTCGCTCTTTAACAATTTGCAACCGATAGGTGTGGGTGCTGGGGTGAGGGCAGCCCAGGGCCGGGTGGGTGTTCGTCTTTCGGGGCGGATGCTGGCCGGGTTTTGGGTGAGTCCAACAAACTTGGTGCTCACACGACGCTAGT
>DATJIS010000102.1:0-4174 GCA_035493035.1 Casimicrobiaceae bacterium | reverse complement strand
GTTGCCGCAGTGCCCGAGCCCGGCACGCTCCTTCTGCTGGGCCTCGGTATCGCAACGATCGCAGCGAGATCACGGCGACGCGGCGACTGAAGCGCATCGCGAATGAAAAAGGCGACCGGCGGGTCGCCTTTTTTCTTGCGGTTCGCACCGATGCCAGCCCGGGATGCCGACGGTTCCTGTCACCGCAGGAAGGCGTCACGCATCCAACACAACCAACACCGCAAAATTGGCGCGCCCGACAGGATTCGAACCTGTGACCCTTGGCTTCGGAAACCAATACTCTATCCAACTGAGCTACGGGCGCGGAGCATCGCATTGTAAGGCGTCGCTGCGTCGAGCGTCCACGGCGTGGAGCGGCTCGCGCGGCCCGACGCTATAATCGTCCGCTTTATCCGCCCGCGTCGCGTGCCGTCCGCGCGATGCGCGCGCGAACGCCGCCCGACCCACGCCCGCCAACATGACCAGCGAAGAACACAGCTCCCCGATCAAGACGCCGAAGCAGCTCGTCATCGTCGTGCTGCTCGCCTTTCTCGTGCCGATCACGCTGATCGTGCTCATCACGCAGCTCGTGACGAGCAGACCGCGCACCGAGCGCGACGCCAAGAACGAGGACAGCCGCGTGCTCGAGCGGATCCAGCCCGTCGGGACGGTGGTGCTTGCGGAGGCCGGCGGCCCGAAGGGCAATCTCACCGGACAGCAGGTATTCGACCAGGTTTGCACGGCGTGTCACGGCGCCGGCATCGCCGGCGCGCCCAAGGTCGGCGACGCGGCGGCGTGGAAGCCGCGCATCGCCGAAGGCGCCGAGACGCTCTTCAAGCACGCGATCGGCGGCTTCCAGGGCAAGACCGGGATGATGCCGCCGAAGGGCGGCAACACGGATCTCACCGACGTCGAGGTCGAGAGGGCCGTGGTGTTCATGGCCAACAAGTCGGGCGGCAATCTGAAGGAGCCACCCGCGCCGGCGCCGACCCAGACGGCCAGCGGGTCGGTACCCGCCGGCTCGGTGGGGGTCGCCACCGCCGCGCCGGGCGCGTCGCCCGCGAGCGCACGCGAAGCGTCGAGCGCGGCGCCTGGCGCCCCGGCCGCACCCGTCGCCTCCGGCGCGCCGCCTGGAGCGGCGGCCGCGGCCCCGGCAGCGGCGGCGCCCTCCACCACGACGGCGTCGGCCAAGCCGGACGGCAAGAAAGTGTTCGAGACGACCTGCAACGTGTGTCACGGGGCGGGCATCGCCGGCGCACCCAAGTTCGGTGACAAGGCGGCGTGGGCGCCCCGACTCGCGGAGGGCATCAACGTGCTGCACGAGCACGCCCTCAAGGGCTTCCAGGGCAAGAGCGGCGTGATGCCGCCCAAAGGCGGCAACACCGCGCTTTCGGACGCCGAAGTGATGGCCGCGGTGGATTACATGGCCGCCGCGGCGAAGTAGCGCCTACCCGAGCATCGCCTTCAGCGCGCGCAGTCGCGCGGAGCCTTCCGCCTTCGCCTGCGCGGCCTCGTCGGGCGGCAGCGGCGCGTCGGCGTAGCGCACGTCCTCCTGCGCGAGCTCGGCGAGGAAGCGCGAGGGGACGCAATCGACCCGCTCTCCGGCGCGCCTGCGCGTGCGGCAATACGACAGGTGCAGCGTCTGTTGCGCGCGCGTGAGTCCTACGTACATCAGGCGCCGCTCTTCGTCGACCGCACCGGCGTCGATCGCCTCGCGATGCGGCAGGATCCCCTCCTCGAGTCCCACCAGGAACACATGCGGGTACTCGAGTCCTTTCGCAGCGTGCAGCGTGGACAGGTGTACGGCATCCGCGCCATCGCCCTCGCGTTCCTCGAGCATCGTGATGAGCGCCACCATCTGCGTGAGCTCGAGCAGGTTGCGACCGTCCTGCTCGCCGCGGCGCGCGAGCCAGGCGATGAAGTCGCGCACGCTCTGGGCGCGGGCCTGCGCGTCGCGCTTGTCGAGCGTCGAGACCAGCCAGTCCTCGTAGCCGATCGCGTGAAGGAGCTCGTCGAGCAGCCGTCCGGCGGGCTCGCGCGTCGCGCGATGACGCAGCCCGTTGATGAGCGCGCAGAACGACTGCAGCGCCTCGCGCGGCTTCGACGGTATCGCGTCCGCCCCGGATGGCGCGAACACCGCCGCGAAGAGGCTCTCGTGACGCGTGGCCGCGATGTCGCCGAGACGCGCGAGCGACGTCTGGCCGATGCCGCGCTTGGGCGCCGCAACGGCGCGCAGGAAAGCGGGGTCGTCGTCCTCGTTGGCGATGAGCCGGAGGTAGGCGCAGATGTCCTTGATCTCCGTCTTGTCGAACAGCGACTGACCGCCGGAAAGCTCGTACGGCACGTCGTGCGCGCGCAACGCGGTCTCGAACGCGCGCGACTGATGATTGCCGCGATACAGCACCGCGTAATCGGCAAACCGCGTGCGCTTCTCGAACTTGTGCGCGAGGATGCGCCGCACCACCATCTCCGCTTCGGCTTCGTCGTCGCGCGCCGGCGTCACGCGCAGCGGCTCGCCGTGGCCGAGCTCGCTCCACAGGCGCTTGTCGAAGAGCTTGGGATTGTTTGCGATGAGCGAGTTCGCCGAGCGCAGGATGCGCACGGTGGAGCGATAGTTCTGCTCGAGCTTGATCACCGTCAACGCGGGATAGTCGCGCGGAAGCGCGGCGAGATTGTCGAGCGTGGCGCCCCGCCAGCCGTAGATCGCCTGGTCGTCGTCGCCCACGGCGGTGAACGGCGTCGCGTCGCCGACCAGCGCACGCAACAGC
Source organism: Casimicrobiaceae bacterium (assembly GCA_035493035.1). Lineage (GTDB taxonomy): Bacteria > Pseudomonadota > Gammaproteobacteria > Burkholderiales > Casimicrobiaceae > VBCG01. The sequence continues at coordinate 1,427 of DATJIS010000102.1, read as the reverse complement.
CGGTATTGCGCGGGATTCGTGTCCTGGTATTCGTCGATGAGCACGTGCGCGCAGCGCGCCTGCCAGCGCGTGCGCGCGTCGGCGTCGCGGTCGAGCAGCCCGACCGGCAAGCCGATGAGGTCGTCGAAGTCGACCGCCTGGTACGCGTGGAGCGCCTCCGCGTAGTTGACGTACGCGCGCGCCGCGGCGACCTCGTCGTCGTTCTGTGCGCTCGCAAGCGCTTCGGCGGGATGCGCCAGCGCGTTCTTCCACTGGCTGATCTTCCACTGCGCCTTGCGCGCGCGGCCGCGGTCCGCGGTGCCGATCAGCTCGGCGACGATCGATTCGAGGTCGCCCGGATCGAGGATCGAGAACGAATGACGCAGCCCGAGCGACTTCGCTTCGGCGCGCACGATGCGAAGGCCCAGCGCGTGGAACGTCTGGATCGTCACCTGATCGGCGGCCTCCATGCGTCCCGATTTGCGCAGCAACGTCTGCGCGCGCTCGCGCATCTCGCGTGCCGCCTTGTTGGTGAAGGTGATCGCGACGATCTTCGCCGGATCCACGCCCTGCTCGACGAGGTGCGCGATCTTGGCCGTGATGACGCGCGTCTTGCCGCTGCCGGCGCCCGCGAGCACCAGCATCGGCACGTCGATGCGGCGCACGGCTTCGCGCTGCGGGGCATTCAGGGGAAAGGACAAGCGCGGCCGCCGACGTTGCTAGAATCGCGGCGCATTCTAGCGATCCATTGCGCGCGCGTGCAGTCTTGACGCGCGACGCCTTTTCGGGCTCGGGCTTGGCCACTTACGCGATCGGCGACATCCAGGGCTGTCACGCGGAGCTCGTCGATCTCCTGACGCTCATCGGCTTCTCTTCGCACGGCGATCGCCTGTGGCTCGTCGGCGACCTGGTGAACCGCGGCCCCGCGTCGCTCGCGGTCCTGCGCGAGGTGAAGGCGCTCGGCGACGCTGCGGTCACGGTGCTCGGCAATCACGATTTCCATCTGCTCACCGTGGCCGCGGGGCATCGCAAGCCGCATCGCGGCGACACGATCGACGATGTGCTCGCAGCCCCCGATCGCGACGAGCTGCTGCGCTGGCTCGCGGGCCGGCCGCTCGTGCACGTCGAGGGCAACTACGTCATGGTCCACGCGGGATTGCTGCCGTCGTGGACGCCGGCCACGGCCAGGATGCTGTCGGGCGAGGTGAGCGCGGTGCTCGCGGGCCCGGGCGCGAGCGACTTTCTTCGCGACCTGTACGGCGACGAGCCGCGCACGTGGCGCGATGATCTCACGGGCATCGCGCGCTGGCGAGCCATCGTGAACGTGTGCACGCGCCTGCGCTTCTGCACGGCGGACGACACGATGGAGCTCAAGGAGAAGCGCGGCACCCGGCATGCGCCCGAGGGCTACACGCCCTGGTTCGCGCAGCCGCGTCGCCGGAGCGCAC
>DATJIS010000101.1:0-65110 GCA_035493035.1 Casimicrobiaceae bacterium | reverse complement strand
GTTCTCCGGCATTCCGATCGAGACGGGGCCCTTCACGTCGCGGACGTTCGCGGGTGTGGACCTGGTGGCGATCAGCCCCGGCGTGGCCAAGGACCAGCCCGCGATCCGGCAGGCGGTCGCCGACGGCGTCGAGCTCGCCGGCGACGTCGAGCTCTTCGCCCGCACGCTGCCGGCGGGCCAGAAGATCCTGGCGATCACCGGCACCAACGGCAAGACGACGGTGACGGCGCTGACCGGCGCCCTCGCGCGTGCGGCCGGCCTTTCGACCGTCGTCGCGGGCAACATCGGCGACGCGGTGCTCGATGTCCTCGCGCGTCACGAGGACGGCGCGCCGTATCCGGACGTGTTCGTGCTCGAGCTCTCGAGCTACCAGCTCGAGACGACCGACAGCCTCGCGCCCGTCGCGGCGACGGTGCTCAACGTCTCGCCGAATCACATGGACCGTTACGCGGGTCTCGCGGACTACGCGTCGGCGAAGGCGCGCATCTTCAACAGGGCGTCGGTCCAGGTGCTCAATCGCGATGATCCGATCGTGCGCCTGATGCGCCAGCCGGGACGCACCGTGCAGACGTTCGGGGCCGACGTTCCGCACAGCGAGGAAGCGTGGGGCGCCGTCGCGCGCGACGACGGTGCCTGGCTCGCGCGCGGAGGCGAGCTGCTCATGCCCGCGTCGCGCCTGTCGCTCGTCGGACGCCACAACGTGCAGAACGCGCTGGCCGCGCTGGCGCTGGTGTCGTCGGTGGCGCGCATCGACGCCCGCGTGCTCAACGCGCTCGCCGCGTTCGCGCCGCTGCCGCATCGCATGGAGCGCGTCGCCGACATCGGCGGCGTGCGCTTCATCAACGATTCCAAGGGAACGACGGTCGCGGCCACCGAGGTCGCGCTCGGCGGCATCGCGCAACCCGTCGTGCTGATCGCCGGCGGCGACGGCAAGGGCCAGAGCTTCGCGCCGCTGCGCGACGCCGTCGCACGCGCGTGCCGCGCCGTCCTGCTGATCGGCCGCGACGCGCCGCTCATCGAGCACGCGCTGCGCGGCGTGCGAGTGCCGGTCGAGATGCCGGGGACGCTCGACGCCGCGGTGGCCCGCGCGTTCGAGCTCGGGCAAGCGGGCGACACGGTGCTGCTGTCCCCGGCCTGCGCGAGCCTCGACCAGTTCCGCAATTACGAAGCGCGCGGCGAGCGCTTCCGCGCGCTCGTCATGGCGCACGTCGCGGAGCCCGCCGATGCGTAAGCGACTCACGCAGACGGCGAGCCTCGCCGGACGCCTGACGGCGATGCAGCCGGCGTCGCGCAGCATGCTCACCTTCGATGTGTCGCTCGCGTGGAGCACGCTGATGCTGCTCGCGCTCGGCCTCGTGATGGTGTACTCGGCCTCCATCGCGATGGCCGAGGCGTCCGCGCACACGGGCTATCGCGCCTGGTATTTCCTGGTGCGCCACGGCGTGTTCATCGCGGTGGGCCTCGCCGCCGCCGCCGTCACGTTCCAGATCCCCGTGAAGGTGTGGCAACGCCTTGCGATCTGGCTCTTCGCCATCGCGGCGCTGCTCCTGGTGCTCGTGCTCGTGCCCGGAGTGGGCAAGGTCGTCAACGGGTCGCGTCGCTGGCTGCCGCTGGGCCTCATCAACATGCAGCCCTCGGAGTTCATGAAGCTCGCCGCGGTGCTGTATGCGTCGAGCTACGCCGTGCGCAAGGCCGCGTTCCTGCACGCCGAGCAGCCGCTGCGGCAGACCCTGCTGCGCGGTTTCCTGCCGCTGTTCGCAGTCATGACGGCCATCGGCGGCCTGCTCATCCTCGAGCCCGATTTCGGCGCATTCGTCGTCATCGTCGCCATCGGCTTCGGCATCCTGTTCCTGGGCGGCCTCGACTGGCGACTGTTCGTCGGCTTGTCGGTGCTGCTCCCCATCGCCCTCGCCGCGGTGCTGGTGGCGGCGCCTTATCGCATCCAGCGACTGACCACGTTCCTGGATCCGTGGGCCGATCCGATGCACAAGGGCTACCAGCTGTCGCATTCGCTCATCGCGTTCGGGCGCGGCGAGTGGCTCGGCGTCGGGCTGGGCTCGAGCGTCGAGAAGCTCCTGTACCTGCCCGAAGCGCACACCGACTTCCTGCTCGCGGTGATCGCCGAGGAGCTCGGCTTCATCGGCGTCACCGCGGTGATCGTGCTGTTCGGCTGGCTGCTGTATCGCGCGTACGCGATCGGACGGCAGGCCGCGCGCCTGGAGCGCGCGTTCGCCGCGCTCGTCGCGTGGGGCATCGGCGTGTGGATCGGCGTGCAGACGTTCATCAACATGGGCGTCAACATGGGCGTCCTGCCGACGAAGGGGCTCACGCTGCCGCTCCTGTCCTTCGGCGGGAGCGGCATCGTCGCGAATTGCGTGGCGATCGCGCTCCTGCTGCGCATCGATTGGGAGAACCGTCGCCTCCTGCGGGGTTTCGCGGTATGACGACGACGGTGATGATCACCACCGGCGGCACGGGCGGGCACGTTTTCCCCGGCCTCGCGGTCGCCACCAAGCTCATCGCGCGTGGCGCGCGCGTCTTCTGGCTCGGAACCCGCGAAGGGATGGAGGCGCGCCTGGTGGCCGCGCACGGCGTCGACTTCGAGGCGGTATCGTTCCGCGGCGTCCGCGGCAAGGGTCTGCGCACGCTGCTCCTCGGACCTTACGCGCTGCTCGCCGCGTGCTTCCAGAGCCTTCGCGTCATTCGCCGGCGACGCCCGGACCTGGTGCTGGGCTTCGGCGGCTTCGCGTCGTTTCCCGGCGCGCTGATGGGTGTCGCGAGCGGCAAGCCGCTGGTGCTGCACGACGCCAACGCGGTCGCGGGTCTCGCCAATCGCGTGCTCGCGTACGGCGCGGACAAGATCCTGCTCGGCTTTCCGGACGCCATGAAGGGACGCCGCGGCGAATGGGTCGGCAATCCGCTGCGCGACACGATCACGTCGCTGCCGCCGCCCGCGCGACGCTTCGCGGGACGCGCCGGGCCGCTGCGGCTTCTCGTGGTCGGCGGCAGCCTCGGTGCGCAGGCGCTGAACGAGCGCGTACCGCAGGCGCTCGCGCGCATGCCCGCCGTCGCGCGCCCGCAGGTCGTGCATCAGGCGGGCGAGCGTCACATCGAAGCGCTGCGCGCGGCGTACCGCGATGCCGGTGTCGCCGCCGACTGCGTGGCGTTCATCGACGACATGGCCGCGCGCTACGGATGGGCGGACATCGTGCTGTGCCGCGGTGGCGCGCTGACGATCGCGGAGATCGCCGCCGTCGGTCTGCCGGCCATCGTGGTGCCGCTTCCCGGCGCGATCGCCGACGAGCAGAGCGCCAACGCGCGCTTCCTCACGGAGGCGGGCGCCGCGTTCACCGTGCGTCAGGACGATCTCACGGCCGATCGCCTCGCCGCGCTGCTCGCGAGCTTCACGCGCACGCAGGCGCTCGCGATGGCGAACGCGGCGTATCGCATCGGCAAGCGCGACGCCGCCGATCGGGTCGCCGACGCGTGCCTGGCCCTCGCGCCATGAATGTGAAGCGACATCCCGAGCGCCGATCGGGCCCGCAGCGCGGCGCGCGCAGGACGGGCTCTTGAAACACAAGGTCAAGCATGTGCACTTCGTGGGCATCGGCGGCGCGGGGATGAGCGGCATCGCGGAAGTCCTCGCGAACCAGGGCTATCGCGTGTCGGGCTCGGACCTGCACGCATCGCCCGCGACCGAACGCCTCGCACGACTGGGCGTGCGCGTCACCATCGGTCATCGCGCCGAGAATGCGCAAGGCGCCGATGCGGTGGTCGTCTCGACTGCGGTGGCCGCCGACAATCCCGAGGTGACCGCCGCGCGCGAGCGCGACGTTCCGATCGTGCCGCGCGCGCTGATGCTCGCCGAGCTCATGCGCCTGAAGCAGGGCATCGCGGTGGCCGGCACGCACGGCAAGACGACCACGACGAGCCTCATCGCCTCCGTGCTCGCCGAAGGCGGTCTCGACCCGACGTTCGTGATCGGCGGGCGCCTGCTGTCGGTCGACGCCAACGCGCGTCTCGGCAAGGGCGATTTCCTGGTGGCCGAGGCCGACGAATCGGACGCGTCGTTCCTCTATCTGTCGCCCGTGCTCGCGGTCGTCACGAACATCGATGCCGACCACATGGAGACGTACGGCCAGGACTTCGACCGGCTGAAGCGCGCGTTCGTCGACTTCGTGCAGCGCCTGCCGTTCTATGGCGTGGCGGTGCTTTGCCTCGACGATCCCAATGTGCGCGACATCCTGCCGCGGATCGCCAAGCCGGTCGTGACCTACGGCCTCGCCGAGGAGGCGAAGCTGCGCGCGGTGGAGGTGGTGAACGTGGGTGCGCGGATGCGTTTTGTCGCGCGTGCGCCTGGCACCCACGACCTCGAAATCGAGCTCGCCCTCGCCGGGGTTCACAACGTGCAGAACGCGCTCGCCGCGATCGCGGTGGGACGCGAGGCCGGTGTCGACGACGTCGCCATTGCGAAGGCGCTCGCCGAGTTTCGCGGCGTGGGCCGGCGCTTCCAGCGCTATGGCGACGTCGCGCTGCCGGGCGGCGGCACGTTCACGCTGATCGACGACTACGGACATCACCCCGCGGAGATGCGTGCGACGCTCGACGCGGTGCGCGCGAGCTTTCCCGCGCGCCGCGTCGTGCTCGCGTTCCAGCCGCATCGCTACACGAGGACCCGCGACCTCTTCGAGGACTTCGTGCGCGTGCTGTCGACCGTCGACGCGCTGGTGCTGGTTGACGTCTACCCGGCCGGCGAGGCTCCCATCGTGGCCGCGGACGGCCGTGCCCTCGCACGCGCGCTTCGCGTGGCCGGGAAGATCGAGCCGGTGTTCGTCGAGAACGTCGGCGAGGTCGCGGAGGCGGTGCGTGCCGTCGCGCGCCCCGACGACGTCGTGGTGACCATGGGCGCCGGATCCATCGGCAGCGTTTCCGCGCAGCTCGCCGCCGCATGATGCTCGAGTCCACGCACTTCGAGGGCTTGCGCGGCACGCAGGCGATGCGCGCGGGCCTCGCGCGCTACACGACCTGGCGCGTCGGCGGGCCCGCGGATTTCCTTTACCTACCCGCGGACCGCGACGACCTCGCGAGCTTCGTGCGCCAGACCCGGACGCACGGTCCGCCGACGGTCATCGGGCTCGGAAGCAATCTCCTCGTGCGCGACGGCGGCGTTCGCGGACCGGTGGTGGTCCTGCACAATCCCGGCGCGGCGCTCGCCGTCGCCGACAGCCTCGTCTACGCGGATGCCGGTGTCGCGAGCCCCAAGCTCGCGCGCTTCGCAGCGATGCACGGGTGCGCCGAAGCGGAGTTTCTCGCCGGCATACCCGGGACGGTCGGCGGCGCGCTCGCCATGAACGCCGGATGCTACGGCGGCGAGACATGGCGTCACGTCGCGCGCGTCGAAGTGCTGCTGGCGAACGGCACGTTCGCGGTGCGCACGCCGGCCGACTACGCGATCGGCTATCGCAGCGTCATGCGGGCCGACGGCACGCCACCGGACGGGATCTTCACCGCCGCGTGGTTCCGGTTTCCCCAGGGCGACGGCAGCGCCGCGCGCCTGCGCATCAAGACGCTCCTGCAGAAGCGCATCGCGACCCAGCCGCTCGGCTTGCCCAATGCGGGCAGCGTGTTCCGCAATCCGAGCGGCGACCACGCCGCGCGGCTCATCGAGTCGTGCGGCCTCAAGGGCCGCACGCGCGGCGGCGCGCAGGTCTCGACCAAGCACGCGAATTTCATCGTCAACGCGCGCGGCGCGGCGCGCGCGGCCGACATCGAGGCGCTGATCGAGGAGGTGCAGGAGGTCGTGGCGCGCAAGACCGGCGTACGGCTGGAGGCCGAAGTGCGCATCGTTGGAGAAGCAGCGTGACGGAGCTTGGAAAGGTAGCGGTCCTGATGGGCGGGCCATCGTCGGAGCGCGAGATCTCGTTGCTGTCGGGCAACGCGGTGCTGAAGGCGCTGCGCGAGCAGGGCGTGGACGCGCATGCGTTCGACCCCGCGCAGCGCAACCTGTGGGAGTTGAGACGCGACGGGTACGCGCGCGCCTTCATCGCCCTGCACGGGCGTTTCGGCGAGGACGGCACGGTGCAGGGCGCGCTCGAGACGCTCAGGATTCCCTACACGGGAAGCGGCGTGATGGCGTCGGCGCTCGCCATGGACAAGTGGCGCACCAAGCTGGTCTGGCTCGCGAGCGGCATCGCGACGCCGCGATATCGCGTCGTGGACGCGCGCACCGACTGGATGAAGGTCGTTGCCGAGCTCGGGCTGCCGCTCATCGTCAAGCCCGCGCGCGAAGGCTCGACGATCGGCATCAGCAAGGTGAGCACGGTGGATCGCGACGAGCTCGGCCTCGCGTACGCCGAGGCCGCGCGGCACGACCCGCTGGTGCTCGTCGAGGAGTTCGTCACGGGCATGGAGCTCACGGCGTCCATCGTCGGTCGCCGCGCGCTGCCGCTGATCCGCATCGAGGCGCCGCAGGGCAACTACGACTATCACAACAAGTATTTCTCGGACGACACGAAGTACTACTGCCCGAGCGGCATCGACGCGGCCGTCGAGGAGCGTATCCGCGCCGACGCGCTCGCTGCGTTCGACGTCGTCGGCTGCGAAGGCTGGGGCCGGCTCGACCTCATCCTGCGGCCCGATGGTCGCTACACCTTCCTCGAGGTCAACACCTCGCCCGGCATGACGGGCCACAGCCTCGTCCCCATGGCGGCGAAGCAGGCGGGCATGGCGTTCCCCGAGCTTTGCGTCGAGATCCTGCGAGGCGCCCATGTGGGATGACCCGCGCCAGCTCAACGCAACCGCGGCGACCCTGGCCGTGATGGCATGCGCGGCCCTCTTCTACGCCACGCTCGCATGGCTCGTGCGCCAGCCCGTGTTCGCATTTCGCGAGGTGGTGGTGACCACGCCGCTCGCGCGCGCCAACGGCGCGTACCTGGAGGCGGTGGTGCGCTCCGAGCTGTCGGGAACCTTCTTCACCCTCGATCTCAACCACGCACGCGAAGCGATTGCGCGCGTGCCCTGGGTGCGCAGCGCCGGACTGCGCCGGCAGTGGCCGCGCCGTCTCGAGATCGAGATCGAGGAGCACGCGCCGCTCGCGCGCTGGAACGATGGCGGGCTGGTGAACACGAAAGGCGAGGTGTTCGTCGCGGACTGGAACGGCGACCTTCCGCAGTTCGCCGGCCCGCAGGGCACGAGCGCGACGCTCGCCGCGCGCTATCGCGAGTGGTCCGCGTCGCTCGCCGAGGTTCATCTGCGCGTGCGCGGCATCGCCATGAGCCCGCGTGGCGCGTGGGAGATCCGCGCCGACACGCCGGGCGGCCCGCTCGCCATCGAGCTGGGACGCGAGGACCCCGACGCGCGGCTCGCGCGCCTCATCGCCGCCTATCCGCGAACGCTGGAGCCGCTGGCGCGCGCCGGCAAGCCCGTCGAGCGCGTCGACCTTCGCTATCGCAACGGCTTCGCCGCGCGCATCGCGGGCGTTACCGACAAGACGATGCACAAGACATGAGAGCCGAAGGACCGCTGCGAGGCTCGAATTCCACCCCCTGGAGGGCAGCGCAGCGGCGAAGCCGCGAGCGCGGGGGGATCACATCCGGGGAGCGCGCCATCGCATGGTGAAGGACAACAAGAACCTGATCGTGGGCCTGGACATCGGCACGTCGAAGATCGTCGCGATCGTCGCGGAGATCACGGGCGAGGGCGACCTCAACGTGATCGGCCTCGGCACGCAGCCTTCGCGCGGATTGCGCAAAGGCGTGGTCGTGAACATCGACGCGACCATGGCTTCCATCCAGCGCGTGCTCGAGGAAGCCGAGCTGATGGCCGACTGCCGCATCACCGAGGTCTACACCGGAATCGCGGGAAGTCACATTCGGTCCTTGAATTCCAGCGGAATGGTGGCTATCAAGGAGAAGGAGGTCACGCAGGCCGACATCGATCGCGTGGTGGAGACGGCGAAGGCCATCGCGATTCCCAACGACCAGCAAGTCCTTCACATACTGCCCCAGGAATTCATCATCGACGGCCAGGAAGACGTGCGCGAGCCGCTCGGCATGAGCGGCGTGCGACTGGAGGTGAAGGTCCACATCGTGACCGGCGCCGTCTCCGCCGTCGAGAACATCACGAAGTGCGTCCGCCGGTGCGGCCTCACCGTGCGCGACGTGATGCTGCAACCGCTCGCCTCGGCCAAGGCCGTGCTGAACGACGACGAGAAGGACCTCGGCGTGTGCCTCATGGACATCGGCGGCGGCACCACCGACATCGCCGTGTTCGCCGGCGGCGCGATCCGGCACACCGCGGTCATTCCCATCGCCGGCGACCAGGTCACCAACGACATCGCGATGACGCTGCGCACGCCGACCAAGGAGGCGGAGGAGCTGAAGGTCCGCCACGGCTGCGCGCTGCGCCAGCTCGCCGACGCGAGCGACATCATCGAGGTGCCCGGCGTGGGCGATCGCGGTCCGCGGAAGCTGTCGCGCCCGATGCTCGCCGAGGTGATCGAGCCGCGCATCGAGGAGCTCTACACGCTCGTGCAGGCGGAGCTGCGGCGCTCGGGCTTCGAGGAGCTGCTGTCGTCGGGGATCGTGCTGACCGGCGGGTCCGCCCTCCTGCAAGGGATGACCGAGCTCGGCGAGGAGGTCTTCCACCTTCCGGTGCGGGTCGGCATTCCCGCGTATGTCGGCGGATTGGCCGATGTCGTGCGCAGCCCGCGCTACGCGACCGCCGTGGGCCTCCTGCTCGAGGGACGCGAGCAATACCTGCGCGGCGCGGCGGCACGCGCGCAGGTCGCCGGCATCGGCGGCGTCGCGGAACGGATGAAGCAATGGTTCAAGGCGAATTTCTGAGGGGCGGAGCCGGGGAGACGTCCCCGGCGCGGCGCCCACGCAACGGATAACAACGACGACATCACGAGTCACCCACACAGACAGGAGCAGCACACATGTTCGAAATCATCGACCAGCAGGACCCCGAAGGCGCGATCATCAAGGTGATCGGCGTCGGCGGATGCGGCGGCAACGCCGTGGAGCACATGATCGCGCGCGGCCTGTCCGGCGTTGAATTCATCTGCGCGAACACCGACCAGCAGGCGCTCAAGCGCTCCACCGCGCGCACGCAGCTGCAGCTCGGAACGACCCTCACGCGCGGCCTCGGCGCGGGCGCCAAGCCCGAGATCGGCCGCGACGCGGCGATGGAGGACCGGGATCGCATCGCGGAGCTGATCGAAGGCGCCGACATGCTCTTCATCACGGCGGGCATGGGCGGTGGCACCGGCACGGGCGCCGCGCCCGTGATCGCCGACATCGCCAAGAGTCTCGGCATCCTGACGGTCGCCGTGGTGACGCGGCCGTTCAAGTTCGAGGGCAAGCGCCAGCGCGTCGCGGCCGCGGGCATCGAGGAGCTCACCAAGAAGGTGGACTCGCTCATCATCATCCCCAACGACAAGCTGATGGACGTGCTCGGCGAGGACGTCTCGGTGATCGACGCCTACGCCGCGGCGAACGACGTGCTGCACGGCGCGGTGTCGGGCATTGCCGAGGTCATCAACAACCCCGGCCTCGTCAACGTCGACTTCGCCGACGTGCGCACCGTGATGGGCGAGGTGGGCATGGCCATGATGGGCTCGGCGATGGCGGCCGGCGCCGACCGCGCCCGCACGGCAGCGCAGGCGGCGGTGAAGAGCCCGTTGCTGGAGGACGTGAACCTGGCGGGCGCCCGCGGCGTGCTCGTGAACATCACCGCGTCCGCCGGCCTCAAGATGAAGGAGTACCACGAGGTCATGAACACCATCAAGGAGTTCACGGCCGAGGACGCGATGGTGATCGTCGGCACGGTCATCGACGACGCGATGGAGGATCGCCTGCGCGTCACGATGATCGCGACGGGGCTCGGCGGCGCTGCCGTGCAGGTGAAGCGCCCGCCGAAGCTCGAGGTGTTCGAGACGGTGATCGAGCGCACCGGCACGGACAACGTCGGCATGACGGTCACCGAGCACATCGACTATGACAAGCTCGATCAGCCGGCGGTCGTGCGCCGCGGACGCCAGCCGTCTTCGCTCGGCGCCGCGGCCTCGGCGTTCGATCCGTCGGACATCCCGGCGTTCCTGCGCAAGCAGGCGGATTGAAAGGCAATGAGCGCGCGGGGAACGAAGCGCGAGGGAGCGGCGTTGCTGCTTCCCTCGTGCTTCGGGCGGCGCGCCGCCGTCGCATCCCGATGCCTTGTACAACAAGGCTATAATCCTTGATTCACCCGCCGCCATGCTCAAGCAACGCACGCTGAAGACCGCGATCAAGACCACCGGCGTGGGCCTCCACACCGGCGCGCGGGTCGAGCTCAACCTGCGTCCGGCCGCGCCGGACACGGGGATCGTGTTCCATCGGGTTGATCTGCCGAGCGTCGTGTCGATTCCGGCGCAGGCGCAGTACGTGGGCGACACGCGCCTGTCGTCGACGCTTAAGCTCGACGGCGCGACGGTTTCGACGGTCGAGCATCTCATGTCGGCGCTCGCCGGACTCGGCATCGACAACCTGCACGTCGATGTCGCCGGCCCGGAGTTGCCGATCATGGACGGCAGCGCGGGACCGTTCGTGTTCCTGCTGCAGTCCGCGGGCATTGCCGAGCAAGGCGCCGACAAGCGCTACCTTCGCATCGAGCAGCCCGTGGAAGTGCGCGACGGCGACAAGTGGGCGCGCTTCGAGCCGTTCGCCGGATTCAAGCTGGACTTCACGATCGATTTTCCGCATCCGGTGTTCGGGTCGGAGAACCGCCACGTCGAGGTCGACTTCGCCGAGCACTCGTACATCAAGGAAGTGGCGCGCGCGCGCACGTTCGGCTTCATGCAGGACGTCGAGTCGCTGCGCGAGAAGGGCCTGATCCAGGGTGGCAGCCTCCACAACGCCATCGTGCTCGACGAGACGCGCGTGCTGAACACCGAAGGCCTGCGCTACGACAACGAGTTCGTGAAGCACAAGGTGCTCGACGCGATCGGCGATCTCTATCTGCTCGGCCATCCGCTCGTCGGCAAGTACACGGCGTTCAAGTCGGGTCACGGCCTCAACAACGCGCTCGCGCGCGCGCTCCTCGCGCGGCCCGAGGCCTATCGGCTGGTGACGTTCAGCGCCGACCGCGACGTGCCCCTCGCGTTCCATCACTGGGTTCCGACGGCCGCCTGACCACGTGGTCGTCGTTCGGCTGCTGCTGTTCCTGGCGCTGGCGGCGATCGGCGTGTCGCTCGTGCTCTATCTCGTCAAGCGCGACCGGCGCTACCTGCGCTTCATCGGCCAGGTGTTCGTGTTCACCCTGATCGTGCTCGCCGCGGTGCTGCTGCTCTTCGGGGCCGAGCGCTTGCTCGGCCCCATCCTCGCGCCGATGTTCTGATCAGCGGCCGCGGGCGCGACGGGCCCAGCGCGAGAGCGACCGGCGCAGCGGCCCCTCGGGGAGGCGGCCGGCGAGGTCGAAAATCGGCCCGGCTGCGCTGGCATCCCTTTGATTTGGGGGCTGTTTCACCGTCTTATCGGCGATGCCCCGAACTTGCACGCGCACCCGTATTTCAGTAAAGTCCAAACCCTCGCGCCGCAAGGCGGCGAGTAGGTCCGGTGCACGTTGGCGCAATGTCGCGGCAATGGCGCCGGCGCCCGCAGCAAGCTCCAGGCAGTTCGCGTCCGTTCCGGCGACCCGCACGTGCGGGCCCACCGCGCGTGGCAAGTGCGCCCGGAGTACGCCGGTCAGGCGCGCCTCGAACCGCGCGCGCTCCGACCAGCCGGCCAGCGAGGCGTCGCGCTCGAGCACCTGGGCAAGGGGTAGGGGGCGGGGCAAGGCAACGCTCTCGTGCAGGCCGATCGCAGTGGCACCGAACGCCGCATCGATGCGGGCTCGGCGCCATGTTAGCCGAGAGGATGGCCGGTCGCGGTCCGATCGGTCGCAGGGTGCGCGTTTTGCCGTGCCCTGCATGCAATGCGCTCTCGTGCGATGTCGCGCGAAGGCCGGGACAGGGAGGCAACGACGTGAACATCATCCTGGTGACCGGAGCCCATGCGCGGGCACGAACGCTGACACTCGACTGGCGTCATTGGGCTGGCGGTGGCCTCGCGCTGTTCACGCTCTTCGTCGCATTCACCTTCGGCTTCAATTTCGTGACGCTCAAGTGGGCGGCGGCGGTGCAGCATCCCTGGCTGCAGGCGATCGTGCTCGCCGACCAGCGCGCGGAGATGGAGCGCGTGCAGGAGCGCGTGCAGGGTCATCTGAGCGCGATGGCCGTGCGTCTCGGCGAGCTGCAGGCGCAGATGCTGCGGCTCGACAACATGGGCGATCGCCTCGCCAAGGCGGCGGGCCTCAAGCCGTCCGAGCTGCAGTCGCTCAAGGCGGGCAGCGTTCCCGGCCGTGGCGGCGCCGAATCATCGACCGTGCTTCCGCGCAACCTGACGCTTCTCGAGTTCACCGAGATGCTCGACAAGCTCGCGCGCGAAGTCGACGCGCGCACCGACCAGCTCAACGTGCTGGAGGCGCTGCTGCTGCAGAGCTCCGCCAACCGGCGCTTCATGCCGACGCTGCCGCCGATCCTCGATGGGTGGTTCTCGTCGAACTTCGGTTATCGCATCGATCCCTTCACGGGACAGCGCGCGTTCCACGAAGGGATCGACTTCCCCGCCGACGTCGGTACCCCGATCCAGGCCGCCGCCAGCGGCACGGTGGTGTTCGCGGGCGTGCATCCCGAGTACGGTAAAATGGTCGAGATCGATCACGGCAATGGCCTCGTGTCGCGCTACGCCCACGCGTCGCAGCTCCTGGTGAAGGAGGGCGACCTCGTCGTCGCCGGGCAGAAGATCGCCATGGTCGGCACCACGGGACGCTCCACCGGCCCGCACCTGCACTTCGAGGTGCGGCTGCACGGCGTGCCGCAGAATCCCGCGCGCTTCCTGGCCAAGAGCGCGGACTGAACCGCATCGAGATCCAGCGCGGCGAAGGCGCCGCATCCCGTTTTCCGGAACGATCGACGACCGCAGGCGTCCAGACGGAGCGTGCCGGCCGTCGGACGTGAACGCTTCCCGGACTTGCAATCGGCCGCACCGAGCACCAGCTAGCCCTATCGGCCCCTTCCCGCGATGATCACCAACCTCCTCACCCGCATCTTCGGCAGCCGCAACGAGCGGCTGCTCAAGCAGTACGCCCAGGCCGTGCGCGACATCAACGCGCTCGAGCCCGCGATCGCGGCGCTCTCCGACGAGGCGCTGCGTGCGAAGACCGCCGAGCTGAAGCAGCGCGTCGCCGACGGCGCCTCGCTCGACGACGTCCTGCCCGACGCGTTCGCCGTCGTGCGCGAGGCGGGCAAGCGCACGCTCAACATGCGCCACTTCGACGTGCAGCTCATCGGCGGCATCGCGCTGCACAACGGCAAGATCGCCGAAATGCGCACGGGCGAGGGCAAGACGCTCGTCGCGACGCTGCCGGCGTACCTCAATGCGCTGTCGGGCAAGGGCGTGCACATCGTCACCGTGAACGACTACCTCGCGCAGCGCGACGCGGACTGGATGGGCCGCATCTATCGCTTCCTCGGTCTCACCGTCGGCGTGAACCTGTCGCAGATGAGCCACCCCGACAAGCAGGCGGCGTATGCATCCGACATCACGTACGGGACGAACAACGAGTTCGGCTTCGATTACCTGCGCGACAACATGGTGTTCTCGCCGAGCGAGCGCGTGCAGCGCGGACTCTCCTACGCCATCGTCGACGAGGTCGACTCGATCCTGATCGACGAGGCGCGCACGCCGCTCATCATCTCCGGCCAGTCCGACGACAACGTCGAGATGTATTACCGCCTGAACGAGATCGCGCCGAAGCTCTCGCGGCAGGCCGACGAGAAGGGCCCGGGCGACTACTGGGTCGACGAGAAGGCACATCAGGTGCTGCTGTCGGAGGAAGGCCACGAGCACGCCGAGGCACTGCTCGCGCAGGCCGGGCTCACGCCGCCCGGTTCGAGCCTCTACGACGCCCACAACATCTCGCTCGTCCATCACCTGTACGCCGCGCTGCGCGCGCACGCGCTCTTCCACCGCGACCAGCAATACGTCGTGCAGGACGGGCAGGTCGTCATCGTCGACGAGTTCACCGGCCGGCTGATGCCGGGACGCCGCTGGTCCGACGGGCTGCACCAGGCGGTGGAGGCCAAGGAAGGCGTGGCGATCCAGCGCGAGAACCAGACGCTCGCGTCGATCACCTTCCAGAACTACTTCCGCATGTACCAGAAGCTCGCCGGCATGACCGGTACGGCGGACACCGAAGCGTTCGAGTTCCAGCAGATCTACCACCTCGAGACGGTGGTGATACCGACGCACCTCCCGATGGTGCGCAAGGACGAGAACGACCTCGTCTTCCGCACCTTCGACGAGAAGGTCAAGGCGATCATCGGGGACATCCAGGACTGCCACAAGCGCGGCCAGCCGGTGCTCGTCGGCACCACGTCGATCGAGAACTCGGAGCTGCTCTCGAAGCACCTCGACAAGGAGAAGCTGCCGCACAACGTGCTGAACGCCAAGCAGCACGCGCACGAGGCGCAGATCGTCGCCGACGCCGGCAAGCCCAGCACCATCACCATCGCCACCAACATGGCCGGCCGCGGCACCGACATCGTGCTCGGCGGCAGCATCGAGCCGACGCTGCTGAAGATCCGCGAGGACGAGGCGCTCTCGCAGACCGAGAAGGACCTGCAGATCAACAGTCTGCGCGGCGACTGGCAGGTGCGCCACGACGCGGTGATCAAGGCCGGCGGCCTGCACATCATCGGCACCGAACGGCACGAGTCGCGGCGCATCGACAACCAGCTGCGCGGCCGCGCGGGTCGCCAGGGCGATCCCGGAAGCTCGCGCTTCTACCTGTCGCTCGAGGATCCGCTGCTGCGCATCTTCGGCGGCGAGCGCCTCGGCGCCATCATGCAGCGCCTCAAGATGCCGGAGGGCGAGCCGATCGAGCATCCGATCGTCAACCGCTCCATCGCGAAGGCGCAGACGCGCGTCGAGGCACGCAACTTCGACATCCGCAAGCAGCTGCTCGAGTACGACGACGTCGCCAACGACCAGCGCAAGGTCATCTATCAGCAGCGCAACGAGCTGCTCGAGTCGAGCGACGTCGCCGAGACGATCCGCAACATGGTGCGCGGGGAGATCGAGGACACGATCAAGCGCTTCATGCCCGCCGAGTCGGTCGAGGAGGAATGGGACGTGCCGAGCCTCGAGACGACGCTCGCCGCGGAGTTCCAGCTCAAGGTGCCGGTCGGCGAATGGATCAAGGCGGAGCCGGAGCTCGAGGAGGCCAAGATCCGCGAGCGCATCGCCGATCTCGCCGAAGCCGTATGGAAGGCCAAGGAAGCGCAGCTCGGCACGGAGCTCATGCGCTCGGCCGAGCGCGGCATCATGCTGCAGACGCTGGACCATCATTGGCGCGACCATCTCGCCGCGCTCGATCATCTGCGCCAGGGCATTCACCTGCGCGGGTATGCGCAGAAGAATCCGAAGCAGGAATACAAGCGCGAGGCGTTCGAGCTCTTCTCGGACATGCTCGACCGCATCAAGCAGGACGTGGTCAAGTTCGTGCTGACCGCGCAGGTGCGCTCGCGCGAGGACGTGCAGGCCGTCGAGGCCCCGCCCGAGGCGCCCGTGGTCAACGTGCGCTACCAGCACGCCGACTACGACGAGGCGCTCGCCACCGCCGGCAGCGGAGGCGACAACGGCGACGTGGCGCTTGCGCCGCCACCGCCGTTCGTGCGCGCAGGGCAGAAGGTCGGCCGCAACGATCCGTGCCCCTGCGGCTCGGGCAAGAAGTACAAGCACTGCCACGGCCGGCTCGCCTGATGGCCTGCGCACTTCCGCTCCTCGCCCGCGCGGCGTGGTGAGGGAACCGGTGACGCGCCGATGGCCGTTCGCTACACGCCTGCCACCGCCGACGACCTGCACGTCGTGCGCGGCATCGCGCTCGGCACGGCGCGCGCACGCATCAAGAGCTGGGACCGAGACGACGTCCTGCTGATCCTCGCCGACCGAGGCTCCGTCGCCGCCGGTGTGTTCACGCGCAACCGCTTCTGCGCCGCGCCGGTTCTCGTCGCGCGCCACCACCTTGCCGAGCAGCAGGCGCAGCGCGTCGACTTCCGCGCGCTGGTGATCAACGCCGGAAACGCCAACGCCGGGACGGGCGAACCGGGCTTGCGCGACGCACGCGCCACGTGCGTGGAAGTCGCTCGCCTCGTCGGCTGCGATCCCGCGCAAGTCGTGCCGTATTCGACCGGCGTGATCATGGAGCCCCTGCCGCTCGATCGGCTCGTCGCCGCGCTTCCCGCGGCGCAGGCGTCGGCGCGTCCCGATCGCTGGCTGGATGCCGCGCGCGCCATCATGACCACCGACACCGTCCACAAGGCGAGCTCGCGGCGCGTCGTGGTCGACGGCGAGACCGTGAGCGTCACCGGTATCGCCAAGGGCTCGGGCATGATCCATCCCGACATGGCGACGATGCTGGCGTTCATCGCGACCGACGCACCGCTCGCCGCACCGCTGCTGGCGCCGTTGACGCGCGACGTCACCGGTGTCTCGTTCAACGCCGCCACCGTGGATGGCGACACCTCGACCAACGACAGCTTCGTCATCGCGGCGACCGGAAAGTCGCGCATTGCGCCGATCGTCGCGGCGAGCGATCCGCGCTATGCCGAGGTCGCCGCCACCATCGAGGCGGTCGCGGTGGATCTCGCGCAGGCCATCGTGCGCGACGGCGAAGGGGCGACCAAGTTCATGACCCTCCGCGTGGCGAACGGCCGCGACGCCGACGAATGCCGGCGCGTCGCGTTCGCGATCGCGCATTCGCCGCTCGTCAAGACCGCGTTCTTCGCCTCCGATCCCAACCTCGGGCGCATCGTGTGCGCCATAGGAAACGGCGCCGCCGCCGATCTCGACGCTTCGCGCGTGTCGTTCTGGCTGGACGACGTGCTCGTCGTCGATCGCGGCGGCCGCGCGGCCGGCTATCGCGAGGAGGACGGCGCACGCGTCATGAAGCAGGACGAGATCACGGTGCGGGTCGATCTCGGTCGCGGCCGCGCGTCCGCCGAGGTGTGGACCTGCGATTTTTCGCACGACTACGTGAAGATCAACGCGGAATACCGCTCGTGAGGCGCACGCGCGCATCGCAGCCCGCTCCGGCGCAGCGGGCGCAGGCGGCGCCGGGCACCAGCGTCGGCGACCTGGTCGCGCGTGCCGAAGCCGTCCTGGCGCGTGTCGAGACGCTGCTGCCGCCTCCGCAACCCGATCCCGACTGGAAGCGCGTCCCTGCGGCGCGCTGGCGCAAGCGCGGTGGCCGCGGCTATCTGCAGGCGGTCACGCATCCGCACACGATCGACCTCGGCGATCTCGTCGCCGTCGACGAGCAGAAGAAGGCGATCGACCTCAACACCCGCCAGTTCGTCGCCGGGCTGCCGGCGAACAACGTGCTGCTCACGGGCTCGCGCGGCACCGGCAAGTCGTCGCTCGTCAAGGCGATGCTCGGCAAATACCGCGCGCGCGGACTGCGCCTGATCGAAGTCGACAAGGCCGACCTCACCGATCTTCCCGACATCGCCGAACGCGTCGAGAACGTGCCGTTGCGCTTCATCGTGTTCTGCGACGACCTGACGTTCGACGCGGGCGAGTCGGGCTACAAGGCGCTGAAGGTGATGCTCGACGGCTCGATCGCCGGCGCGACGTCCAACGTGCTCATCTACGCGACGTCGAACCGTCGCCACCTCATTCCCGAGTATTTCGCCGAGAATCTCGAGACGCGCCACGTCGGCGAGGAAGTGCATCCGGGCGAGTCGGTCGAGGAGAAGATCTCGCTGTCCGAGCGTTTCGGGCTGTGGATCTCGTTCTATCCGTTCTCGCAGGACGATTATCTCGCCGCGGTAAGCGGCTGGCTCGAGCACTTCGGTGCAAGGCCGCTCGCGCGTGACCAGGAGTCGCTCACGCGCGAGGCGCTGCAGTTCGCCCTCGGTCGCGGCTCGCGCAGCGGGCGCGTCGCGTGGCAGTTCGCGAAGCACCACGCGGGCGCGCTCGGCCTTTCGCGCAAGGCGTGACGCCGGCCGCGCCGCACACGCGCATCACGCGCGTCGCCGCCGCGGTGATCGTCGCTGCCGACGGCCGGGTGCTGCTCGCGCAGCGCCCGCCCGGCAAGCCGTACGCCGGCTACTGGGAATTTCCCGGCGGCAAGCTCGAGCCCGGCGAAACCGCACCGGTGGCGCTGGCGCGCGAGCTGCACGAGGAGCTCGGCGTCACGGTGCGCCGCGCCGCGCCGTGGCTCACGCAGGAATTCGTCTACCCGCACGCGCACGTTCGGCTCGAGTTCTTCCGGGTGTTCGCATGGGACGGCGATCCGCAGGGCCGGGACGGCCAGGCGTTCGCATGGCAGGTGCCGGGTCGCTTCACCGTGGCGCCGCTCCTGCCCGCGAACACGCGCGTGCTCGCCGCGCTCGCACTGCCGCCCGTCTACGGCATCACGTGCGCGCAGGATGTGGGCGAGGACGCGTTCCTCGCGCGCGCATTGCACGCGCTGTCGCACGGCCTGCGCCTCATCCAGGTGCGTGAAAAGGAATGGCCCGCGGCGCGTCGTGACGCCTTCGCGGCGCGCCTGCGCGACGCGGCGCGGCCCTACGGCGCCACGCTGCTGCTCAACGGCGACGAAGCCGGCGCACGCGCGCTGCGGCTGGACGGCGTTCATTGGCCGGCCGCCCTGCTGCACGCGGCGCAGCGGCGCCCGCGCGATCTGGTCGTCGCCGCCTCGTGCCACGATCGGCGCGATCTCGATCGCGCTGCCGAGCTGGAGGTCGACTTCGTCGTGCTGGGCCCCGTCAAGCCGACGCCGACGCATCCGGGTGCGGTGCCGCTCGGGTTCGAGGGCTTCGCTGCCATCGTCGACGGCACCCGCGTGCCCGTGTACGCGCTGGGCGGCCTCGATCCAGGAGACTTGGGACCGGCGGTCGACCACGGCGCGCACGGCATCGCGCTGCGCCGCCACGCCTGGTAGGCGGCGACTCCTACGGGCTGCAGGTCAACGCGACCGGCGGTCCCGTCGTGGCGGCCGCGCCCGTTCGACACCCGCGCTCGCGCTGGCGACGCTGACCGGCGTGAGGGCGCTGGCGGCAGGGCTCGCGTTGCGTCGCCGCGGCTCAGGGCCGCGCCGCGTCATCGACGCCCGCCGGCGCCCGGCGTGTCCTCGGGCGGCGCGTCGGTGGACTGCGAATCGTCCTCCACGGGAATGCGATAGGCCTCGCTCGCCCAGGCGCCGAGGTCCAGCATCTTGCAGCGCTCGGAGCAGAACGGGCGCCAGCGCGACGCCGCCGTCCACTCGACGGGCTTCCCGCATTGCGGGCATTTGACGAGGCGCGGCGGGGCGCTCATCGCGGCGGGGCGCTCATCGCGGCGGGCGCGTCCTCAGAGATTGCAGAACGTGAGCTCGAACTCGACGTCGCGGTCGAACACCGTGCCGCGGTCCATGCCGGACACGCCGATGAAGCGGATGTTCAGCGCGTATTTGTTGGCGCTGATCTCCGGCACGCATGGCAGGTCGCGCGCGACCGTCAGGCGCAGGAGCTGCGCGACCTTGGTCGTCGTGAGCATGAGCTGGAACACGCCGCGGTACGCGACATGCCGGCTCACACGCGCGTTCTCGCGCAGGAGGCGCAGGATGATCCCGAGCCCCGCGTGCAGCGGCTCGAACGGCTCCAGCCAGTTGGCGAGATCGCGCTGGCGATCGGCCGCCGCCTGGTGCAGCCAGTAATGGTAGGCCGGCAGGTCGAACTCCGACACGCCGCCGGGAATCGCGCTGCGCTGTTTAATGGCCATGAGCCACTCGTTGTCGCGCAGGTGCTGGCCGACCTTTCCGGTGGTCGCGAAGAGGCTCGAGTTCGCCGCGTCCATGTCCGACAGCAGCGCTTCGAGCGCGCGCGCCTCGATCTGCGGATTGCTGCGCAGCGGCGCAAGCAGCTGCTTCTGCCGCTCGAGCTCCTGCAGGAGATCGGTCTTGAGGTCGGCGCGGCTCGCCACGTCGGTGATCTCGAACATCGACATCAGCGCCGCGTGATGCTCCGCCGGCGCGTCCTGAGCGGCGAAGTAGCGTGCCCGAGCGAAGAGGTCCTCGAGCCGCATCATCGTGCGGATGCGCTCGTTCAGCGGATGCTCGTAGCGGATCACGGAGTGGAAAGCGGCGGGACAGCCGTCATTCTGCCAAATTCACGCGGGCGCCGCCGCCGCGCGTGCACGATAGGCGCGGTCGAGGCGCTCGACCTGCTCGTCCATCGCGGCCAGCGTGCCGCTGTTGTCGATGACGTCGTCCGCCTGCGCGAGCCGCTCGCCGCGCGACAGTTGCGTCGACATGATGCGCCGCACGGTCTCGGGCACCAGGCCGCTCCGCGCCACCACGCGGCGCATCTGCTCGTCCTCGGGACAGTCGACGACCAGCACGCGGTCGACCCGCTCGCGCATGCCCCCGCGCTCGAGCAGCAGCGGGACCACGAGAATCCCGTAGGCGCCCCGCCATGCCCGGACGGCGGCGTCCATGCGCGCGCGGATCAGCGGGTGCAGAACGGCCTCGAGACGCGCGCGAAACGCCGGGTCCTCGAACGCGCGCGTGCGAAGCCAGTCGCGATCGAGACCGCCGTCGTCGCGCAAGGCTGCGGCACCGAACGCGTCCGCGACCGCGCGATGGCCGGGCGCTCCCGGGGCAGTGACGGCATGAGCGATCGCGTCGGCATCCTCGATCTCGACGCCGCGCGCGGCGAACGCGCGCGCGACTTCCGACTTGCCGCTGCCGATGCCTCCGGTGAGGCCGACGATCAGCACGTCAGTCGCGCCGGGACGCCGCAGGCGATTGGCGAGTTGCGCTCGCGGCGCGGGGGACGGACCCGTGGCGGTCGTACATCGGCCGTCAGGGAAAGAACGTGCGCAGCAGCTGCGGGCCGAAGAACAGCGCGATTGCGCCCGCGATCGCGAGATAGGGACCGAACGCGAGCGGCACGTTGTGGTCGCGGCCCCGGAATACGATGAGCGACAGACCAATCGCGGCGCCGACCACCGACGACAGCAACACGATGATCGGCAGCATCGACCATCCGAGCCAGGCGCCGAGCGCCGCCAGCAGTTTGAAGTCCCCGTAGCCCATGCCTTCCTTGCCGCGCACGAGCCGGAAGATCCAGTAGACGAGCCACAGCGAGAGATAGCCCGCGGCGGCGCCGATCACCGCCGTCTGCAGCGGAACGAAGAGCTCGAACAGATTCGCGACGAGCCCCGCCCACAGGAGCGGCAGCGTGAGGTCGTCGGGAAGGAGCTGCGTGTCGAAATCGATGACCGTGAGCGCCGTGAGCATCCAGAGGAAGACGCACGCGGCCATGCCTTTCCACGTGAGGCCGAAGCGCCACACCGCGTAGGCCGCGAGGAGGCCGCCCGCGAGCTCGACGATCGGATAGCGCGCGGAAATGCGTGCGCCGCATGCCGAGCATTTTCCGCGCAGCGCGAGCCACGAGACGATCGGCACGTTCTCGTGCGCGCCGATGCGGTGGCCGCACGAGGGACAGGCGGAGCGCGGCACGACGAGGTTGTACGCGGGCTCGGCCGGGGGCGTCTCGCCGGCGAGCTCGGCGCACTGCGCGCGCCACCCGCGCTCGAGCATCTTCGGCAGTCGATGGATGACGACGTTCAGGAAGCTGCCGACGCAGAGTCCCACGACGAGCGCGAGCGCGATCGACGCCGGCTGCGACAGCGCGATCACCGGCGGCATCGCCGCGCAACCGGGCGGCGCGCGGCACGACGAGCGCTCAGATCACCGCTCCGAGCTTGAAGATCGGCAGGTACATCGCGACCACGAGGCCACCCACGACCACGCCGAGGAACACGATGATCAGCGGCTCGAGCAGGCTCGACAGCGCGGCGACGGCGTCGTCGACCTCGCGCTCGTAGAAGTCCGCGATCTTGCCGAGCATGTTGTCGAGCGAGCCGGACTCCTCGCCGATCTGCGTCATCTGGATCACCATCGAGGGAAACAGGCGCGTGTTGCTCATCGCGTTGGTGAGGCTCACACCGGTCGCGACCTCGGTCTGGATGCGCTTGGTAGCCTGCACGTACACCGCGTTGCCCGACGCACCCGCGACGGCGTCGAGGCCCTCGACGAGCGGCACGCCCGCCGCGAACATCGTCTGCAGCGTGCGTGTCCAGCGCGCGATGACCGCCTTCTCGAGGATGGCACCGATCACCGGGAACTTCAGCGACAGGCGCTGCACCGTGTAGCGCAGCGCGGCGGAGCGTCGGTACATCACGCCGAAGCCGACGACGGCGCCGACCGCGGCGATCGTGATGAGCCACCACCACGCGACGAACCAGTCGGAGATGGCGATGACGACCAGCGTGGGCATCGGCAGCTGTGCACCGAAGTTGGCGAACACCGACTTGAACGCCGGGATGACGAAGATCATGATGATGAAGGTCACGATGATCGCGACCGTCACCACCGCGATCGGATAGAACAGCGCCGACTTGATCTTGCCCTTGATGGCGAGGATCTTTTCCTTGTAGGTCGCAAGGCGGTCGAGGATGGCGTCGAGCGTGCCCGAGGCTTCGCCTGCCGCGACCAGGTTGCAATACAAGTCGTCGAAGTGGCCGGGATATTGGCGGAAGGCCGACGACAGGCTCGAGCCCGTCTCGACCTTGTTCTTGATGTCCATCATCAGGCGCGAGAAGCGCGGGTTGCTGTGCCCGCGCGCCACGATGTCGAACGCCTGCAGCAGCGGCACGCCGGCTTTGAGCATGGTGGCGAACTGCCGGGTGAAGAACGTGATCTCCTTCTCGCCGACCTTGCGCCCGCCGCGGAAGGTCTGCCGCTTGAGGCGCGTGATGCGGATGCCCTGGCGGCGCAGGTTCGTTCGCACCACCGTCTCGGAGGCGGCCTTCGTCTCGCCGCGCACCTGCCGGTTGTTGCGATCGACGCCTTCCCAGGTGAAGGTGAATTCCTTGACGCGAATGTCGCGGCGCGCGGCGGTTGCAGTCGTGGTGGCCATGGCGATCCTCGGCGCCTTACGCGGCGCGGCTATTCATTCGTGACAGCCTCGATTTCCTCGAGGGACGTCACGCCTTGCTTGACCTTCAGAAGTCCCGACTGGCGCAGGTTGCGGATGCCTTCCTTCTGCGCCTGCGCGGCGATTTCGAGCGCGTTGCCTTCCCGCATGATGAGCTGCCGCATCTCGTCGCTGATCGGCATCACTTCGTAGATGCCGATGCGGCCCTTGTAGCCGCTTCCCTTGCAGTTGTCGCAGCCCACCGGCCCGAACGTCTGCCAGCTGCCGTCGAGATCGGCCTCGGTGAAGCCGGCACGCAGCAGCGCCTCGGGCGGGATGTCCTCGGGCTTCTTGCAATGGCAAAGCTTGCGGCCGAGGCGCTGCGCCGTGATCAGGATCGCCGACGAAGCGACGTTGAACGGCGCCACCCCCATGTTCAGCAGCCGCGTCAGCGTCGCCGGCGCATCATTGGTGTGCAAGGTCGAGAGCACGAGGTGGCCCGTCTGCGCGGCCTTGATGGAGATCTCGGCGGTCTCGAGGTCGCGGATTTCGCCGACCATGATGATGTCCGGGTCCTGGCGCAGGAACGACTTCAGCGCCGCCGCGAACGTGAGCCCCGCCTTGTCGTTGTCGTTGACCGGGTTGACGCCGGGGAGCTGGATTTCGGCCGGATCCTCGGCCGTGGCGATGTTCACGCCCGGCTTGTTCATCAGGTTCAGGCAGGTGTAGAGCGACACCGTCTTGCCGCTGCCGGTCGGGCCGGTCACGAGGATCATGCCGTAGGGTCGCCCGATCGCGTCGAGCAGCGCCTTCTGCTGATCGGGCTCGTAACCGAGCGCCTCGATGCCGAGCTTCACCCCCGACGAGTCGAGGATACGCATCACGATCTTCTCGCCGAACAGCGTCGGCAGCGTCGAGACGCGGAAGTCGATGGACTTCTGCTTCGACAGCACGAGCTTCATGCGGCCGTCCTGCGGCACGCGCTTCTCCGCGATGTCGAGCTTGCTGATGACCTTGATGCGCGACGCGACCTTGTCCTTGATGGCGAGCGGCGGCTGCGCGATCTCCGAGAGGATCCCGTCGACGCGGTAGCGGATGCGGAAGAACTTTTCGTACGGCTCGAAGTGGATGTCCGACGCGCCGCCGCTGATCGCGTCGAGCAGGATCTTCTGGATGTACTTGACGACGGGCGCGTCCTCGACTTCGCTCTCGTCCTCCACGCTCGCGGAGTTCGGCGTGCCTTCCTCGAGCCCGACCTCCATGTCCTCGAGGGCGCCCATCTCCTTCAGGTTGGCGCCGCTCGCCTCGACCAGCTTGGCGATCGCCTGGCCCAGCTTGTCGTCCTCGACGACGACCGGCTCGACCACCAGGTTGGTCTTGAACCGGACCTCCTCGAGCGCCTGGAGGTTGGCGGGGTCCGACGTGGCCACGAACAGCCGGTTGCCCCTGCGGTGCAGCGGCAGAACCCGCCGCGTTTGGGCCATCCTGACGTCGACGTACTCCTTGTTGAGGCTGTCGAGGTCGAAGGCCGTCAGGTCGAGCAGCGGCACGCCGAAAGCCCGGGACGCGAACACGGCGAGCTGCTGGGCGGACATGCGCTTGCCCGCCAGCATCTGCTCCACGAAGGCGACGCCGGCCGCCTGGGCCTGCGTCTGCATGGCCTCGGCCTCGTACTCCGACATGACGCCGTTCTGCGCGAGGGCGCGAGCGAGACCGCTGATGTTGCGGGTGGCGGCGGCGTGCGTGGCCATGCGGATCGTCCAGGCGGATGCTCAGGTGCAAAAACCAGCCGGAAGCAAGCCCTGTGCCCCGGCGCCGGGCGCGAGGCCGTTTTGTGTTGCTTTACCGGGGCTTATTCCATTTGCATGAAACTTAACTGGAGGATGATGCCCGCTCGGGTCGGCCTTGTAAAGGCGCCGCCGGACGGCCGACCGGGGCCAGCAGGCGCACCACTTTCACCGCGCGGTCCTGGGTCTGGAGGATCTCGATGCCCTGGTCGCCGATGCGAAAGCTGATCCCGGCGTCCGGAATCTCGCCCAGATGCTCGACGATCAGGCCGTTGAGCGTTTTCGGGCCGTCCACGGGGAACCGGGTGCCGAGCCGCCGGTTGAGCGTGCGCAGCGGCGCCATGCCGTCGACCACGACGCTGCCGTCCGGCTCGCGGCGCACGCTCTCGCCGGTGCCGGGCGCGGTTGTGGTGAACTCGCCGATGATCTCCTCGACGATGTCCTCGATGGTGACAAGGCCCTGCAACTCGCCGTATTCGTCGACCACCAGGCCGAGCCGCTGGCGGTCGGCCTGGAACTGCTGGAGCTGCGTCAGCAGCGGCGTTCCCATCGGGACGAAGTAGGCGGGTCGCAAGAGCTCGCGCAGCCGCTCGCCGTCGAGCTCGCCGCCGATGCACATCTGCACGACGCTCTTGAGCGGCAGGATGCCGACGATGTTGTCGAGCGCGCCCTCGTAGACCGGCAGGCGCGAGTGGTACGACGTGGCGAGCTGCTGCCCGAGCAGCTGCGGCTTCTCGGTGATGTCGAGCGCGTGGATCTGGCTTCGCGGCGTCATCACGTCGTCGACCGTGATCGCCTCGAGGTCCATCAGGTTGGCAAGCATCGTCTTGTGCTTGCCGCGGAAATACTGGCTGCCCTCGAGCACGAGCGAGCGCAGCTCCTCCTGCGTGAGCGTGGCCGACTCGGTGGTGGTGGGCGCGAGGCGCAGTGTCTTCAGCACCGCCTTTACGAAGAGATTCACGAACCAGACGACCGGGCGCGCGACGCGCAGCAGTGGCGTCAGCACGTAGCTCACGAGCGGGCCCAGCAGATCCGCGTAGTTCGCGCCGATCACCTTCGGCGTGATCTCCGAGAACACGAGGATCAGGAACGTCACGACGACGGTTCCGAGCGCGAGCGCGATCTCGCCCTGTCCGAACAGGCGAACGGTGATGACGCTCGCAAGCGTCGCCGCCGCCGCGTTGAGCAGGTTGTTGCCGAGCAGGATGACGCCGAGCAGCTGATCGGTCTTCGCGAGCAGCGCCATCGCGAGGCGGGCCCCGCGCTCGCCGCGCTCGGCGCGATGCTTCAGGCGGTAGCGGTTCACCGCCATCATGGCGGTCTCGGCAAGCGAGAAGAACGCCGAGACGAGCAGCAGCACCGCGAGCACCGTGCCGAGCGAGGAGAGCGGGATGTGGTCCACGAGCCCGTCTCACGCCCTGTGCAGCAGGACCTCGAGCACGAACTTGCTCCCGAGGTACCCCAGCACGAGCAGGATCGTGCCGGCGACGATCCATTTCAGCGCCGCGCGCCCGCGCCATCCGTAGCGCCACCGTCCGAACAGCAGCGCCGCGAAGGTGAGCCATCCTGCCACCGAGAACACGTTCTTGTGCGTGAGCGTCACCGGCTTGCCGAACAGCTCTTCGGAGAACAGGAACCCGCTGATGAGCGTGATGGTGAGCAGCACGAAGCCGATGGCGATCAGGCGGAAGAGATAGCGCTCGAGTGTGAGGAGCGGCGGCGGCTCCTGCGCACCGATCGGCGGGGCACCGCGATGCAGCCGCTTCTCCACGCCGGTCAGCACGGCCGCCTGCATCGCCGCGACGACGAACAGCGCGTAGGCGATCAATGCGACGCTGATGTGCGCGGCGGCGAGCGGCTCGTCGGCGTACGCGAACGGATGCGGCATGCGCGCGAGCGTCGGCAACGCCGCGCAGAGCGCCGCCACCGGCAGGATCATCATCGCCACACCCGGAAGGATGCGCAACGCGCCGGAGACCCACGCGACGAGCACCGCGAGGCCCGCGACCAGCGAGAGCGCGTTGACGAACGAGAGGTCGAGCCCGTCCGGCCGCACGATCACCCGCGTCATCACGATCGCGTGCACGGCCAGCGCCACGCCGATGGCGAGCGAGCGGACGGCCGCAGGCGTCTCGCCGCGCGGTCGGCACAACCAGGCTGCGACGAGGTACAGCGCCGCGACGAGCACGTGCAGTAGAATGTCCAACCCGGCTCCGGGGCGTCGCCGCCAACCGCGCGGAAGCGACGCACGTTCACCGGTCGAGTGTACCCCACGCGCGACGCCGCTCTCGCGATCGCGCCAATGCCAGCGAATCATGTTCGATAACCTCACCGATCGACTGTCGCGCGTCGCGAAGACACTGCGCGGCGAGGCGCGTCTCACCGAAGCGAACATCCAGGAAGCGCTGCGCGAGGTGCGCCTTGCGCTCCTCGAAGCGGACGTCGCGCTGCCGGTGGTCAAGGACTTCATCGCACGCCTGCGCGACAAGGCGATCGGCCAGGAGGTGGTGGGCTCGCTGACGCCCGGCCAGGCGCTGGTCGGCGTGGTGCAGCGCGAGCTGACCGCGCTCATGGGCGGCGCGGCGGAGCCGCTCAACCTCGCTGCGCGCGCGCCCGCCGTCATCCTCATGGCCGGCCTGCAGGGCGCCGGCAAGACGACGACGGCAGCGAAGCTCGCGCGCCTGGTCGCGGCCGATCGCAGGAAGGTGCTGCTGGTGTCGGCCGACGTGTATCGTCCGGCGGCCATCGAGCAGCTGCGCACGCTCGCGCAGCAGGTGGGCGTCGACTTCCTGCCGTCGGAGCCGTCGCAGCTTCCGGTCGACATCGCGCGCGGCGCGCTCGACCACGCGCGCCGTCACTACCACGACGTGCTGATCGTCGACACGGCAGGCCGGCTCGCGATCGACCAGGAGATGATGCGCGAGATCGCCGAACTGCATGCGGCGCTGTCTCCCGTCGAGACGCTGTTCGTCGTCGACGCGATGCAGGGCCAGGACGCGGTGAACACCGCGCGCGCATTCCGCGAGTCGTTGCCGCTCACCGGCGTGGTGCTCACCAAGCTCGACGGCGACGCGCGCGGCGGCGCCGCGCTCTCGGTGCGTCACGTCACCGGCGCGCCGATCAAGTTCGCCGGCGTCTCGGAGAAGATCGACGGGCTGGAAGTGTTTCACCCGGAGCGCATGGCGTCGCGCATCCTCGGCATGGGCGACGTGCTGTCGCTCATCGAGGAGGCGCATCGCACGGTCGACGTCGAGCAGGCGAAGAAGCTCGCGAAGAAGGTCAAGACCGGCAAGGGCTTCGACTTGAGCGACTTCAAGGCGCAGATCGGCCAGATGCGCAAGATGGGCGGCATCGCCGGCATGCTGGACAAGCTGCCGGCGGAGCTCGCGCGCGCGGCGCAGCAGACCACGGTCGACGAGCGCAAGATCGCGCGCGTCGAGGGCATCATCGACTCCATGACGCCGCAGGAGCGGGCGAAGCCCGAGCTCATCAAGGCGTCCCGCAAGCGGCGCATCGCAGCGGGCGCCGGCGTCACGGTTCAGGAGGTGAATCAGCTCCTCAACCAGTTCGAGCAGACGCAGAAGATGATGAAGATGGTCGCGAAGGGCGGGATGCAGAAGATGCTGCGCGGCATGCGCGGCATCCTGCCCGGCATGCGCTGAGCGGTCACGCGCGCGGCACGCCGTGCAACGGCGTGCGCACGACGCCGAGGAAGATCAGCAGGAGATACATCCATGGCGCGAGCCCTTCCGACGCGCCGACGATGATCTCCACGAACGCCGCGACGATGCCGGCGATGACGACCCCCATGGCGAGCGCGTAGCGCCTGCGCACGAGGCGCCACGTCCGGAGCGGGTTGTGAAAGCTCTCGTTCGCGAGGCGATGGCACACGCGATGCCACAGCAGCGCCTCGCAGAGCAGGATGAGCAGCAGCGTCCCGCCGTACAGCACCGCGGCCCGCGGCAGCGCCGGATGGTCGCCGAGCAGCGTGGTGAGCGGCGGCACGAGCGTGGTGAAGAGCAGGAACGCGAGGTTGATCGCGACGAACGGCATGTCGGCGTCGCGCAGTCGACGCAGCAGCCGGACGTGGCCCACCCAGAACACCGCGAGCACCACGAAGCTGATCACGTAGTTGTCGAGGCGGTCGATCAGGCGCGCGGTTTCCTGCCACGGCGTCGCCGTGTCCGAAGGCTCCGGAAAGTGCAGGTCGAGGACCAGCAGCGTCATCGTGACCGCGAATATGCCGTCGGTGAGCGCTTCGAGTCGGGCTTTGGGAAGTGGCGACGACATGGCGGGCGCGTCCGAGGGTGGCCGGGACTTCGGGCAGCCGGGCCACGACGGCGTGGCGCCGGCCTGCCCGCGGGCCGGTTGCGACGGCTTGCCTCGTAGGCGGTTTCCATAGTAATATCAACGTCTTTTTTCGGGCAAGCCCGAGCAAGAGGAACCCACAGCATGGTCGTCATTCGCCTCGCCCGCGGAGGCGCCAAGAAGCGCCCCTTCTACAACGTCGTCGTGGCCGACTCGCGCAACCGACGCGACGGCCGCTTCATCGAGCGCGTCGGCTTCTACAACCCGGTCGCCGCGGCGCACGAGGAAGGTCTGCGCATCGAGCAGGAGCGCGTCGCCTACTGGCAGTCGCGCGGTGCCCGGCTGTCCGACACGGTCGCGATGCTGGTCAAGCGTGCCGGCCAGGCGGCCGGCGGCAAGGAAGCGTCGACCGCCCAGCCCGCCGCCTGAACGGCGTGCCGCCGATGCGCGGCATCGTCGCGATGGGTCGCGTCAGCGGCCCCTACGGCGTGCGCGGCATGGTTCGCGTGCAACCCTGGTCCGACGATCCGCTGGCGCTCACGCGGCACGCCTCGTGGTGGCTGCGGCCGAAGCAGGCGTCGCTCTGGGAATCGCGTCGCGTGACCGGGGCCCGCGCGCATGGCGGCGCGTTGATCGCGGCGCTCGAGCACGTGGTGACGCGTGACGACGCCGAAGCGCTGCGCGGCGCCGAGGTCGGCATTTCGCGCGACGCCTTGCCGGCGCTCGCGGAACACGAGCTGTACTGGGCGGACCTCGAAGGGCTCGCCGTGGTGAACCGGGATGGCGTGCGCCTCGGCGCGGTGGATCGGGTGATCGACAACGGCGCGCACGCGATCCTGCGCGTGCGCGACGACGCCGGCGGCGAGCGGCTCATTCCGTGGGTGCCGATCTACGTCGACAACGTCGACGTCGCGGGCGGCCGCATCGACGTCGACTGGCAATCGGACTACTGAAATCGCGGTGAGGAAGGGAAGCGCGCGGTGCGCATCGATGTCGTGACGCTGTTCCCCGAGATGGTCGAGCACGCGGCGCGCTTCGGTGTCACGGGGCGGGCGCGCGAGCGCGGGCTGTGGCATCTGCGCACGTGGAATCCGCGCGATTTCGCGACCGACAACCATCGCACCGTCGACGACCGGCCGTATGGCGGCGGTCCCGGCATGGTGATGATGGCCGAGCCGCTCGCGAAAGCCGTCGCGGCCGCGCGCATGGCGCAACGCAGCGACGGGTGCGCGGCGACGCGCACGATCCACCTGTCGCCTGCGGGAACGCCGTTGACGCACCGGCGCGTCGTGGCGCTCGCGCGCGATGCGGATACGGGCTACGTCCTCGTCGCCGGCCGTTACGAGGGCATCGACGAGCGGCTGGTCGCGACGCTGGACGAGGAGATCGCCATCGGTGATTTCGTCGTGTCGGGCGGCGAGCTCCCGGCGCTCATGCTGATCGATGCGCTGGCGCGGCACCTTCCCGGCGCGCTGAACGACGCCGAGTCGGTCGTGCAGGAGTCGTTCGCCGACGGCCTGCTCGATTGTCCGCACTACACGCGGCCGGAGGTGTACGAAGGAGAGGCGGTGCCGGCAGTGCTGCTCTCGGGCAACCACGCGTCGATCGCGCGCTGGCGCCGCGAGCAGGCGCTCGCGCGCACCCGGTCGCGGCGGCCGGATCTGCTGGAGCCGCGACCGTCGAGCGGCAGCGACGAGGCAGGCCACGGCCAGTAGCACGCAAGGGATGCGGGTCCCATGGGCCCGTTGGTACAATCGCACACTTTTCGAGAACCAGGCCGACCACGTCGCGTGCCTCGCACCCGACCTCTGGCGAGCCGTCAAGGAACCGACATGAACGTCATCGACATCCTGGAGCGCGAGGAAATCGCGCGCCTCAACAAGACGATTCCCGAGTTCGCGCCGGGCGACACCGTCATCGTCAACGTCAACGTCGTCGAAGGCGAGCGCAAGCGCGTCCAGGCCTACGAAGGCGTGGTCATCCGCAAGCGCAACCGTGGCGTCAACTCCGCCTTCACGGTGCGCAAGATCAGCAGCGGCGAAGGTGTCGAGCGGACCTTCCAGACGTACTCGCCGCTCATCGCCTCGATCGAGGTGAAGCGCAAGGGCGACGTGCGCCGCGCCAAGCTCTATTACCTGCGCGGCCGGTCCGGCAAGTCGGCGCGCATTCGCGAGAAGCTGCGCACCCGGGACAGCGCCAAGTCCGAGGAATGACGCACGGCGGAGTCGCCTGACCCCGCACGGCACCTGCGAGCGGCCCTTCGGGGCCGCTTTGCTTTACGGGTCCGTGAGGCGGCGCGCCGCGACGGGGCCTTTTTTGCATGGCCCGGTTCTTGCTGCGCGAACTTGTCAGCCTTGCCCTTTTAAACGAAGATTCCGTCCGCAATCGACGCCTCCCCGCGTCAGGCGACATGAAGGCCACGCTCTACGAAGCCCTAGCCATATCGCCCACTTCGTCTGACGAGGAAGTGCGGGCCGCGCTGCGTCGCGTGATTCGAAAGTATTACGCGAAGACGCGGGATGGCCAGGGCAACGTCGAAGAGGCGCTCCGCTTCATCAATCATGCCAGCCGCATACTGAGCGATCCGGCTCGGCGCGCCCGCTACGACCAGGAGCTCGCGGTCTCGGTAGGGAGCACCGAGCAGCAGATCGCGCATGTGGTGAGCAACGCCGTCGCCGAGGCCGGTGAGCAGACCGACGTCAAGACCGCGGCGACGTCGCCGTCGGTCGAGGACCTGCTCGCCGCGGACCTCGAGACCGGCCCCGCGGAGGAAAAGGCACCCGAGCTGCCCTTCCACCACCCCGGCCTCACCGAGCGCGTCGCCTCGTTCAGCCGCTCGCCCGTCGTCACCGTGGGGCTGTGCGCCCTGTTCGGAGCGTTCATCGCGGCCGCGATCGTGTTCGTCACGCCGGCCGACGCGGTGCTCGTCGCGAAGCAGGTGCTCGTATGGCTCACGCTCACGCTGGTCGTGCTGACGGGGATCTACGGCATCGTGCACGGCGTCGCCTTCCTGCGCCGGCGCACGCTGCAAGTGGCCGGTCCGCAGGCGCTGGTGCCGCAGACCGACCTCGCCATTCTCAACTGGCGCCGCGAGAAGAGCGTGTTCCTCGGCACCAACCAGCCGCAGGAAGACGCGTCCTGGATCTTCCAGCTGCGCATGGCGGAGCTCGAGCGCGCGAAATCCGGGCGCACGAGCGAGCCGCGTCCCTGGCATCGGCTCGCGGCGCGTCTCTTCGACTATTCGATCTGGGGGCTGGTGCTCGCGCTGCTCCTGTCCGAAGTGCGCGCCTCGGGCGTCATTCCGACCGACGTCGCGTACTGGC
The DNA here is from genome assembly GCA_035493035.1 of Casimicrobiaceae bacterium. Classification (GTDB taxonomy): domain Bacteria; phylum Pseudomonadota; class Gammaproteobacteria; order Burkholderiales; family Casimicrobiaceae; genus VBCG01. The sequence continues at coordinate 32,651 of DATJIS010000101.1, read as the reverse complement.
TCGGCCATCCGCTGATCGCGCCCATCGTCATCACGGCGTCGTTCATTCCGATCGAGGCGCTGCTCATCGCGGCCCTGGGGACCACCCCCGGCAAGTGGCTGTTCGGCGTGTACCTCCAGTTCTCCATCTCCGACGCGTATGCGCGGCGCGACACGCGCGCGCAGCTCGACCGCGGCTTTCGGCGGGCATTCCGCGTGTGGTGGGAGGGCGTGGGCTGCGGCTTTCCCCTGCTCGCGCCGGTGCTGATCGCGGTCGCGTACGAGAAGATCGCCCAGAACCAGGAGACGGACTGGGACTTCGCGCAGGACGTGCTCGTCACGCACGGCCCCGCCGGCATTCTCAACACCGTCACGGGCGTGTGCGGCCTCGCCGCCATGCTGTGGCTCTACGGCGTCGCGTGGCACGAGCCGATGACCGAATCGATCGCGTGGGCGCGCACCACGCTGGCCGAGGCGCTGCCTTCACCCGCGCGCCTGACGGGCGGGCTTGCCGCGAACGCGGGACGCATCGGAACGCTGGTCATGCCGGGGAGCACGTCGCCGCCTTCCACCGCGCCCGCCAGCCTGGCGCCTCGCGCGCCCGAAGGCGCACCCGTCACCGCGCCGACGACCGCGAGCGTTGCGGTCGGTCGCGACGCCATCGATCCCGACGTCGACACGCTGATGGACGAGCGGCGTGCACGCATCGCGGTGCTGCGCGTCGAGGGTCCCCGCATGCTCAATGCCGGCAACTACCGGCGCGCCGCCGAGCTGTGCCGCGCCTGGGCGGACCTCGAGCTCGCGAGCGCGGACGCGCTGCGCTGCGTGGGGCAGGCCATGCAGGCGCAGGGGTACTACCAGGACGCGATCAACGCGTTCCGCAAGGCGAAGCAGTTCGATCCGAACGATCGCTCGCTCGACGCCGCCATCGACCGCGCGCAGCGCGGCATCGTTGCCGACTTCCTCAACCGCTATCGGCGCTGAGCCGGCCGGCAGCGCTTACAGCAGCGAGAGCCAAAGCGGCAGCGTCATCGCCGCGAGCAGCGTTCCGGTAGATATCAGCAGCGCAACGGGCGCACCGGCGCCGTTCATCTGCACCGCGAGGATGTAGGCCGACGTGGCGGTTGGAACCGCGGCCATGATCACCGCGACCTGCCGCTCGGTCGCGGTCAGTCCGGCGAGGTTCGCGAGCGCATAGGCGATCGCGGGCAACACGCCGAGCTTGATCGCCTGCCACCAGGCGAGCGCGGGCAGCGGCAGCGTTCCGCGCGTGAAGCGCAGGCCGGCGCCGACGGCAAGCAAACCGAGGGGCAGCGCCGCGGCGGCGAGCAATTCCAGGATGCGCGAAGGCAACGCGGGGATGGGCACGCGCGTCGCGTTCCACGCGATGCCGATCGCGCACGCGATGACGAGGGGATTGCGCACCAGCGCGGGAACGACGCGCGAGTCGCGCCCGTGCACGAGCATCGCGACCGCCGCGATGTTCACCAGCGGCACCAGCACGCCGACCAGCAGGCTGATCGCCGCAACGCCCGCGGCGCCGGCGACGCGATTCGCGGCGGCCAACGCGACATACGTGTTGAACCGGAACGCGCACTGGAAGCATGACGCGAACGTCGCGTGCGGCAGGCGGAAGAGCGGTATCGCGAGCGCCGACAGCGCCATGCCCGCCAACGTGAAGCCAATCCCCACGCCGACCAGCCGTCCCGCGTCGCCCAGCGCGAGCGGCGAGCCCGCGAGCGAGCGGAACAGCAGCGCGGGAAACAGCACGTAATACACGAGCCGCTCGACGCCGCTCCAGAAGTGCGTGGGGAACGCCTGCAGCCGAGCGAGCGCGACGCCGAGCGCGATCAGCAGGAAGTCGGGGAGGAGAAGGGCGGCCTCGTGCACGGCTGCATCAAGGACGCATTTGCGATTCCAGCGGCCGGCGCCATCGCCCGGTCCTGCGGGTGTCCGCTCCCGCGGGCGCGCTCACGCGTGCGCGAGCACGCTCAGCGACGCTTCATCACGAACCAGAACGCGCCGTCGCTCTCGCCGTGCTCGAGCAGCGCGTTGCCGGTCTGGCGCGCGAACGCCTCGAAGTCCCGCACGCTGCCGGGATCCGTGGCGACGATGCGCACGACCTGGCCCGATTGCATGTCGTTCAGCGCCTTCTTCGTGCGCAGCACCGGGAGCGGGCAGTTGAGCCCGCGCGCGTCGACCTCGCGATCGTATTGCATGGCGAAATTATAGCAATCGACCCGACGACGCGGACGCGCGGATGCGGGTGACCAGCGCGGTGGTCGAGCGGTCGTAGCGGAACGGGATCGCGACGAAGCGTCCGCCGGCGGCGAGCACCTCCATCGCGCCGGCGGTGGTCTCCGCGCTGTAATCGCCGCCCTTCACGAGCACATCGGGACGGCACGCGACGATGAGGTCGCGCGGCGTGTCGCTGTCGAAAGGCACCACGAGGTCGACGCACGCGAGCGCCGCAAGGACGGCCATGCGATCGTCGAGCGCATTGAGCGGACGATCGGGCGCCTTGCCGAGGCGCTTCACCGATGCATCGGTGTTCACCGCCACCGCCAGCGAACGGCCGAGCCCGCGCGCCTGCTCGAGATACGTGACGTGGCCGCGATGGAGCACGTCGAATACGCCGTTGGTGAAGACCATCGGCCGCGGCAATGCGGCCAGTCGCGCGAGCGCATCGGCCGCGGTGGCGATCTTCGCGGGATAGCGCGGCTCGGGCAGGTCCACCGCGCGTTCGGAACGCTAGATGTACTCGAACAGCTTGACCACGCGCCGCACGCCCGACGTGGTGGAGGCGATCTGCGCGGCGGCGTCGCCTTCCGCGCGGCTCACGATGCCCATGAGGTACACGACGCCGCGCTCGGTCACGACTTTCACCTGCGTAGCCGGGAAGCGGTTCTGCTCCACGAAGCGCGACTTCACGAGGCCCGTGAGATACGTGTCGTTGGTGCGCTCGGACATCGGCGTATTCGGGCGCACCTCGAGCTCGTCGTGGACCGCGCGCACGCGGTCGGTCGTGCGGACCATCTCGACGATCTCGCGGCGCGTCGCCTCGTCAGGCACCTCGCCGGTCAGGAGCACGATCCCGTTGTAGCTCGTCACGTTGACGTGCACCCGATCGCCGTAGCGATTGCTGCGGTTGTTGGCGATCTTGAGCTCGATCGCTTCGTCGTCGGCCTGCGCGCCGACCGAGCGGCGGTCGGTGGCGACGAGCGCGGCGCCGCCGGCCGCTGCGCCGACGACCAGCGGCACGCAGCCGCTGAGCAGCATCGACCATGCGCAGAGCGCTGCGGCGAGGCAGAGACGCCCCTTGTTCGAGCCCAACGTCATTCTTCGTCTCCGAGCAGCGTCGCGTCGATGGCGTCGCAGAGGCAATGGATCGTGAGGAGGTGGACCTCCTGGATGCGGGCGGTCCGATCGTGTGGAACGCACAGATGGACGTCGCCCGGTGCGAGAAGTTCACCCATGCGACCGCCGCCCTTGCCGGTCAGCGCGATGATGCGCATCTCGCGCTCCTGCGCCGCCTGCACGGCAGCGACGACGTTCGGGGAGTTCCCGGACGTCGAGATCGCGAGGAGCACGTCGCCCTTGCCGCCGAGCGCGCGCACCTGCTTCGCGAAGACCTGCTCGAACGAGTAGTCGTTCGCCACCGCGGTCAGGAGCGAGGTGTCGGTCGACAGCGAGATCGCCGGAAGCTCCGGACGCTCGCGCTCGAACCGGCCGACGAGCTCCGCCGCGAAATGCTGCGCGTCCGCGGCCGATCCACCGTTGCCGCACGCGAGGATCTTGCCGTCGGCGAACAGGCAATCGGTGAGCAGCGCGGCGGCCCGGGCGATGTGCGGCGCCATCACGTCGGCCGCCGATTGCTTGAGCTGCGCCGAATCGGCGAACTGGGCCTTGATGCGTTTCTGGTGGTCGATCATCGGGCGTGATTGTAGCGTCACCCGGCCTCGATCACGTCGCGGCGCCAGTCGACACGGCCCGGGTCGAGCGCGTCGAGCAGGATGGCATCGAAGCGGCAGGGCGGATCTCCGGCCTGGCGCAGGAGGAACGCCTGGGCCGCCGCGACCAGGCGTGCGCGCTTGGCGGCGGTGATGCTTTCGGCCGCGCCGCCGTGGCTTTGCGAGCGACGCAGGCGCACTTCGACGAACACCAGGGTTTCGCCGTCGCGCGCGATGAGGTCGATCTCGCCGCGCCGGACGCGGAAGTTGCGCGCGACGATCGTGAGTCCATGCGACTCGAGGAAGCGCCCGGCCAGCGCCTCGGCCGACACGCCACGCGCGGCGCGCGCGTCAGCGTGGGCCGTCGAGCGGGACGACTTGCCCGTCACGGTAGATCCCCATGCGGCCGTCGCGCTGGAACTGGTGGCGCTCGTCGAGCGTGAGGTGACCGATGGCGCCCTCCATGTCGAACGCGCGGGGCGTGCCCGCGAGGAACACGTGCGCCACGCGAAACGCATCGAGGCCGAGCGCATAGAGGCGGTTCAGCGCCGGGCCGCCGTATTCGCGCCGCGGCAGCAGCGCAAGCTCCGGCGCGTCCGGCGTGAGGATCCACGGGATCTCCACGATGCGGATGTCGTCGAGGTCGTGCGCCGCGGCCGCGAGCGGCCGCTCGAACACGAGGCTGCTCGCGTACACGGCGACATTGGGCAGGAACGGCTTGACCAGCGCCGCGTTCTGGACGTCGACGGCGAGCAGCACCGCATCGGGTGTCGCGCGCAGCAGGGATTTGCGCAGGTCGGTGAGCGATTCGCGCGAGGGCTCCACGTCGAAGACATCGGGCGCCGCACCGCCCTGCGCGATCCACTCGGCGGCGAATGCCCCGGCGAGGCGGTGCACGAGCGCTCCGTCGCCCTCCACCACGTCGACCTTCCGCGCGCCGTCGGCCCACGCGCGGCGCGCGAGCACGCGGGCGTCGCTCTCCACCGCGAGGGCGAGCGAGTACATGTTGGGGGGTAGCGCCGAGCCGTCGTCGAGCTGGTTCAACGCGATCGTGACGGGCCAGTCGCCGCCGGCGATCGCAATCGTCTTCAGGTCGTCGCGCACCAGCGGCCCGACGATGACGGAGACGCCCTTGTCGCGCGCGGCATCGAATGCGGCGATGACGCTGTCGGCGCCATGGCCGATCACGATGCACCGCGACGCCGCGCCGGCCGCCTCGGCGGCAGCCATGAATCCCGCGCGTACCGCGTCCGCCGCGCGCGCGTAAGCCGGCGCGTCGAGCGGCAACACGAGCGCGATGTCGTAGCGCGCGGGCGCGGGGACGTTGCTCGACGCGGCAGGCGCGGCTTCGGCGGGCTCGCTTGTCGGGGGCGCCTGCGCACCGCACAATGCGGCCGCCGTCGCGAGCAGCGTCCCGAGTGCCGCGACGGCGAGGTCACGCGGGCGTGGGATCTTGAGCAGCGATCGGGATATCGAGAGGAGCACTGTGGCGCACACCGGCACGTCGGATGCGTCGTCCGAAGCGCCGGGGGCGGTTCCCCCGTTTCGCGCGGAGCCCGGCGCATTATATGTGGTCGCGACGCCGATCGGTAACCTGCGCGACGTGACGCTGCGCGCGCTCGACATCCTGCGCAGCGCGGACATCGTCGCGGCGGAGGACACGCGCGTGACGGCCCTGCTGTTGCGCCGCCACGGCATCGCCACGCGACCGACGTCGGTGCGCGCGCACAACGAGGCGCAGCGCGCCGCGGGCATCATCGCGGCGCTCGCCGAAGGACGCAGCGTCGCGCTCGTCAGCGACGCGGGAACGCCTGCGATCTCCGATCCCGGTGCACGGCTGGTCCGCGCGGTGCGCGAGGCCGGGCATCGCGTCGTCCCGATTCCCGGTCCCTCGGCCGTCGTCACCGCGCTCTCGGCGGCCGGGTTGCGCGCCGAGCGCTTTGCCTTCGTCGGCTTCCTGCCCACGCAAGCGAAGGCGCGGGATGCGCTGCTCGAGTCGCTCGCGTCGCTGCCGCTCGCGCTCGCGATCTACGAAGCGCCGCATCGCGTGGAGGCGACCGCCGTGGCGCTTCACCGCGCGCTCGGCGACCGCGAGCTCGTCGTCGCGCGCGAGCTCACCAAGGCCTTCGAGACGATCGCCGTGCTACGGCTTTCCGCAGCCTCGGCGTGGTTCGCGCACGACGCGAACCGCGCGCGCGGCGAGTTCGTGCTGCTGATCGATGCGCCGGAGCGCGAGGCGACGACGACGACGCTGTCAGCGGATGCGGACCGGTGGCTCGCCGCGCTCGCGGACGAGCTGCCGCCCGCGCGAGCGGCGCGGGTCGTGGCGCAGGTGACCGGCGCACCGCGCGAGGCATGCTACGCCCGCGCCCTCGACCTCGCCGCTAGACGCCGAGGTGACGCGTGAGCGCCGTGCGATCGCGCGCGAGCGCCGCGGATTCGCCCTCCAGCACGATCGCGCCCTTTTCCATCACGTAGGCACGGTCGGTGTGCGCGAGCACGGTCGCGAAGTTGCGATCGACGATCAGGGTGGCGATGCCGGCCGCGCGAATCTCGCCGACGATGCGCCAGATCTCCCGCACGACGAGCGGCGCGAGACCTTCGGTGGCCTCGTCGAGCAGCACGGCGTCGGGATTCGTCATCAGCGCGCGACCGATGGCGAGCATCTGCTGCTCGCCACCGGAGAGCTGCTGCCCGCCGTGGCCGAGACGTTCGCGGAGCCGCGGGAACACGTCGAGCACGCGGTCGAGCGTCCACGCGGATCCGCGTGCGCCGGGCCGTGCGGCGAGCTGGAGATTCTCGCGCACGGAGAGGTTGGGGAAGATGCCCCGTCCTTCGGGCACGTAGGCGATGCCGCATCGCGCGATGGCGTCGGGTCGCGCGCCGGTGCAATCGCGGCCGTGCACGCGGACTTCGCCGCGCGTGGCCTTCACGTGCGCGAGCATCGTGCGGATGAGCGTGGTCTTGCCCATGCCGTTGCGGCCGAGAAGCCCGATCGCCTCGCCGGGTCGCACCGCGAGCGACACGCCGCGAAGCACATGACTCTGGCCGTAATGCGCGTGCAGGTCGCGCGCCTCGAGCAGGAATGCCATCACAGCGTCGCCTCGCCGAGGTAGGCGGCCTGCACGTCGCTGTTGGCACGCACGACCTCCGGCTCGCCGGTCGCGAGCACCTTGCCGTCGACCATCACGGTGATCCGATCGGCGATGCGGAAGACGGCGTCCATGTCATGCTCGACGAGCAGGATGGCGTGACCCTCCCGCAGGGATGCGAGCAGCGACAGCATGCGGTCGGTCTCCTCGGGACCCATGCCCGCCAGAGGCTCGTCGAGCAGCAGCACCTGCGGCGCAGTGGCGAGGCACATGGCGATCTCGAGCTGGCGCTTCTGCCCGTGCGCGAGGCCGCCGGCCGCACGTGCCGCGAGATCGGTGAGCCCGGTCCGACGCATGGCTTCGTGCGCGAGCGCGAGCGACGTCTCGTCGCGATCCGCGTCGGACCACACCGCCCATGCGCGCGGACGGTGCGCCTGCGCAGCGAGCCGGCAATTCTCGAGCACGGAGAAGCGCGGAAACACCGTCGTGCGCTGGTAGCTGCGGCCCACGCCGTGACGCGCGCGTCGCGGCTGCGGCCAGTGCGTGATGTCCTCGCCGAGCAGGAGCACCGACCCGGCGCTCGCCGGCAGCTCGCCCGACAGCACGTTGATGAGCGTCGACTTGCCGGCGCCGTTGGTGCCGATGACCGCATGCACCGCGCCGCGCGGAAGCTCCAGCGACACGGCGTCGACCGCGGTCAGGCCGCCGAAGCGGCGCGTGACGCCGCGCGCCTCGAGCAGCACGTCATCCGGCATGCGCGATCTTCGTTGCGGAAGCGCGACGACGCGCACGTAGCTGCGCGGCGACGCCGATGAGACCGTTGGGCATGAGCGCGACCGCGGCGATGATGGTGAGTCCCAGGAGCAGCTGCCAGTGCCGTGCGAAGGCGCCGAACACGACGTCCGATTGGAACAGCTCCTTCAGCGCCACGAACGCGAACGCGCCGATGACCGCGCCGCGCCAGCTTCCGATCCCGCCGAGGATCACCATGAGCAGCACCGATCCGGACTGATGCCAGGCGAGAATTTCGGGGTTCACGAACCCGTCCTTGACCGCATAGAGGAAGCCGGCGAGGCCGGCGAGCGCGCCGGCGACGATGAACGCCGCGAGCTTGTACGGGTACGTCGAGAAGCCCGCGGCGCGCATGCGCTGCTCGTTCGCGCGGATGCCGGCAAGCGCGTGACCGTACGGCGAACGTGAAAGCATCGCGAGGAAGGCGAACACCGCCGCGAGGCAGCCGAGTGTGAAGAAGTAGAACGGCAGTGGGTGGTCGAGGTCGAGCCACACGGCGGAGCCGAGCGCCATGACCGGCTTGACGTAGAGGTAGATGCCGTCGCTGCCGCCGCCGAGCTTCGTGTCGTGGAACACGTAATACGCCATCTGCGCGAAGGCGAGCGTCACCATGATGAAATAGATCCCGCGCGTTCGCAGCGACAGTGCGCCGATGGCCGCGGCCAGCAACGCCGCGGCGCCCATTGCCGCGGGCAACAGCCACAGCAGAGACGGCGCAGCCGATTTGGAGGACAGCAGGACCGTCGCGTACGCGCCGACCCCGAAGAACGCCGCGTGACCGAACGAGACGAGCCCGGTCCGGCCCACGAGCAGCTCGAGCGACAGCGCGAAGATCGCGAGGATCATCACGGTCATCGCAAGGTCCACGTAGAATTTGCCGCCGAGCCATGGAAACACGGCGAGCCCGACGACCGCGAGCGCGACGGGTAGCGTTCGCGTCATCTATGCGTGCCGGAAAAGGCCTTCCGGTCGCCAGAGCAGGATGGCCGCCATCAGCACGTACACCAGCATGCCGGCGGCCTGGGGAAAGAACACCTTGCCGAAGGTATCGACGATGCCCACCAGCAGCGCGGCGACCAGCGCCCCGCGAATCGAGCCGATGCCGCCGATGACCACCACGACGAAGCAGATGATCAGCACCTGGTTGCCCATGCCCGGATAGACCGACGACACCGGTGCGGCGATCATGCCGGCCAGCACGGCCAGTGCGACGCCGGCCGCGAACACGACGCGGTAGACGAAGCGGATGTCGATGCCGAGCGACTGCACCATCTCCCGATTGCTTGCGCCGGCGCGGATCGCCATGCCGAGACGCGTGCGCGCGATCACGAAGAACAGCCCGATCGCGACGGCGACGCACACGGCCGACATGAACAACCGATACACCGGGTAGGTCATGAGGCCGCCGAGCGGCACCGAGCCCGCGAGCCACGCGGGCGCAGCGACGCCGTGAACGTCGTCACCGGCGAGGATGCTGCGAACCTCCTCGAATACGAGGATCAGGCCGTACGTCATCAGCACCTGCTGCAGGTGCTCGCGCTCGTAGAGGTAGCTGATGAACATCCATTCGAGCACGTAGCCGAACGCGACCGACAGCACGAGCCCGATCCCGAGCGCGGTGAAGAAGCCGCCACCCAGGTGCGCCGCGGCCCAGGGCGACAGCGCGTACGCCATGTACGCGCCGATCATGTAGAAGCTGCCGTGGGCGAGGTTGATCACGCCCATGATGCCGAAGATCAGCGTGAGACCGCTCGCGACGAGGAACAGCAGCAGCCCGTACTGCAACGCGTTGAGGCACTGGACGAGGAAGGTGGCGAGCGTCATCGGATCGAGGTGGCGCGCGCCACGCGCCCGGTCGCGGCGCGCCTGACGTGCGCGCCGCCGACCGTGACGCCTACATCTTGCATCCCGGCGAAGGATCCGCGAGGCCCTTCACCGCAACGCTGACGTACTTGTTCTGCGTGCCCTCGACCTTGCGCAGGTAGATGTCCTGCACCGGCTCGTGCGACTTCGACAGCGTGAACGTCCCGCGCGGGCTGTCGATCTTCGCCTTTTCCATCGCCGCGACCAGCTCGCTGCGCTTCGCGACGTCGCCTTTCACGGCGCTCAAGCCGATGCCGAGCAGTTGCGCGCTGTCGTAGCCCTGCACGGCGTAGACGTCCGGCGCGCTCTTGTAAGCCGCCTGGTAGGCCGCACGAAACGTCTTGTCCTTCGGGATGTCGAGGCCATCGGCGTAGTGGAGCGTGGTGAGCAGCCCCTGCGCGGAATCGCCTTGCGCTTCCAGCGTGCCGTCGGTGAGGAAGCCGGGACCGTAGAGCGGGATCGTCTTCGACAGGCCCGCGGCGGCGTAGTCTTTCACGAACTTCACCGCACCGCCGCCCGCGAAGAACGCGTACACCGCGTCAGGCTTCGCCGCGGCGATCTCCGTGAGGAGCGGCTGGAACTCAACTTGCGGGAAGGGCAGCGTCAGCTCCTTCACCACCTCGCCGCCGCTCGCCTTGATGCCGTCCTTGAAACCTTCGACCGATTCGTCACCGGCCGCGTATTTCCACGTGATGGTCACGACCTTCTTCTTGCCCTGCTCGCCGGCGACCTTGCCCATCGCGTAGCCGGGCTGCCAGTTCGAGAACGACGCGCGGAAGATGTTAGGCGCGCACATCGGCCCGGTGACCGCGCGCGCGCCGGCATTGGGAATCACGAGCAGCGTGTTGGTGTCCTTCGCCACCTTGGCCATCGCCATGACCACGCCGGAGTGCACGGTGCCCACCACGACGTCGACGTTGTCGCGCTTGATGAGCTTGTTCATGTTGTCGACGGCCTTGGACGGCTCGGACTCGTCGTCCACCTTGAAGTACTCGATCTCGCGGCCGCCGAGCTTGCCGCCCTGCTCCTGCACGTACAGCCTGAAGCCGTTCTCGATCGCGTTGCCGAGCGCGGCGTACGTGCCCGTGTACGGCAGCATGAACCCCACCTTGACCTTGTTCTGCGCGTGCGCCGCCGGTGCGATGCCGGTGATCAGCGCTGCGGCCACGACGGCGATGGCCGCTCGATGCATGCGATTCATGTTGCTCCTCCTCGGGGGTTGTCGGCCGCGTCGGTGTGGCGGCCGATGAAATCGATGATACGGTTGGTGAGCTCGCGGGGCTGGTCACGCTGCGGCGAATGGCCGCAATCGTCGAGGGCGACTACTTCGGTCTGCGGCGCACGCCGGCGGATCCCCTCGACCTGGGCGAGCGTGCCGTACTCGTCGTCCACACCCTGGATCGCGAGCACGGGACAGCGCAGCCCGGCAAGCATAGCTTCGATCGACCAGTCGCGGAATTCCTTCGACAGCCACACGTCGTTCCAGCCCCAGAAGGCCGAATCGGGGTCGGCATGATACCGAGCGAGCCGCGCGCGCAGGTCGGTCGTCCGATAGGCGTCGCGGGCGCGCTCGATGCTGGCGATCGAGACATCCTCCACCCGGATGTGCGGCGCGATCCCCACGACGCCCGCGACCTCGTCGGGATAGCGCGCGGCGTGGATCAGCGCGATCGAGCCGCCGTCGCTGTGGCCGACGAGCCAGCGCTTGCGCCGCCGCACGCCGAGCGCATCGAGTAGAAGCGGCAGTCGCACCTCCGCCTCCTCGTGCATGAAGCGTGGTGACCACTTTTCCGCCGGCGGACGCGCGGTCGACCGGCCGTACCCGTAGCGCGAATAGACGAGGCCCTCGTAGCGCCCGGCGCGGCACACGGTCTCGGGCCAGTCGCGCCACATCGCGACCGAGCCCAGGCCCTCGTGCAGGAAGACCACGAAGGGACGGCCGTCGCGTGCGCCATCGACCCACGCAACCTCGATGTCGATCGTCCCGCCCGGAAGGGCGATCGCCGCGCGGGCCGGCGTCATCGACTAATGCGCGGCGTTTTCGCGTTCGCGCAGGCGAAAGCGCTGGATCTTGCCGGTGGCGGTCTTCGGCAGCTCGGCCACGAACTCCACGTAGCGCGGGTACTTGAATGGCGCGAGCTTGTCCTTGACGAACGTCTTGAGCTCGTCCTCGAGCGAGCCGTCGCCCGCGCGGCCCGGCTTCAGCACGACGAACGCCTTGGTGCGCATGAGGCCGTCCGCGTCACTGCGCCCGATCACGGCCGCCTCGAGCACGGCGGGATGACGCATGAGCGCGGCCTCGACCTCGAACGGCGACACCCACTGGCCGCTCACCTTGAGCATGTCGTCGCCGCGTCCCGAATAGATGTAGTAGCCGTCGGCGTCGCGCACGTACTTGTCGCCGCTGCGTGTCCATTCTCCCTGGAACGTCGCGCGCGACTTGTCGCGATTGCACCAGTACATGAGCGCGGCGCTCGGCCCGCGCACGTAGAGGTCGCCGATGTCGCCGTCGCGCACCGGCCGGCCGTCGTCGCCGCGCAACTCGATGTCGTAGCCGGGGACCGGCACGCCGGTAGTGCCGTAGCGCACGTTGCCGGCGCGATTGGACAGGAAGATATGCAGCATCTCGGTCGAGCCGATGCCGTCGAGGATCTCGCAGCCGAAGTGCGCGGTGAAACGCTCGCCGATGTCGCGCGGCAGCGCTTCGCCCGCCGAAACGGCGAGGCGCAGCGCGACACGATCGCGCGCCGGCAGGTCGGGCGAAGCGAGCATCGCGCCGTAGAGCGTCGGCACGCCGAAGAACACCGTCGCGCGCCGCGCCGTGAGCTGCTGGAACACCGCGGCGGGCGTCGGACGATCGGGCAGCAACACCGTGGTCGCCCCCGCCGACAACGGAAACGTGAGCGCGTTGCCGAGGCCGTACGCGAAGAAGAGCTTGGCGGCGGAATAGACGACGTCGTTCTCGCGCAGGCCGAGCACCTGTCGCCCGTACAGCGCGTCGGTCCAGTACAGGTTGCCGTGCGTGTGCACGGTGCCTTTCGGCCTTCCCGTGGATCCCGACGAGTACAGCCAGAACGCCGTGTCGTCGGCGAGCGTCGGGGCTGCGTGCTGTGCCGCCGCGGCGGAGAGCAGCGTTTCGAACGCGAGCGTGTCCCGCGCTTCGTCGGCCTGCCGAATGACGACGAGGCTGGTGAGCTCGTGCCGCGCCTTCGCCATTGCCTGCCGCAGCGTGGGCAGCAGCGAGCCCGCTATGACGGCCGCGCGTGCGCGGCTGTGCGCGAGCATGTAGGCGTAATCGTCAGGGGTGAGAAGCGTGTTGACCGCGACCGGCACGACGCCGGCATAGAGCGCACCGAGGAACGCCACGGGCCAATCCATCGTGTCGTGCGCAAGCAGCAGCATGCGCTCCTCGCGTCGCAGGCCGAGGCTCTCGAGTCCGGCTGCGAAGCGCCGCACGCGCTCGTTCAGCGCGCCATAGGTGAGCTCGGCGCGATCGTCGATGTACGCCGGCTTGGACGCGCGGCGCGCGTGACGCGCGAGGAGGTCCTCGGCGAAGTTGTACTCGGCGGGCGGTGACGCAGGGACAGGGTCGGTCATGCGCGGGACGTCCGGGGTGGGCGCTGAAAAAGTAATGTTGGGCCGCCGGGCTGTCAAGCACTATAATGCATGTCACACGCCCAGGAACAGGAATGGACTCTCGACGCGGCAATGCCAACCGCGAGACTGCCGAAGGACGTCGCAGCCGCGACGAGGCCTATCTCGCCGCGCTGGGCGAACGGCTGCGCCTGCTCCGCGCGCGACGCGGCCTGACGCGCAAGGCCCTGGCGCGCGAGGCGGCGGTATCCGAGCGGCATCTTGCCAACCTCGAGAGCGGTGTCGGCAACGCGTCCGTGCTCGTGCTGCGCCAGGTTGCGGCGGCGCTGGGCACGACGGTGGCGGAAATCATCGGCGACGAGACGAGCGCATCTCCCGAGTGGCTCATGATTCGCGACCTGCTGCGCGGTCGCAGCGAGGCCGATCTCCAGCGCGCGCGCACCGCCCTCGGGACCCTGTTCGCCGGCGGTGCCGACGGCGCCGAACGCTCCGGCCGCATCGCATTGATCGGCCTGCGGGGCGCCGGGAAATCGACGCTCGGGCGAATGCTGGCCGACGATCTCGGCGTGCCGTTCGTGGAGCTCAATCGCGAGGTCGAGCGTCTGGCCGGCTGCAGCGTCGCCGAAGTTCACGCGCTCTACGGCCTGTCGGCTTACCGGCGGTACGAGCGCCGCAGCCTGGAGGCCGTGGTGCGCCTCCATTCGCACGCGGTGATCGCGACACCGGGCGGAATCGTCTCGGAGCCGTCGACGTTCGGCTACCTCCTCGCGCATTGCTACACGGTGTGGCTGCAGGCCGCGCCGGAGGAGCACATGGACCGCGTGATCGCGCAAGGCGACCTGCGACCGATGTCCGGGAATGCCGAAGCGATGGAGGACCTGAAGCGAATCCTGGCCGGCCGCGAGGCGTTCTACGCCAAGGCCGACGTCTCGGTGTCGACCCGCGGCAAGACGTTGGCGCAGGCATTCGCGGACCTGCGGCACGCCGTCCCGTCGCCGAGCCTGGCTTTGGCTTGACGCAGTCATGAGCGTGACTGCACTATAGTGCATCCTGGGTGAAACTGAAATGCTCGAAACGACCGCAAACCCGGCACCGACGCCGAAGGCACGCGAGGCGCCTTCAGGCGTCGACTATCGCACCGAGCCGTCGCGCTACTGCCATTGGACGCTCGCAGTCGACGGTCCCGTCGCGACCCTGTCGATGGACGTGTCGGAGCAGGCCGGCCTGCGCCCGGGCTACGCGCTGAAGCTCAACTCGTACGACCTGGGCGTCGACATCGAGCTCTACGACGCCTTGCAGCGCATCCGCTTCGAGCATCCGTGCGTGCGCACGGTCGTCATCACCAGCGCGAAGGACCGCGTCTTCTGCTCCGGCGCCAACATTTTCATGCTCGGCGTGTCGTCGCACGCCTGGAAGGTGAACTTCTGCAAGTTCACCAACGAGACGCGCAACGGCATGGAGGATTCGTCACGCCACGACGGGCTCCGCTTCCTCGCCGCGGTGAACGGCTCGTGCGCCGGCGGCGGCTACGAGCTCGCGCTCGCGTGCGACGAGATCGTGCTCGTCGACGATCGCTCTTCCTCGGTATCGCTGCCCGAGGTGCCGTTGCTCGGCGTGCTGCCCGGTACCGGCGGGCTCACGCGCGTGACGGACAAGCGCAAGGTGCGGCGCGATCGCGCCGACATCTTCTGCACCACGACCGAGGGCGTGCGCGGCCAGCGCGCGCGGGACTGGGGCCTGGTCGACCATCTCGCCCGGCCGGCGGTGTTCGCGCAGACGGTTCGCGAGCGAGCGCTTGCACTGGCGGCAACGAGCGATCGCCCGGAAAGTGCTCACGGCGTGTCGCTGCCGCGCTTGCGGCGCGACGACAACGCCGGCGGCCTCGCGTACGACCACGTCGATGTCACCATCGATCGCGCGAGGCGGCTGGCAACGTTCACGGTGCGCGCGCCGGCGTCGCCCGTGCCGCACGACATCGACGCCATCATGGCGCAGGGTGCCGCGTGGTGGCCGCTCGCGATGGCACGCGCGCTCGACGACGCCATACTGACCCTGCGCACCGACGAGCCGACGCTCGGCACGTGGGTGCTGCGCAGTGAAGGGGACGTCGACAGGCTGCTCGCGGTCGACGAAACGCTGCAGAGGCACGCGAAGCACTGGTTCGTGCGCGAGACGCTCGGCATGCTGCGGCGAACGCTCGCGCGGCTGGACGTCTCGTCGCGCACGCTCTTCGCGCTGATCGAGCCCGGCTCATGCTTCGCCGGCACGCTGCTCGAGCTCGCGCTGTGCGCCGACCGAAGCTACATGCTCGCGCTGCCGGGCGACGCGGCGCGCGCGCCGCGCATCGCGCTCACCGAGTTGAACTTCGGTGCCTACCCGATGGTGAACGGCCGCTCACGCATCTCCGCGCGATTTCATGACGCGCGCGAGCCGATCGGTAACGCGCGTGCGGCGGTCGGACGCCTGCTCGACGGCCACGATGCGGACGTTCTCGGTCTCGTCACCGCGGCGCCCGACGACCTCGACTGGGCCGACGAAGTGCGCCTTGCGCTCGAAGAGCGTGCGAGCCTGTCGCCGGATGCGCTGACGGGCATGGAGGCCAATCTGCGGTTCGGCGGCGCCGAGACGATGGCGACGCGCATCTTCGGCCGGCTGTCGGCGTGGCAGAACTGGATCTTCATGCGGCCCAACGCGGTCGGCGAGCGCGGCGCGCTCAAGGTGTACGGCAAGGGCACCTCGGCGGCATTCGACTGGGAAAGAGTGTAGCGATGAGCGCGATCTCGTACGCGGACAAGATCCCCAACAACGTCAACCTCTCGGAGGACCGGGCGCTGCAGCGCGCGCTCGAGCACTGGCAGCCGAACTATCTCGCGTGGTGGCGCGAGATGGGACCCGATGGCGCGCTCGATTTCGACGTGTACCTGCGCACGGCGGTGAGCGCCGATCCGGGCGGCTGGGCGCACTTCGACTACGTCAAGATGCCGGATTATCGGTGGGGCATCTTCCTCGCGCCGCAGGAGACGGGGCGCCAGGTGAACTTCGGCGCGCACAAGGGCGCGCCCGCATGGCAGGACGTGCCGGGCGAGCACCGCGCGAACCTGCGCCGCATCATCGTCACGCAGGGCGACACCGAGCCCGCGTCGGTCGAGCAGCAGCGCCATCTCGGACGCACCGCGCCCTCGCTGTACGACCTTCGCAACCTGTTCCAGGTCAACGTGGAAGAGGGGCGCCACCTGTGGGCGATGGTTTACCTGCTGCACCGCTACTTCGGCCGTGACGGGCGCGAGGAAGCGGAAGCGCTGCTCGAGCGGCGCTCGGGAGACGTCGACAATCCGCGCATCCTCGGGGCGTTCAACGAGCGCACGCCGGATTGGCTCGCGTTCTTCATGTTCACGTACTTCACCGACCGCGACGGCAAGTTCCAGCTCAATGCGCTCGCCGAGTCGGGCTTCGATCCGCTCGCGCGCACCACCAGGTTCATGCTGACCGAGGAAGCGCATCACATGTTCGTCGGCGAGTCGGGCGTCGCGCGCACGATCCAGCGAACGTGCGAGGTGATGCGCGAGATCGGCAGCGACGCGCCGGACAAGGTCCGCGCCGCCGGCGCCATCGACCTGCCGACGCTGCAGCGCTATCTCAACTTCCATTACTCGGTCACGATCGACCTCTTCGGCGCCGACCAGTCCTCGAACGCCGCGACGTTCTACACCGCCGGGCTCAAGGGTCGCTTCGAGGAAACGAAGCGGGGCGACGACCACGTGCTGCAGGGCGCCGCGTACACCATCATGGAGCCTCGCGACGGCGCGATCGCCACGCGCGAAGTGCCGCTGCTGAACGCGCTGAACGAGGTGCTGCGCGACGATTTCATCAAGGATTCCGTCGGCGGCATCGAGCGATGGAACAAGGTGATCGCCCGGCACGGCCTGCAGCACCGCCTCATCGTCCCGCACAAGGCGTTCAACCGGCGCATCGGCACGTTCTCCGGCATGCACGTGAGCCCTGAAGGCGAGGTGCTGTCGCAGGCGCAATGGCAGGCGCGCGAGCCGCAATGGCTGCCCTCGCGGGAGGATCGCGCGTTCGTCGCGTCGCTCATGGGCCGCGTGGTCGAGCCGGGCAAGTTCGCCGGCTGGATCGCGCCGCCGCCGACCGGCATCAATCGGCAGCCGATCGATTTCGAGTACGTGCGGTTCGGTTGACGTTGTCGCGATGAACGGCCCGCTGCCTCCGGAGCTGCTCGAGCAGCACCTGATCGACCCGGAGATCTGCATCCGCTGCAACACGTGCGAGGAGACCTGCCCGGTCGACGCGATCACGCACGACAGCCGCAACTACGTCGTCGACGCGTCGATCTGCAATGCCTGCATGGCGTGCATTTCGCCGTGCCCGACCGGCGCGATCGACAACTGGCGGGTCGTCGCGCGCGCGGATCCCTATCCGGTCGACGCGCAGCTCGGCTGGGACGTCCTTCCGCCGCCAGCGGCCGCGCGCGCCGCGTCCGACCACGGCGTGCCCGAAGACGTTCGGCGGCTGACCGACGAAGCGCACGCCGCGCTGCGCAACGCCGTGCGTCCGCGCTCGGCGGGTACGCCTTCGGTGAACCTGTACACGCCGTCGCGTCCGGCGATAGCGACGGTCACCGGCAACTTCCGTCTCACCGCCGAGGACGCCGAGAGCGACGTGCGTCACATCGTGCTCGACTTCGGCACGCACGCGTTTCCCGTGCTCGAAGGCCAGTCGATCGGCATCGTCGCGCCGGGCACCGATGCGAGTGGCCGGCCGCACCACGTGCGCCTGTATTCCATCGCGAGCCCGCGCGACGGCGAGCGGCCGGGCTACAACAACTGCTCGCTCACCGTGAAGCGCGTCACGCTCGACCATGATGGCGCGCCGGTGCTCGGCGTGTGCTCGAACTACCTCTGCGATCTGCGCAAGGGCGACCGCGTCAACGTCATCGGCCCGTACGGCGAATCGTTCCTGATGCCCGACGACCCCGCGGCGCACCTGCTCATGGTGTGCACGGGAACCGGGTCGGCGCCGATGCGCGCGATGACCGAGCGACGCCGGCGGGGGCGCGGCACGAGCGGCGAAGGCCGCCTCGTGCTCTTCTTCGGCGCGCGCCGTCCGGGCGAGCTGCCGTATTTCGGCCCGCTGCAGAAGCTGCCCTCCGATTTCATCGACGTGAACCTCGCGTTCTCGCGCGTTGCCGATCGCCCGCGGCGCTACGTGCAGGACCTGATCGCGCAGCGCGGCGCCGAAGTCGGGGAGCTGCTGGCCGATCCGCGCACGCACGTGTACGTGTGCGGCCTGAAAGGCATGGAAGCCGGCGTGCTCGACGCGTTCCGCGCCGCGTGCGCGGCGCGGGGAACGGACTGGGACGCGCTGGTGCCCGTGCTGCGAGACGAGGGCCGGCTGCACATCGAGACGTACTGAGCCGTGAGATTCGCCGATTTCAATGCCGGACAGGCCATCGTGGCCGGCCCGGTCACGCTCACCGAAGCGGACATCGTCGGCTTCGCGCGCGCGTGGGACCCGCAATGGTTCCACACCGATCGCGAGCGCGCGGCGCACAGCCGCTGGAACGGGCTGATCGCGAGCGGCTGGCAGACGTGCGCGGTCGCGATGCGACTCGCCGTCGACACTGCGCTCACCGACTCCGAGTCGTTCGGCTCGCCGGGCCTCGAGTACGTGAAATGGCCCAACCCGGTGAGGCCGGGCGACGCACTGATGTTGCACGCCGAAGTCCTCGAGGCGCGCCGGTCACGCAGCCAGCCGGATCTCGGGATTCTCCGCTGGCGATGGCGGCTCCTCAATCAGCGCGAGGAAGCCGTGCTGGATCTCACGGCGACGAGCTTGTTCGACCTCGCCTGACGCGCGGGCACAACGGCCGCGTTCTGTTCGTCGCGTCAGATCTTCGCGCGCTCGCCGCCGAACGACTGGCCGCGCCGCGACGCGAATTCGCGTCCGATGGCGAGCAGCGCCGCGTCGTCGAGGCGCTCGCGCGCGATCGGAATCACGTCGCTCTCCTCGCGATCGAGGTGCGCGAGATAGGCGCCGCAGACCTCGTGCACGAGGGCGGGCGGAAGCGCTTCGTTGCGACCTGCGGCGATGCCCGACAGGAGCGGCCGCAGCTTGCGCCACAGTCGCTCGAGCGCGTCGTGGTCTTCCGTGATGCGCCGCGCGACCGATTCGACCTCCGGTGCGCGCTCGACGAGGCGCGGCAGGAGACTGCGGTCCTCGTCCGCGTGATGATTCGGTGCCGCCTGGTCGAAATAACGAAGCACGGCACTCGCGGCGGTGCGCGCGTCCGCGTCGGCGCCGTAGATGGGGACGTGCGTGCGCAGGCGCTCGAGCGTCGCGAGCTGGCGGCGCATGCGCACATGGCACGCGAGCAGCATGCCGAGCGGATCGTCGAACGAAGGTGCGGGTGACGGATGGAGCAGGGGCGTCGCTGAGGGCGTCATTCCCGCATTATCGCGCGTCTACAGCGATTGCACATACGCGGCGACGGCCTGGATTTCCGCGGGCGCGAAGTCCTTCACGATGCCGTGCATCACCGGCGCGGCGCGAACCAGCGTCTGGATGTAGGCGATCTGCTTCGCCACGTATTTCGCATGCTGCCCCGCCAGGCGGGGGAAGTCGCCCATGCCTTCCGCGTGAGCGCCGTGACACGTCGCGCACGCCGGTATTCCGCGCTCCGGCACGCCGGCGTCGAACAGCGCCTTGCCCTTCGCGACGAGCGCGGGATCGTCGACGCGCGCGGGCGCCGGCGGCTGCGATGCATAATAGCGTGCGAGCCCGCGGATCACCGCCGGATCGAGCTGCCCGGCGATGCCCCACATGAAATCGTGCGCATCCTTTTCCGCGCGCGCATGCGTGCGAAAGGCGTCGAGCTGCGCCAGGAGATAACCTTCGCGCTGCGCGGCCAGTATCGGGAACTCGGCGGAGCGGCTGACCCCGCGAGGCCCGTGGCAGGTCGAGCAGAGGTTCACCGCAGTCTGCTCCGCCTTCACGATGTCGACCGCCGCGTCCTCGGCGTAAGCGCAAAACGGCGAACCCCAGGCCGCCGCGAGAACGAGCCACAGGCTACCGCGCTTCATGGCGACACCTTTACCTTCCCGGCAGCGTTCGCGCATCAGAACGCCACCCATGCATTGAAGAACAGCGTGTTGTTGTCGCGCGCGTTGCGCCCGTTGCCGTCGAAGTTGGTCGATGCCCCGTCGAACTTCGTGTAACCGGTGTACTGCAGCATCAGGCGCACGTACTGGATGGGCAGGTAATCGAGCTCCACGATGTACCCGCGGTTGTCGGGACGCCGCGCGTTGCCGTCCGCGTCGGTGCCGTAGAGCCCGGCATCGGACGAGCCGCTGGTGGAGAACAGCGCCAGCGTGCCGCCGTACTTGCGATCGTGGTAGTACGTCGCCTTGGCTTTCCACGTTCGCAGCGTGTCGTTCGCGTTCGATGGCGTCGGGCCCGCGCCGATGCCGGAGCCCGTCGACACGAACGCGGCATAGCTCGCGTCGTACTTCTGCTTTTCGTGGATATAGGTCAGCTGCGCCGTGAACGTGTGCGGATCGGTGATGTACTGGTACTGCGCATCGAGCGCGGTGTCGAGCACGCGGTCCGTGGGCGAGTCGGTGATCGTGCTGTCCGGATACCGGCGCACGTCGAGCCCGTACGTGCCCACCATGATCGAGTTCGGGCCCCACTCGTGGTTGTAGGCGAGGCGCCAGTACGGGTTGTAGCCCTTGAGCCCGGCTGCGTTGTCGCCGGCGCGCATCCAGCTGAATGCGCCGTCGGCGTTGCGATACAGCGACAACTCGGCATAGAGCGATTTCTTCCAGAAGACGTAGGCGCCCATGCCCGCGACCTGCTGCGCGAGCCCGCCGTCGATGAGCGTCGCGAACGAGGGCGTGCTCGCCAGCGACGACGCGGTGAACGGGAAGCCGAACGCCGGCGTGCTGTTCCAGACGTCCTGCACCGTGGGATTGTTGTGCAGCGTGCCGCCATAGACGAGGTCCGGCTCGGCGGCGCCCGCCTCCGAATAGCGGCCGACGATGCGCAGATCGACGTTGTCCATCCCGCTGTGGCCGACGCGCTGGCCTTGGTCGTTCGACTGCTGATGGTCATAGGTCCACTGGACGAAGCCACCCATGAACTCGGTCAGCTTCGACGCCGCGAACAGGCTCGCGCAGCACAGCTCCAGGCGGTCGTTACGAGGATTGACCTCGACGGATTCGCCGGTGTCCGGATCGGTCTCGTGATTCCTGCTGGTCCGCGTGACGCCCACCTGCGCCATGGCGGCGATGGGTACGTAATTGAGTCCTTGTTCCGAGAAGAGCGGCTTGCCGATGGTGTAGCCGGTCAGCTTGAAGTAGCGGCCATACGGCGTGAGCTCGGGGAAGCTGACGTGGCACGCGATGCACTCCTGGCCGGTCTGCCGCGCGAACGATGGCACCGCCAGCGACGACGCCGCCACGCTGAGAAGCATGGGCACCGCCACGATCGCCAGCCATTGACATCGATGGAGCGTGCCGCGTTGTCGAGCGTCCGTCATGATGATCTCCGTCTCGTACGCATCGATCGTGACGCGCCGAAGGCGGATATATCGTGACGTGGATCAAGCGCGATGCATCGAGCGCCGCATTTCCGCGCGTTCGTCAGGCAGGTGACAGATTCGCGCGACGCGAAGCGCGTCAGGGGTGGGCCCGGCTGGGTTCGAACCAGCGACCAAACGATTATGAGTCGTCTGCTCTGACCGACTGAGCTACGGGCCCTTGTATGACAACGGTCGACGAACGATGAAACGCCAGGCGACAAGTCTACCCCGGCGCTGACGACGCACGATGCCGCCCCTGCGACCCCGTCGTCCACGTTCGTACGCAGGCGCGTTGCGGCCTCTTTGCGGCGCCGAACTTGCTATGGGAATCCTGGTTGTCGCACGGCCGGATGGGATCGAGCGCGCCCGTCCAGGAAGGTAAGGTCGTCCTACGCGCACGCGCGATATGCGCTGATGCCAACCCCGGGCGGCGCCTGACGTCGCGCCCGCGTCGCCGCGGGTAAGCTGGAGTGTCGCAACGACGCGGAGCTATTCCGACAGGAGGTCCTGATGCACCCCAAACCCATCCGCAGTCTGGCCCTCGCACTCATGCTGGCAGGCGCCCCGTGTGCGCTTGCGCACGGCGGACCGGGAGACCGTGATGATGTATCGACGCGTTCGACGCCGGCTGCCTCGCCGGGGACCGATCAGCTTCCGGCCGGTGCAACGACGCTGCCGCCCGACACCCCTGCGACGAACGTGCAGCCCTCGGGCATTGGCAGCATCTCCGACACACCGGGCAGCATGAGTGACGGCTCCCCAGCAGGGGCCCGTCGCGAAGCGCCGGCCAGTGCAGACCACATGCCAGGCGTGTTGCCGCGGGACACCAAGCCGGACGGCAGCATCGGCAACATGGAGGACGTGACGGGAAGCATGGGCGACGGCTCGCGTAGCGGGCAATAACGCCTCTCGGCAACATCGCGCGCGGGGCCCTGTGGGGGGGCCCGTTTTCGTGTAACGCATCGCGGCGCGATGCCGCAAAAGTCATTTGCGCTGATCGGCGGCAGCGCTCGTGCGGTCAATTGCCGTGTTCCCCGGTCGATGTCGATGTCGATGGTGTAGATCGGGGTAGTGCGGATGGCTGTGTCTGAGGGCAGCGTGGAAGTGCCGATGGGTATGCGGTTCCGAGCCATCCCAGGCGAAAGCGTGCTCATGCCGGTGATGCTCATCGTGCACGTGCGAATGGATATGTTCCTGCGGCTCGTGCAAGTGCTCGTGCGCATGTCGCTCGGATACGTGAAGCCACACCCCTAGCGCCATGAGGCCCGCAGCAACCACAAATGACCACGTCAGCGCTCCCTGCCCCATGAAGAGCGCGACAATCGCGCCAAAGAATGGTCCCACTGAAAAGTAAGCGCTCGTCCGCGCCGTGCCGAGGTGACGCAACGCGAGGATGAACAGGACGAGACTGACACCATAGCCGGCAAAGCCGACGACAGCCCCCGCCCCCGCGGAGAGGAGCGTCGGCATCGGCGTTCCGAGGACCCAGGCGAGTCCGGCGTTCGCAGTACCGGCAACCAGCCCCTTGAGCGAAGCCAGGAGGACCGGATCGCTGGCCGACGCGCGCCGCGTCAAGTTGTTGTCGAGCGCCCAGCACAGGCACGCCACCGTCACCAGAGTCGAACCCATCGGAGAGGAATGCGCTCCCGCGGGTGACGCTGCCAGGATCGCTGCTCCCAGCACAATGACGGCCATGCCGAGCGCGATACGACGATCGAAGTTCTCGTGAAACACAAACCAGGCGACGAGGGCTGTGAGGACCGCCTCGAGGTTGAGCAACAGCGTAGCGGTGGCCCCGCTGGTGCTGGTGAGCCCGTACATCAACGCGACCGGTCCCGCTATGCCCCCGAGCGCGATCGCCGAACCGACCCACATCCAATCCCTGCCGGTCGGAAGCGCGAGCGGCGAAAGGGCGTCATACCGGCGGCGTACGACCAGGACGACGAGCAGCCCGACGCCGGCGCCGATGTATAGGATGGAAGCGAGCCACAGCGGGGCGATCGCGCCAACGAGCGCCTTGGAAAGCGGCGTGCTGACGCCGAACAGCGCCGCCGAGGCAAGCCCGTAGTAGATGCCTCGCTTCACGTCGTCGCCCTTCTTGCGTCGCGCATGTGTCGTAGTGCGTCGAACTCGGCGCTAGCGCCGGCCAGGCCGTGATACGCGACGCATGCCGTCAATTCACCCGGAATACGAGCAGCCGCGCAGGCGATCCAGCGGACGCGGGCGCGGCGACGTAGAGCCTCGCTTCCTGTGGCACGAAGAGCCCGGTGCGCGCGCGCGGCGCGGTGCCGACCGACTGCTCGACCGTGTACTTGTCCGGCGATTCCTGGCGGATCACCTCCACACTGCCCGCGCCGCAGATTGCGTACACCCTTTTGCGTTGACCGTCGTAATACACATCATCGGTGTCGCCTCCGATCGGAACGCGGGCCACGACGTTGCCGCCGTCGAGGTCGTACACCAGCAGCACGGCTGGCGAACGCGCGCCGACGAACAGCCGCCGGTCCTGCAGATCGAGCGCCATGGGGAAATTTTCCGAGACTTGCGGCGTCGGCCAGCGCGCGACGACACGACGCGTCTCGAGATCCACGACGACGACCGCGTGCGCCGACGGGACGTTGACGTATACCCGATTGCGCTCGGGATCGACCTGGAACGACTCGGGATGACCCGGTAACCGAATATCTGCCGCCGACTGCCCGGTTGTCGTGTCGAGCAGCCGCAGTGCGCCTTTGCCATAGCCCACCAGCACCCCATGCTTCGCCGCCAGCGCGCGTACGTTGTCGGCATCGTCGAGTGGACCGATGTGCTCGAGGATCCGCAGCGACGTGCCGTCGATAAAGTCGACGCGGCTGGCGCCGCCGTTCGCGATCACAAGCCGATCATCGGCGGCCACGTACAGTACGCCCTGCGGCTGGCCCAGCCCCGTGATCGTCCGCCGGCCATGCTTTTCGGTATCGACGACTTCGACCGTGTCGTTGCCCAACGCCGCGACAAACAGCCGATGGCGCGCGGGATCCGCGGCGAAGTGGTCGATACGCCCTTTGACACCCGGCATCGCGATGGTCTCGACCCGCTCGAGCGCCGGTTGTGCCGCCGCCGCAACCGTTATCCCAAGTGCCCAGGAGACGATAGCGAAAAGCGCGCCGAGAATGCAGCCGTGTTGGCGTGATCGCATCGTGTCAGCCGTGAAGCAGCGGATACGCCGCGAGACCGATCAGCGCGGCCGCCGCGACGACGACGGGCTCCTGCAGCTTCTTGAATCGGAACAGCAGCACCAGGGTGATGCCGGCGATTATCGCCGTCGGGACGTCGACGATCGAGCGGCGAGCGAGGACGATGACCGCGCCGGTAATGGCGCCGATCGCGGCGGCCGTGACGCCATCGACGAATGCAACCAGGGCCGGCAATTTCCCGTACTTCTTGAAATACGGCGCCGGCAGGATGGTGAACAGATAGCACGGCAGAAACGTCCCGAGCGCGGCAACCGAGGCA
This sequence comes from Casimicrobiaceae bacterium, assembly GCA_035493035.1. GTDB lineage: Bacteria > Pseudomonadota > Gammaproteobacteria > Burkholderiales > Casimicrobiaceae > VBCG01. Next base: position 7,291 of record DATJIS010000101.1, on the reverse strand, counting down.
CCCGGCAGCCCGGCCAGCAGGTACCCGATGAAGCCGACCGTGATCACCACGGGGCCGGGTGTGATCATCGCCACCGCAACCGCGTCGACGAACTGGCGCTCGCTGAGCCAATGGGCTTCGGTGACGACGTGGCCATAAAGAAACGGAACGATCGCCAGTCCCGAGCCGAACACGAAGGCGCCCGCCTTGGCGAAGAACACGCCGATCTGTCCCAGCAACGGCCAATCGACGCTCGACAAGACGCCCGAGCCTTCCGCCAGAGGCACGCCGGCAAGCGCGCCCAGGCCGCCGCGGTGCAGCCAGCGCGGCGGTGACCGCCACATGCACACGAGCACGCCGGCAGCCAGGAACAACCAGGCGATCTCGTTTTCTGTTGCAACGGTCACGATGGCCACCACCAGGTACACGGCCCAGAGCAGCTTGTCCTTGCCGATGCTTCGCGTGGTGAGCTTGTAGGCGCTCATCGCGATGATGCCGATGACGGCTGCGCCTACGCCATAGAAGACGGCTTGCATCCAGGAAAGTCCGCCGTAGCGAACGTAGGCCCAGCCGAGTGCCACGACCATGAGGAACGACGGAAGCACGAACGCGACACCGACGACCGTCGCGCCCAGCACGCGGTAATGCACGTAGCCCAGGTACATGGCGAGCTGGGCGGCGAGCGGACCCGGCATCAGCTGAGCCAGGGCGAGGCCCTCCTTATAGTCGGCGTCGGTGATCCAGCGCCGCCCGTCGACGAGGTCGCGGTGCATGTAGCCGGCGAGTGCAACGGGGCCGCCGAATCCCAGTGCTCCCAGCCGGAGCATGTAGAGCACGAGCTGCGCGAGCGAGTAGGACGGCGGCGCCGTTGCAGCCGTAGCAGCGGGGCCGTTGTCCATTCGATACTCGCGCGACGCTTCAGCGATTGAGCCGCACGGGCGCGCCGACCGCCTTCCAGCCGGAGTGCCCGCTGTTCATGAACTTCGCATCGAATCCGGCATCGCGCAGCTTGCTCGCAGTGCCGCAGCCCACGTGGAAGCCGTAGGCGCAGTACACGACCACGGGCTCCGATTTCGAGAGGTCTCCCATCCAATCCTGCAATCGATCAGGATCGCGCCATTGCACGCCCTCGGCGATATCCTGCTGCCTGGACAGGGAGTGACGTGGCCGGACGTCGATGACCTGGACGGGCGCTTTGGATGCGAGGAGCTGGCGGACCTCCTCGACACCGATGCTCGGCACATCGGCGAACTCGGGCTGGATCAGTGGTCGCGGCGGCGCGACCTTTGTCGCATCCTCGTAGCGTTCTTCCACCGCCGGCCAGTCGACGTTGCGCAGGAACGTGTCGACGTACGCCCTCGCGTTGGCAGCGAAATCCATGTGAAAGGCGTGCTCGTACATGTCGAGCGCGAGAATCGGTACGCCGCTCACCGCGGCCTGCGAGTGTTCGGCCGCGTACTGGTTCAGCAATAGGCCGTCGCGCGGAATGTAAGTGAGGACGACCCAGCCGGATCCGCCACCCAGCGCATAGCCCATTGCCCGAAACTGCGTACGCCAGCGATCGAACGAGCCGAACTGCGCCGAAAGCGCATCGATCATCGTTTGCGTCGGCTTGCCGTCCCCGCCGAGGCTCGCGAAGTAGAGCTCGTGCAGCAGCGTCGAGTTGAGCGCCACGAGCTCCTCGCGCTTGAGTCCGTTGATCACATGGCCGGGCGCCTTCTCGAAATCGAGTGATCCGAGCTGCTCGGTGATCGCGTTGAGTCGGCGCAGCGCACCGCCGTAATTGTTCTCGTAGTGGCTCTCGATCAGTTCCAGTGACAGCCCGTTCAGCGTCCAGGGCCTGCAATGAATCTGCTTCAGCGAGTAAGGCATGACCGCCCTCCATCAAGCGCAAGAATGCGAACACGCGCTGCGGGCCACCAACGGGGGATGTCGAGAAATGGAACGACAGTGCCCGCGCTCGTGCGCAACGCTCACAGGATTGGACGGGGCACCGTCTTGGAGGGAAGATCCCGGGGGTCCTGTTGCCCCCGCGAACAGCTTACGCGCCTCGCTTTGCACACGTCAACTTCGACGCGCAGGACGATCAGCCGAACGGCGAGCCGCACAACCTATCGGTAGCGCGAGCAAGGCTAGCGCGGTGCGGGCCCGGAATGCGTCGAGCTCGCCGGCCAAGGCATTATAGCGACGCGTTTCCGCCCACCGCGTCCCCCATGCCGATGCAGCACTACCTGCGTCCCCTCGTCTCCCCGGCCTCCGTCGCGCTCGTCGGTGCAACCGAGCGCGAGGGATCGGTCGGCCGCACGGCGCTCGAGAACCTGCTCGAGGGCGGGTTCAAGGGGCCGATCCATGCGATCAATCCGAAGCACCGCACCGTGCTGGGTCTCCGCGCGTACGGGTCGCTCTCGGCCATCGGCGCGCCGGTCGAGCTCGCAGTGATCGCCACGCCGGCGCGTGCGGTGACGGGCGTGCTGGACGATGCCGGCGCAAGCGGCGTGAAGGCCGCCGTGATCATGACGGCACCCCCCGCGTCCGGTGCCAAGCAATGGAGCCGCGACGTGCAGGACACCGCACGTCGCCATGGCATCCGCGTGATCGGCGCCGGTGCCTTCGGCGTCATCCGCACCGACATCGGGCTCGATGCGACGTTCTGCGCGCCTCGCGCACGCCCGGGCCGTCTCGCGCTCGTCGCGCAATCCGGCGCGGTCGCGACGGCACTGCTCGACTTCGCGGCGCCCCAGCACTTCGGCTTTTCCACGGTGATCTCGCTCGGCACCGGCCTCGGCGTCGGGTTCGGCGAGCTCCTCGACTGCCTCGTGCTCGACGCGCTCACCGACGGCATCCTGCTGTACATCGAGGAGCTGCGTGAAGCGCGGCCGTTCCTCTCCGCGTTGCGCAGCGCGGCGCGCACCAAGCCGGTGATCGTGCTCAAGGCGGGGCGCTCGATCGAGCAGCGGCGCAGGCCGAGCGCCGACGCGGTGTTCGACGCTGCGCTGCGCCGGGGCGGCGCCGTGCGCGTGCGCGACTACACCGAGCTCTTCTCGGCCGCGCGCATCCTCGCGACGGGACGGATCCCGAGCAGTGATCGCCTCGCCATCGTGTCGAATGGACGCGGTCCCGCGCTGCTCGCCGCCGACAGCGTGATGGATCGCGGCGTCGAGCTCGCGCGGCTGACGCGCGCGACGCTCGCGGCGCTCGATCGGCTCCTTCCGGAAGACTGCGCGCGCGGCAACCCGGTCGACCTTCGCGGCGACGCGCCGCCCGCGCGCCTTGCCGAAGCGGTTGGCGTACTCGCGAGCGATCCCGGCGTCGACGCGGTGCTTGCGTTGCACGTATCTCGCCCGGCGATGCCGGCGGACGCGGCGGCGCGCGCTGTCGCCGCGACCGCCCGCGATCTTCACAAGCCGGTGCTCGGTGCATGGCTCGGTGCGATCGAGCGGCCCGAAGTGCACGCGGCGCTCGAAAGCGGCGGCATCGTGAACTTCTATACGCCGGAGAATGCCGTCACCGCGTTCTCGTTCCTCGCCGCGTATCGCCGCAACCAGGCGTGGCTGCTGGAAGCGCCGGCGCTGCAGCCGGAGCCCGAGCCGCTCGACTACGAAAGCGCCGAGCGTCTTCGCACAAGGCTCGGCGAAAGCGGCCGCACCACGCTGCTGCGCGGCGAGATCGAGGAACTCCTCGGCGCGTTCGGGATCACGCTGTCGCCGTGCGCGGTCGTGGTCAACGCCGACGACGCGCGCGTCGCGGCGGCGCGGCTGCGGTTTCCGGTGATGCTCTCCGCGCCGCATGGCAACCAGACGTGGACGCGCGTCGTCCACACGCGAGCGGCGCTCGACAAGGCGTGGACCGAGATCGCGGGGCTGCACGATGAGGAGGGCAGCGAGCATCCACGCGTCACGCTGGAGAAGCCGGCGCGCACCCATCCGCTCGAATTCGACGTGATCATTGCGACCGACCCTCTGTTCGGCCCCGTCGTGACGCTGTGCCGCCGCGGGCATGCGAACGGCGAGCCGGGCGTTTGCATGCTGCCGCCGTTGAGCCGTGGTCTCGCGCGCGAGCTGATCGCGGCCGCGCGGGCAGGCGGCGCGCAGCCGGGCGCGCCGGCGATGGCGCACGTGGCCGACGGCGACGAGGCGCTCGTGCGCCTGCTGTTGCGCGTGTCGACCATGATCGGTGCATTGCCCTGGCTGATCGAGCTCACGCTGGCGCGCATCGGCGCTCGCGACGAGGTCGCGGTCGTCGGTGATGCGCACGCGCGCGCGGATCCGTCGCGCCGCGCGCAGCCCGGCTATCGCCACATGGCGATCCATCCGTATCCCGCGGAGATGGTCGAGAACGTCGCCTTGCCCGATGGCGCGTCGATCACGGTTCGCCCGATCCGTCCCGAGGATGCCGAGCTCGAGCTCGAGTTCGTCGAGACACTCTCGCCGCAGACGCGCTACTTCCGTTTTTTCTACCAGCTGCATGCGCTGACGCCGGCGATGCTGGCGCGCTTCACGCAGGTCGACTACGACCGCGAGATGGCGCTCGTCGCGGTCGCGGACGTCGCGCATCCGCACGGACATCCCGTGTTCGTCGGCGTGGCGCGGTACATCGCCAATCCGGACGGCGAGAGCGCCGAGTTCGCCATTGTCGTCGCCGACGTATGGCAACGGCGAGGCGTTGCCCGCGCGCTCATGGCACGGCTCGTGGCAAGCGCCACGCGCCGCGGATTCGCCCGGCTCGAAGGCTCCGTGCTGCGCGCGAACGCGCGCATGCTCGGCTTCGTCGCGGGCCTCGGCTTTGGCGTGCGCGACGACCCCGAGGATCCGGAGCAGGTCGTCGTATCGCTCGCGCTGCGCTAAACTGCGCCGCCATGAAGATCCTCTTCGCGACCGATGGGTCACCCGCCGCGCTGGCGGCGCTCGAATCGCTCGTCGGCCACGAGCGCTGGTTCGCGGCGCGGCCCGAGCTCACGCTCGCGCACGTGCACCCGGCCATTCCTTACGGCATGGCCACGGGCTGGGTCGGACGCAAGACGGTGAACGACTTCTATGCCGAGGAGAGCGCCAAGGCGCTGCAGCCCGCGCGCGAAGCTCTGGACCGCGCAGGAGTTGCCTACACGGTGGAGGCGCGCGTGGGCGATCCGGCCAAGGAGATCGTGAGCCTTGCGCGCGAGGGCAAGTTCGACGCCGTCGCGCTCGGCACGCACGGCCATACCGCGCTCGCGTCGCTGATGCTCGGTTCCGTGGCGCAGAAGGTGCTCACGCTGAGCCCGGTGCCCGTGCTCGTCTTCAAGTAGCGTGCAACACCGCCGCCGGCGGCCGCGCCCCACACTGCGCGACCGCCGGGCGGTGCTCGGACGAGGACGCCGCTACTGCCTGGAGGCGCCGACGTCCGCCTGCAAGCGCGCCCGCGTCAGCTGCCCTGCTTGCGCGCCATGCTCGAGGTGCTGCCGGTGCCGCTCGTGTTCGAGGTGTTGCCGCTGCGGCTCGCGGTGCGTACCGCCGCGTCGGTTTGCTGCGCAAGCTGCAGATGCTGCTGCAGCGTCGGCAGCGTCGACGACGCGAACTGCTTCACGTCGGAGTCCTTGCCCGACTTCGCTTCGTCGCTGAACTCCTTCACGTCCTTCTTGTGGTCCGAGACCATGTGCTTCATGTACTCGCGATCGAAGTCGGCGCCCGACATCTTCGACAGGCGGTCGTACTCGCGCTTCGCGGAGCCCTCGATCGCCGTCGGCAGCTCGACGTTCTTGCTGCTCGCGATCTGCTTCAGCTGCTCGTTCGCCTTCGTGTGGTCGTCGACCATCTTCTGCCCGAACTGCTTCACCTCCGCGCTCTGTGCCTTCTGCGCGGCGAGCTGGCCGAGCTGAACCTCGGCCATGCCGCCCTTCGCCGCGTTGTCGATGAACTTGCGGTCACCGTGCGCGAGCTTCGCGTCGCTCGCGCCGCGCGCGCCCGCCGTGTCGGTGGTCGCTGCCGGGGTGCCGCCGCGGGCGGCGGTGCCGGTGGCACCGGGCGTGCTCGTGCCGGGTGTCTGAGCCATCGCGCTCATCGCCAGCCCGGCCGACAGCAGGGCGACGGAGAGTGCGGTCTTGCGTAGCGATGCATTCATGTGCGAGCTCCTCGAGGATAGGATGTCACTACCTCCGCGCCGATGCGCGCGCGACGCGTCGTCTAGCGTGGGCGGGAGGCGCGAAGCGCCTGCAAACGTTCTGCAAGATCCGTGCGCGGCACGCAGCACCTGAGCGGCTGCGTGCGGGGCGAATCAGGAAGCGCGCGTCGCACCGCCACAAACCCGGTACCTTTTACCGGTCGCGTTGTCATTCCGCACGCGCGAAAGCCCGCTCGTGAGCGCGTGAGAAAATGACCGGGAACAGGGGGATGCCGCGCGCGCGATGCACGCTTCCGACCGGAGGAACGGCTTGCTGTCGAACTGGGAAATGGCGGTGCGCCTGCTGGCCGCCGCGGCGTTGGGCAGTGTCATCGGCCTCGAGCGCGAGCGGCTGTCATGGACGGCCGGGCTGCGTACCCACATGCTGGTTTCGGTCGGCTCCGCGCTCATCATGATCGTGTCGGCCTACGCGTTCTCGGACGTGCTCGGTGAACAGCACGTCGTGCTCGATCCCTCGCGGATCGCCGCGCAGGTGGTCTCCGGCATCGGCTTCCTCGGCGCCGGAGCGATTCTCTTGCGTGGCGAGGTCATACGCGGCCTCACCACGGCGGCCAGCGTATGGGCGGTGGCCGCGATCGGGCTCGCGGTCGGCGGCGGCCTCTACGTGGCGGCGACGGTGGCGACGGTGATCATCCTGGTCATCCTCGCCGGCATAAAGCCGCTCGAAGAGCGCTATCGCGCGGCGCGTCAGGCCCGCGACTTCTTCCTCGTCGCCGTGCCGGGTCAGGTGTCGATCGAGTCGTTGAGTCGCGCCATCGGTCCAGGCCCCTTCAGGATCCGGCAGTTCATCCTGCAGCCCACGCAGACCGGGGACCTCGAGGAGATACGCATTCGTGTCGTGCCGATCGCGGCGCGCGACGTCGAGGACCTCATCGCCCGCATGCGCGCACTGCCCGGCGTGCGGGACGTCGAGGAGCGATCGGTATGACGCGGCCGTAAAAAAAAGCCCCGGGGGCACCGGGGCGTTCGTGTTGCAGCCTGCTGTCACTCGCCTTCGAGGAAGCTCCGCAGCTTTTCCGAGCGCGACGGATGGCGCAGCTTGCGCAGCGCCTTCGCCTCGATCTGGCGGATGCGCTCGCGCGTGACGTCGAACTGCTTGCCGACTTCCTCGAGCGTGTGGTCGGTGTTCATCTCGATGCCGAAGCGCATGCGCAGCACC
>DATJIS010000100.1:0-33629 GCA_035493035.1 Casimicrobiaceae bacterium | reverse complement strand
AGGCGCGCATCGAGTTCTTCGACGCGCCCAATCGCGAGGAGACGATCCACCGCTCGAAGGCGGTGGGCGAGCCGCCGCTGATGCTCGCGCTGTCCGCATTCCACGCGTTGCGCGACGCGATCGCGAGCGTCGGCGAGTATCGCGTCGTGCCCCGGCTGGATGCGCCGGCCACGCCGGAGCGCGTGCTCGCGGCGATCGGCGACGTTCGCGCGCGCGCGCGACAGCGTCATGCCGCCCCGGCCGGCGCCGAAGCGGCCGTGCAGGCGCCCCGCCCGTGACGCACGAGCACGCTGCGCTGCCGCCGTGGCTCGACGCAGTCGCCGACGCGCTGCACGACGATGCGCATGCCGTGCTTGTCGTCGTCGCGCACGTCTCGGGTTCGGTGCCGCGCGAGTCGGGCGCCGCCATGGTCGTGACCCGCGCAGCCACGAGCGGCACCATCGGCGGTGGGCATCTGGAGTTCGAGGCGATCCGGCTCGCGCGCGAGGCGCTCGTCGAACCCGCGCTCGCGACGTGGATCGTGCGCTTTCCCCTCGCGGCGCGCGTGGGTCAATGCTGCGGCGGCGTCGCGACCGTCGTGTTTTCCACGCTCGACCCGAGCTCGCGCAGCTGGATCGACGCGGCGCAGGCCTGCGCGCGGGCGGAGGCGGCCTTCGCGTGCGTCGCGCGCATCGGCGCCCGCATGCACGCACGACTCGTGGTCAGCGCCGACGACGCTCGCGGAACGCTCGGGGACCCGGCGCTCGATTCCGCCGCGGTCGCCTTCGCGCGCGCGAGGCTCGCGGCCGGCACGTGCGGCACGGTGCTGATGCCGCTTCCCGGCGAGCGAGAGCCGTCACTCGTCGTGCAGATCGAGCGCCCCGATCCGTTCGCCGTGCTCGTGTTCGGGAACGGTCACGTCGGTCGCGCGCTCGTCCAGGTCCTCGGCGTGCTGCCTGCGCAGGTGCGCTGGATCGACGCGCGCGACGCGGATTTCCCCGCGTCCGTGCCCCGCAACGTCGAGATCGTCGTCACCGACGTGCCCGAAGCCGAGTTGCGCGAAGCGCCGCCGGGCAGCTTCGTGATCGTGCTCACGCACAGCCACGCGCTCGACTTCGCCCTGATCGAGACCGCGCTCGCGCGCGACGACTGGCGCTACGTCGGCATGATCGGATCGCGGGCGAAGCGGGCGCAACTCGAGCGGCGGCTCGGCGCGCGCGGCATCGCGGCAGAACGGATGTCGTCGGTCGTCTGCCCGATCGGCGCGGCGCTCCCCGGTCTCACCGGCAAGGCACCCGGAAGCATCGCAATCGCCGTCGCGGCACAGCTGCTTGCCGTCAAGGCGGCGAGCGCACGGCCGCACGCAACGCTCACGCTGGCGTCACCCGTGCGCTGATGGCGGCGCGCGAGAACCGCCCGCCCGCGGCGCGCCTCGCGTTGCGCGGCATCACCAAAGCGTATCCGACGGTCGTCGCCAACGACGGCATCGACCTCGACGTCGCGGCGGGCGAGATCCACGCGGTGCTCGGTGAGAACGGCGCCGGCAAGTCGACGCTCATGAAGATCATCTATGGGCTGGTGGAGCCCGATGCCGGCGAGATCTTCTGGGAAGGGCGGCCGGTCGAGATCGACAACCCCGCATCGGCACGCAAGCTGGGCATCGGCATGGTGTTCCAGCATTTCTCGCTGTTCGAGACGCTCACCGTCGCGGACAACATCGCCCTCGCGCTCTCCCCCAGGGATGCAGGGCGCCGCGGCCTGCGACGACGCATCCGCGAGGTGTCGAAGCGTTATGGCCTTCCGCTCGACCCGGCGCGACGCGTGCACACGATGTCGGTGGGCGAGCGCCAGCGCGTGGAGATCGTGCGCTGCCTGCTGCAGGATCCACGCCTGCTGATCCTCGACGAGCCGACGTCGGTGCTGACCCCGCAAGCGGTCGACGCGCTGTTCGACACGCTACGCCATCTCGCGGCCGAAGGATGCAGCATCGTCTACATCAGCCACAAGCTCGACGAGATACGCGCGCTGTGCGACCGCGCCACCGTGCTGCGCGCCGGTCGCGTCACGGGCACTTGCGACCCCCGGTCGGAGACCGCGTCGAGCCTCGCGCGGATGATGATCGGCCATGACCTGCCGCGCCCGAAGCATCGCGCTGCTCGAGCGGGCGCCGACGCGCTCGTGGTCGAGCGACTCGACGTGCCGGCGGACGATCCGTTCGGTGTGCCCCTGCAGAACGTCTCCTTGCGCGTGCGCACGGGCGAGATCGTGGGCATCGCGGGTGTGTCGGGCAACGGACAGCAGGAGCTGCTGGCGGCGTTGTCCGGCGAGCGCGCGGTGGACGCAGGCGCCGTGAAGATTGATGGCGCCGCGGCCGGCGCGCTCGATGCCGACGCCCGGCGCGACCTCGGGCTCGCGTTCGTTCCCGAGGATCGTCTCGGGCGCGGCGCGGTGCCCGACATGTCGCTCGCGGAGAACGCATTGCTGACCGCGCACCGGCGCGGACTTGTCAGGCGCGGCTTCATCCGCGGCTCGGCGGTGCGGGCGTACGCGCGCGAGACGATCCGCGCGTATGGCGTGAAGGCCGGCGGGCCGGAGGCCGCGGCGCGCAGCCTGTCCGGTGGCAACCTGCAGAAATTCATCGTGGGACGCGAGATCCGCCAGTCGCCGAAGGTCATGATCGCGGCGCAGCCTACCTGGGGCGTCGACGTCGGCGCGTCGGCGCAGATCCGTCAGTCGCTGCTCGACCTGCGCGACGCGGGCTGCGCGGTGCTCGTCGTGTCCGAGGACCTCGAGGAGCTGTTCGAGATCTGCGATCGACTCGCGGTCATCGCGCACGGCGTGCTGTCGCCGGCGATTCCCGTCCAGGAGACGAACGCGGAGCAGATCGGCCTGCTGATGGCCGGCGCCGCTTCCGCGCAGGCGGGCGCCTCGGCATGATCCGCCTCGAGGCGCGGCCCGAGCCCTCGCGCCTCGCCGCCTGGATCTCGCCGCTGGTCGCCGCCGGCGCGACCGTCGTGCTCGGTGTGGTGCTCTTCGCCGCGCTCGGCAAGAACCCCGTCGCGGCGCTGTCCGCGTTCTTCGTCGAGCCCATCGCCTCGCGCTACGGCATCGGCGAGCTGCTGCTCAAGGCCACGCCGCTGATGCTCATCGCCACGGGGCTTGCGATCGGCTACCGGGCCAACGTGTGGAACATCGGCGCCGAAGGCCAGCTCACGCTCGGTGCCATGGGCGCTGGCGGCATCGCACTCGCGTTCGGGGACAGCGACTCGGCGCTCGTGCTGCCGGGAATGCTCGTCGCCGGTGCGCTTTGCGGCCTCGCGTGGGCCGCCATTCCGGCTTTGCTGCGCACGCGCTTCAACGCGAATGAGATCCTCACCTCGCTCATGCTCGTGTACGTCGCCAACCTGTGGCTGTCGCTGCTCGTGCATGGCGCCTGGCGCGACCCGGAGGGCTACAACTTTCCGCAGTCGAAGTTGTTTGCGGCTTCCGCGCTGCTGCCGAACCTGCTGCCGGATACGCGGCTCAACATCGGGCTCATCGTCGCGCTCGTCATCGTCGCCGCCGCGTGGGTCTTCGTGCGCAAGAGCTTCGCCGGTTATCGCATGCGCGTGGCGGGTCTCGCGCCGGCGGCGGCGAACTACGCGGGCATCTCGGCCGATCGCACCGTGTGGCTCGGCATGCTGATCGGCGGCGCGTGCGCGGGATTGGCCGGTGCCGGCGAAGCCGCCGGGCCCATCGGCCAGCTGCTTCCCAGCATGTCCCCGGGCTACGGCTTCGCTGCGATCATCGTCGCCTTCGTGGGCCGGCTGCACCCGGTCGGCATCGTGCTTGCGAGCCTGCTCATGTCGCTGCTGTATCTCGGCGGCGAATCCGCGCAGATCCGCCTCGGGCTGCCGTCCGCGGTCACCGGGCTGTTCCAGGGGACACTGCTGCTGTTCCTGCTCGCCGCCGACGTCTTCGTGAACTTCCGCGTACGCCTGACACGAGCATGGATACGGCTGTCCACCTGATCGCGCTCACGCTCGCGGCCGGCACGCCGCTCGTGTTCGCGTCGCTCGGCGAGCTCGTCACCGAGAAGTCCGGCGTCCTCAACCTTGGCGTGGAAGGCATGATGCTCGTGGGCGCCGTCTGCGCATTCATCGTCACCGCGAAGACGCACTCGCCGTGGGCCGGCGTGGCGGCCGGGATGGCGGCCGGCGCCGCGCTGTCGCTCGTCTTCGCCGTGGTCGCGCTCTCGCTGCTCGCGAATCAGGTCGCGACCGGGCTCGCGTTGTCGCTCTTCGGCGTAGGGTTGTCCGCGTTCGTCGGCCTCGACTACATCAGCGTCGTCATCGAAGGATTGAAGCCGGTCGCGATACCGAATGTGTCGTCGCTTCCGATCTTCGGCGAGCTGCTGTTCGCGCACAATCCCCTCGTCTATCTGTCGCTCGCGCTGTTCGGTGGTGTGGAGTTGTTCCTCCATCGCACACGGGCAGGGCTCGTGCTTCGCGCGGTCGGCGAATCGCCGCAGGCGGCACACGCGATCGGCTATCGCGTCGTCGCCATCCGCTATGCCGCCGTGGTCTTCGGCGGCGCCTGCGCGGGACTGGGCGGCGCGTATCTCGCGGTCGCCTACACGCCGTCGTGGGTCGAAGGCATGACCGCGGGTCGCGGCTGGATCGCGCTGGCGCTGGTCGTTTTCGCGACGTGGAAGCCGGCGCGCGTGCTGCTCGGCGCCTATCTCTTCGGCGGCGTGACGCTCGCGCAATTCCAGGTGCAGGCCGCCGGCATCGAGATGCCGTCGCAGATTCTGGCCATGCTGCCTTACCTCGCCACGATCATCGTGCTGACGATCATCTCGCGCGATGCCGCCACCATTCGACTGAATGCGCCCGCATCGCTCGGCAAGCCGTTCCACCCCGATGCGTGACGCCGCCGAGGCCTGACCGGAAGTACAATCCGTCGCTTCCACCGGCTGCCCTGACAGGAGACTCGCGATGCCATCCTTCACCCGCCGCACGACGCTGAAGGCGCTGGGCGCCACCGCCGCCGCATGGGCGCTGCCCGCAGGCGCGCAGAACGCCGGACCGCTGAAGATCGGCTACATCTACGTGAGCCCCATCGGCGACGCCGGATGGACGCACCAGCACGACATCGCGCGCATCGCGATGGAAAAGGCGCTGGCCGGCAAGGTGACGACCAAGTACGTCGAGAACGTGCCCGAAGGCGCCGACGCGGAGCGCGTGATACGCGAGCTGGCGCAGTCGGGCCACAAGCTGATCTTCACCACGTCCTTCGGTTACATGAACCCGACGCTCAAGGTGGCGCAGCAGTTTCCGAACACGTTCTTCGAGCATGCGACCGGATACAAGGACGCGAAGAACATGGGGCGCTACAACGCGCGTTTCTACGAAGGGCGCTACCTCGCGGGCATCGTCGCGGGGAGGATGACCAGGTCGAACGTCGCGGGCTACGTCGCGGCATTCCCGATCCCCGAGGTGGTGATGGGCATCAACGCATTCACCCGCGGCATGCGCAGCGTCAATCCCAAGGCGGAGACCAAGGTGGTCTGGGTGAGCTCCTGGTTCGACCCGGGGCGCGAGTCGGAGGCCGCGAACACGCTGATCTCGCAGGGCGCGGACGTGCTCACGCATCACACCGACTCAACAGCCGTCGTGCAGACCGCCGAGGCGAAGAAGGTGTACTCGGTCGCGTATCACTCGGACATGTCCAAGTACGGGCCGAACTCGGAGCTCACCGCGACGACGCACGTCTGGGACAAGTACTACATCTCGCGCGCGCAGGCGGTGCTCGACGGCACGTGGAAGCCCGACAACGTATGGGGGGGCATCAAGGACGGCATGATCGCGATGGGTCCGTTCGGCAAGATGGTACCGAAGGAAACGCAGGACGCGATGAAGAAGGCCGAAGCCGACATCGCGAGCGGCAAGCTTCATCCGTTCACCGGCCCGATGAAGGACAACGACGGCAAGGAGCGCCTCGGCGCCGGCAAGGTCATCACCGACGATGCGCTGTCGAAGATGGACTATTACGTTGAGGGCGTGCAGGGCAAGCTGCCGGCTAAGTAGCAAAACAAGAACCTGCGCTTAAAGGCAGGATGGTCACGCGCCGCCTGCGGCGGCGCGAACGGCTGATCTTTCTTACGCGGCGCCGATCGCCTGCTGGTACCAGGCGGCGATGCGGCGCGTGATTTCACCCGGCGCGCCGGCGCCGATCGCGCGTCCGTCGATGCGCGTCACCGGTGTCACGCCGCCCAGCGTCCCGGTGACGAACGCTTCGTCGGCGCCGTACGTCTCAGCCAGCGTGAAATCGAGCTCGCGCACCCGCATGCCATGCGCCGCGCAGACCTCGAGCACCGTGCCACGCGTGATGCCCTTGAAGTTGTAGCGCCCGGTCGATGTCCACAGCTGGCCGGCGCGCACGACGAAGAAATTGGTGGAGTTGCAGCTGGCGACGAAACCATGCGGGTCGAGCATCAGCGCCTCGTCGGCGCCCGCCTCGATCGCCTGGATCAGCGCCTGGATGAGGTTCAGGCGGCTGTGCGAGTTGAGCCGCAGGTCGAACACGTCCGGCCCGCTGCAGCGGAACGTCGAGGTGAAGAGCGCCATGCCCTTCGCCTTGGCGGCCGGATGCGGCTGCTTGTACTCGGCGACGATCACGATGGTCGGCTTGCCGAGCGCGAAGCGCGGATCCTGGTTCGGGGTTTTCTTCCGCCCTCGCGTGATCATCAGGCGGATGTGCACGCCGTCGCTCATGCCGTTCGCATCCAGGGTGGCCTGCACGGCCGCCGCGACGGCTTCGCGCGACAGGCCGATGTCGAGCGCGATCGATTTCGCGCCTTCGTACAGCCTGTCGAGATGCGCGTCGAGGCTCACCAGGCGCCCGCGCACGAGGCGCAACCCTTCCCAGATGCCGTCGCCGAGCACGAAGCCGCTGTCGAAGATCGAGACGCGCGCGGCGTCGCGCGGCACGAGCGCGCCGTCGACGTAGACGAGCACCCCGGCATTGCGCGGATCGTCGACGTAGCCCTGCGCGCTCGCGGTCGAGGTGTCGGGATTCATGTTGCCTCGCTCATCGGTGGATTGAAGCGTGAAGGCGCACCTCGCCGCCGCCGGCCTGCGGACCCACGCGCAGCGGGGCAAGCCCGAGGCCCGGGGTGTCGTCGAGCAGCACGTGCCCGTGGTATATGCGTTTCATGGCGGCCGGCAGCATGTCGGCGAGATGATCGTGGAAGCGGTGATGCTCCACGGCCACGACGTTCGGATGCGCCGCGCCGAAGTGCAGGCTCGCGGACTGCAGCACCGCGGTCGAGAAGCATTGCGGCGTGCTCGTCACGCCGTGCGCGGCGGCCAGCGCATCGAGCGCGCGCGCGCCGGACGGCCCGCCGCAAAGTCCCAGGCAATACTGCAGGTGGGTCACGGCCTTCGCATCGAGCAGCTCGGCGAATGCCGCGCGACGATGCTCCGCCTCGGTCGCCACGACGGCCAGATGCGCCGCGTTGATGCTCGCCATCCCGGCGACATCGTCGAACGGCAGTGGCGCCTGGATCGCCGCGACGTCGGCAGCGGCGAGCGCGTCGCACCACGCGGGAGCGCGCAATCGATCGAGCTGATTCACCGCGTCGACCCACAGCGTCGCCTCGCTTCCCAGCGCACGTCGCGCGGCACGGACGCGCCCGAGGTCTTGCTCGAGCGGCAGGGCGCCGATCTTCATCTTCGCCGCATCGAAGCCGGCCGCGGCATAGCCGGCGAACTGGCGCGCCAGGTCGTCGAGCGTCTCGCCGTCGCGATACAGGCCGCCGCTCGCGTACACGCGCACGCGCCCCGACCGGCCGCCGAAAGCGCGCCACAGCGGCTCGCCGCGCGCCTGTGCCTCGAGGTCCCATAGCGCGAGGTCGATCGCGCTGGCGGCCGCCGCAGCGGCCCAATCGGCCGACGCCTCGAAGCGACGCGCGATGTCGTCGCGCGCGAGCGCGATGTCGCAGCCGAGCAGCACAGGCGCAAGCCGCTGCGCGAGCTCTTCGAGCACGCGCGCGATCTCGGGCTGTCGCGACCACGCTTCGCCGATGCCCCGCAAGCCCGCGTCGGTCTCGACGACCACCAGCGGCGCTCGCCGCTCGTGCCAGCGGAACGATGGATTCCACGAGCGCCCGTCCAGCACGCGATGAAATGCCAGCACGTCGACCTTCGTGATGCGCATTACAGCGCGCGCTCGGTGAAGCGCGCGAGGAACGCCTGCGTGCGCTCCTTGCTCGGGTGCTTCAGCACCTCGTCCGCGCTGCCCATCTCGTGGATGACGCCGTCGGCGATGAAAACGACGCGGTCGGCGAAGTGATACGCGAAGCCGAGCTCGTGCGTGACGAGCAGCATCGTGCGCCCTTCCTCGGCGAGCGCGTGGATGACACGCAGCACTTCGCCGACGAGCTCGGGATCGAGCGACGACGTCGGCTCGTCGAACAGCAGCACCGCCGGGTCCATCGCGAGCGCCCTCGCAATGGCGACGCGCTGCTGCTGCCCCCCCGACAGCTTGCCGGGGTACGTGTCGACCTTGTCCTGCAACCCGACGCGCGCAAGCTCCTCCAGCGCCCGCCTGCGCGCGGCGTCGCGGGCGACGCGCTTGACCGACACGAGGCCTTCCATGACGTTCCCGAGGGCGGTCATGTGCGGGAAGAGGTTGAACTGCTGGAATACCATGCCCACGCGCTCGCGCACCGCGCACAGCGACTTTTCGTCGTAGACGCGGTCGCTGGCATCGCCGCCACGCGGTCGTTCGCGCCCGAGCGGCGTGCCGTCGAGCTCGATCACGCCGGCGCTCGGTATCTCCATGAAGTTGAGGCAGCGCAGCAGCGTGCTCTTGCCCGAGCCGCTCGCGCCGATGATGGCGATGCGCTCGCCGCGCCGCACGGTGAGGTCGACGCCGCGGACGACATGCAGGTCGCCGAAGCGCTTGTGCAGGTTGCGGATGCGAAGGACGGTCTCGGCCATGCGATCGGTGGCCCGTCAGTCGCGCGCGGCGAGATGCCGCTCGAGACGCGAGGAAAGATAGCTGCCGGGGTAGATCAGCAGGAAATAGAACAGCGCCACGACGGTGAGGACCTCCAGCGGGCGATAGTACGTCGAGCTCAGCAAGCGTCCCTCGTACATCACCTCGTTCACCGCGAGCAGCGACGCCAGCGACGTGACCTTGGCGAGCTCGATCGCACGGTTGGTGAGCGCCGGCAGCATGCGCCGAAATACCTGCGGCAGCACGATGCGCCGCAGCGTCGCGGCACGCGTCATCCCGAGCGCCTTCGCCCCTTCCCATTGCCCGCGGGCGATCGAAAGGATTCCGCCGCGCAGGATCTCCGCCGAGTAAGCCGATGTATTGAGCGTCAGCGCGAGGACGGCCGCCACGAACGGCGTGAGCTGCTGGCCGAGCACGATGGGGAACGCATAGTAGAACCAGATGAGCTGCACGAGCACGGGCGTGTTGCGGAATGCCTCGACATACGCGATGGCCGGCCCGTTGACCCAGCCGCGCCCCGACACGCGCCCGAGGCTGATGGCGAGACCAAGCGCGAGCCCCAGGACGAGCGAGACCATCCACAGCTCGACGGTGACGACCAGGCCCCGCAGCAGGATCGGCAGGCTGTCGAGGACGACCTTGAAATCCCACTCGTAGTGCATCGCGCTAGCCCACGCGCGCGAGCCGGCGCTCGACGAGGCGCATCAGCGTGCTGACCGTGAACAGCACCACGAAGTACATGACCGCGATGGTGGTGTAGACCTCCATCGGGCGGAACGTCATGCTGTTGACCTGCATCGCCTGGTAGAGCAACTCCGCGTACGCGAGCGACGAGGCGAGCGCCGTGGTCTTGGTGAGCTCGAACGAGCGGTCGATGAACGGCGCCACCATGCGGCGCAAGGCCTGCGGCAGGATCACGCGGCGCATCATCGTTCGATACGTCATGCCGAGCGCTTTCGCGCCTTCCCATTGCCCGCGCTCGATCGACACGATGCCGCCGCGGAACACCTCCGCGTAGAACGCGCCCGATTGCGTGGACAGCGCAAGCACCGCGGCGACGAACGGGTCGAGCGAGAGCCCGATCACGATCGGCAGCGCATAGAAGAACCAGAAGAAGTGAACGATGGGCGGCGTGTTGCGGTAGAACTCGACGAACGCCGTGGCCGGCATGTGGAGCGCGCGGCGATGCGACAGGCGCATGAGCGCCACGACGAAGCCGACCAGGACGCCGAGCACGATCGAAACCAGCGCGATCTCGATCGTGCCGACCAGCCCCGCCAGCAGCATGTCGAAATGACTCCAGACGGCGGAGAAATCCCAGCCGTAGCGCATGTCGCGAGCGCCGCGGGCTAGCGAGCCGGCGGCGCCGCCGGCGCGCGATCGCCGGCTATTTCCACTGTTCCTTGACGATCGGCGGTGCCTTCTGCGGATCGACGCCGCGCGCCTTCAGGAATTCCTCGTAGAACTTCTGCGTCTCGCCGTCCTTGTAGTACTTGTCGAACTCCTTGCCGAGGAAGTCACGGAACGTCTTGTCGTCCTCGCGGCGGATGCCGGCGCTCGTCGACAACGCAATCACCGGTTGCGGAATGACGACCGTGCCCTTGCGCACACGCGCCTGCTGCATCACCAGCGCCGGATGGTAGAACGCCGCGCCGTCGACGCGCCCGGCATAGAACGCGGCGATGGCCTCGTCCATGTTCTGGAAGCGCTCGATCTTCGCCTTCGGCAGCCGTTGCGTGAGGTCGCGGTCCGGCGCCGTGCCGAGCGTCACCGCGAGCCTCACGTCGGGCTTGTTGAGGTCGTCCCACGTGCGTGCGGCGAGGCCGTCGCGAATCAGAACGCCCTGCGCGTACCAGAAGAACGGCTGGTCGGGAAAATCGATCGCCTTCTTGCGCTCGTCCGTGGGATCGAGCACGAACATCGCGTCGATCTGGTTCGCCTGGATCGCCGCGACGGAGTTGCCCCACGTCGTCTCGACCGGGACGAGCTTGACGCCGAGGTCCCTGGCGATCTGCTGGCCCATGCGAAACCCGATGCCGCTCCATTGCCCGGACGCAGGATCCTTGAAGTACCACGGCTCGCCCGGCGTGACGCCGATGCGCAGCTCGCCGCGCTGCTTGATCTGCTGCCACGTGGATGCCGGCTGCTGCGCGCTCGCGACCGCGGCCATCGCGGTCAACGCGATACCGAGCCACGCTCCCAGGGTCCTGCCAAGGTGAAACTGCATGATGTTCGTCTCCTCCTCGTCGTATGCGGCCGTCACAGCCGCTTCAAGATCGTCAGCAGTCGCTCGAACGCCGCGCCGTACGGCGGATGCAGGAGCCGGCTCGGCGCGACCCGGCGCTGCACGAACACCGGCTTGTCCAGCGAGAACGCACGAAAGCCGTGCTCGCCATGATAAGCGCCGTTGCCCGACGCGCCCACGCCGCCGAACGGAAGGCCCTCGTGCGCGAAGTGCCACAGCGTGTCGTTGACCGTAACGCCGCCGGCGCGCGTTTCGCGCAGCAGGCGAGTGAGGCGCGACCGGTCGTGACCGAACCAGTACAGCGCCAGCGGATGCGGTCGCGCGTTGATACGCGCCAGCGCGTCGTCGAAGTCGGTGTACGTTTCGACGGGCAGCAGCGGGCCGAAGATCTCCTCGCGCATGATGGCCATGCGCTCGTCGACGCCCACGATCAGCGCAGGGGCGAGATGACGCGCGTGCCCGCCCGGCACGTCACCGAGCGGGACGATGCGCGCGCCATGGGCGCGTGCGTCGTCGGCCAGCGCCATGAGCCGGGCATGGTGCCGCGCGTTCACGATGGCGGTGTAGTCGCGCGCGCGGGACGCTGGCGGATACAGCGCCGCCGTCGCGCGCTGCACCGCGGCCACGAACGCATCGACGCGCTCGCGCGGGACCAGCGCGTAATCGGGCGCGATGCAGGTCTGGCCCGCGTTCAGCAGCTTGCCCGCCATGAGACGTGGCGCGAGGCGGTCGAAATCCGCGTCGGCGTCGAACAGCGCGGGCGATTTTCCGCCGAGCTCGAGCGCGACGGGCGTGAGGTTCGCTGCGGCCGCCAGCGCGACACGGCGGCCCACCGCCGTGGATCCCGTGAAGAACAGATGGTCGAACGGGAGCCGCGAGAACGCTTCGCCGATCGCGGCGTCTCCCAGCACCACGGCAAGCTCGTCGGGCGCGAAATGCTCTGCGATGCGCGCGCATAGAAGCGCCGACGTTGCGGGCGCCAGCTCCGACGGCTTCAGCATCACGCGATTACCCGCTGCCAGCGCCGCGACGACCGGCGCAAGCGCGAGCTGCAGCGGATAGTTCCACGGGCTGATCACGCCCGCGACCCCGCGCGGCTGCGGCATGATGGATGCGGCCCCGGGCCACAGGCGAACCGGCGTGCGCACGCGCCGCGGTCTCATCCAGCGCGCGAGGTGGCGACGCGCGAACCGCGCCTCGGCCCCCACCACGTAGAGCTCCGCGAGGCGCGTCTCGTGCGCCGAGCGATGTCCGAAATCCTCGTCGACGGCGCGCACCCATGCGGCCTCGTCTTCGACGATGCGCAGCAGCCGTCCGAGACGGTCGCGTCGCACGCGCACATCCGGATAGGGCTCGCGCGCGAAGGCGTCGCGCTGCTGCGCGAAGAGCGCGTCGAGCGCGGCCCGTGCCGCATCGACGATCTCGCGCGGAGCGTTCATGCGGCGATTCTACGCCGCGGCGTGCGTCAAACCGATGCGTTCCCCGGGGCGCGCATGTGTCGCGCCGGAGCGGCTTGACCCAGCACGGCCGCCGTCCCGCCGATGATCAGCGCCGCGCCACCGAT
This sequence comes from Casimicrobiaceae bacterium, assembly GCA_035493035.1. GTDB lineage: Bacteria > Pseudomonadota > Gammaproteobacteria > Burkholderiales > Casimicrobiaceae > VBCG01. The sequence continues at coordinate 20,838 of DATJIS010000100.1, read as the reverse complement.
CATGCCGGCGGTGATCGATTCCCCGAGCAGCCAGAACGCCCACAGCATCCCGAACGCCGGAATGAGGAACGTGACGGTCAGGGCACGCGTTGGCCCGATGTCGCGAATGAGGCGGTAGTAGAGCACGTAGGCGATGCCGCTGCACACGAAGCCGAGCAGCACGACGTTCACCCCAACCGAGGCGTCGAGCGGTCCGGTGACGTGCGACGGGAACGCGAACGGGAGCACCAGCGCGCCGCCGAACACCTGGCTCCATGCGGCAATGCCCATGGGCGGGAGATGCGCGCCCCTTCGCTTGATCCACAGCGCGGAAAGCGCGTAGCACAGCGCCGCTGCGAGCCCGGCGCACAGCGCGAGGACGAACGCCGTGTCGGCCTGCACCGGAACGGCGCGGGTCACGAGCACCACGCCCGCCGTGCCCGCGACGAGGCCGCCGACGCGTCGCGCGTCGAGGCGCTCTCCGAGGGCGAACGGTGCGATGGCAGCGCCGAAGAGGGGCGACATCGCGTTCAGGATCACGAGGTAGGAGGCAGGCAGACGAAGCGCGGCATAGGCCCACAGCACGAAAGGCAGCGCGCTGTTCAGCACCCCGACGAACGCGTACGCACGCCAGTGCGCACGCACGCCCACGGTTCGATGCGCGAGTGCGAGCCAGACCGCGATGGCGACTCCCCCGATGAGCAGGCGTCCTGCGGCGACCCACCACGGACCGATCACGGGCGCGAGCACGCGAACCAGGACGAACGACGCGCCCCAGATCGCGGCCAGCGCCACGAGCCGCGCGGCGTCGTGGGTTCGAACGTTCATGCCGCGATCCGGGCCTGGCGCACCTGCTCGAGATCCAGCAGCGCGCGCTTGCGCGCAAGGCCGCCGGCGTAGCCCGTCAGCGCGCCGCGCGCGCCCACGATGCGATGGCACGGGACGATGATCGACAGCGGGTTGCGTCCCGTCGCGGCGCCCGCCGCGCGCGCCGAGCCTTCGGCGCCCGCCGCACGTGCAAGCTCGGCGTACGTGATGACCTCGCCATAGGGAACGGCCGCGATGGCGCGCCACACCGCGCGCTGGAACAGCGTACCGACAGGGTCGAGCGCAAGCTCGAAACGCTGCAGCCGACCGTCGAAATACGCTTGCAGCTGCCGCTGCGCATCGCGCAACAAAGGTTGCTCCGCATCGTGCGTCCATGCCGGGTCGCTCCCGGCGAAATGCCGCTGGCCGTCGAACCAGGCTCCGATCAGTCCATCGCCCGAAGCGGCGATCAGCATCGGCCCGAGCGGGCTCGTCCAGGTCGCATACGAGATGGTCTTCATGACAGTTGTCTCCATAGATGCATCACGGCGTAGGCGCGCCACGGCCGCCACGCCTCGCTGCGCTTCTCCGCGTGCGCGGCGCGCGTCACTCCCATTGCCTTCAGCACGCCGTGGTCTCCGGCAGGGAACGCGTCGGGCCATCCGAGCGCGCGCATCGCGATGTATTCCGTCGTCCACGGCCCGATGCCGCCAATTCGCTGCAGCGCCTCGCGCGTTTCGTCGACCGGCGCACCCGGACTCAAATCCACCGCACCGTCCGCGACGGCGCGCGCCAGCGCAACGAGCGTGCGCGCCCGCGCCGGCAGCACGCCCAGTGCGGCGAGCGCGCCCGACTCGATCCCGGCGACGCGTTGCGCGGACGGGAACACGCGCGGCAGGTCCGGCGGCAACGAGTCGTCCGTCTCACCAAGGCTGGCGGCGATGCGTCCGAGCAGCGTGCGGGCGGAGCGCACGCTGACCTGCTGTCCGACCACGGCGCGTACCGCGAGCTCGAACCCGTCGGCCGTTCCCGGCAGGCGCACGCCGGTTGCGCCCGCGGCGAGATCACCGAGCGCATCGGCCACCTCGTCGGGATGGCAGGCGAGATCGAAGAGATGCCGCACCCGGCCCAGCACGAGCGGGACCACGCGCGCGAGCGACGACGACATCTCGAGCACCAAAGCCGGTCGCCGGGCTGCCGGACGCACGCGCAGCCAGCCCGCATGCGCCGCCCCGCGGTGCTCGATGCGCACGGTGCGCCGGTATGCGTTGTCGCTCGTATCCTCGACGCCCGCGATGGCCCGCGCCGCGAGGAATGCATGGATCGCCTGCCAGTCGTACGGCGGCCGGTATGCGAGCTCGAAGCGCATGACATCCGCGCGCGTCGCCGCGGCGTTCTCACGCCGCAGGCGATTCGGCGCCATGCGGTAGCGCTGCTTCCACAGCGCATTGAAGCGCCGCACGCTGTTGAAGCCGCTCGCCAGCGCGACTTCGGTGACGGGCAGCGTCGTGTCGCTCAGCAAGCGCTTGGCGAGCAGCAGGCGCTGCGTCTGGGCATATTCGACCGGCGTGACGCCGAATGCGCGCTCGAAGATGCGCCGCACGTGCCGGCTGGTGACGCCGAGACGCCGCGCGAGCTGCTCGAGGCCGCCGTCCTCCAGCACGCCGCTTTCGATCAGGTCCACCGCGGCTTGCGCGAGACGCTGCGCCGCGTCGACGCTCGCGAATCCCGGCGCGAGCTCGGGCCGGCAGCGCAGGCACGGCCGATAGCCGGCGACCTCCGCGGCCGCCGCACTCGCGAAATAGCGGCAATGCTCCGGGCGCGGCGTGCGCACCCGGCACACCGGCCGGCAATAGATGCGCGTGGACGAGACGCCGACGTAGAAGCGTCCGTCGAAGCGCGCGTCGTGCGTCGCGAGAGCGCGGTAGCAGCTTTGGGCATCGATCATCACGACCGCATTATCCGCCCGGCTGCCAGGGCGGGCTCGCCGTTTACGGACCTCGATATGCGCCCTGCTGCACCGGTCCGGCCGCGCGCGTTGCCGTATGATCGGCGCTTTGCCGGAGGCCTGCATGATCCGTACGCTTTGCCGCTGCATCGTCCTCGCGTCATGGCTCACCGCTTCCAGCGCAGGCGCACAGGCACTCGACAAGCTCGTGTTCGGCACCAACTGGCTCGCCGAAGCCGAGCACGGCGGCTTCTATCAGGCGGTGGCCGAAGGCACCTACCGCAAGCACGGGCTCGACGTGACGATCCGCATGGGCGGCCCCCAGGTCAATCCGCTGCAGCTTCTCGCCGCGAAGCAGATCGATGTCGCGATGGGCGACGACCTGCAGACGCTCGGCGCGCTGGAGCAGGGCCTGCCGATCACCACGATCGGTGCGACGTTCCAGAAGAACCCGACGGTGATCATCGCGCATCCCGGTGTGCGAAGCCTCGCCGATCTGAAGGGAAAGCCGATCGCCATCGGCGCCGCGAGCAACACGACGTTCTGGCCGTGGCTCAAGGAGCACTTCGGCTTCACCGACGACCAGAAGCGGCCGTACGCCTTCAGCGTGCAGCCGTTCCTCGTCGATCCGCAGCTGTCGCAGCAGGGCTTCGCGACGTCCGAGCCGTTCTCGATCGAGCAGGCCGGCGTGAAGCCGGTGGTGTTCCTGCTGGCCGACCTCGGGTATCCGCCCTATTCCGAATCGCTGGTCGTGCGCCGCGCCGACGTGCAGGCGCGTGCCGACGCGCTGCGCCGCTTCCTCGTCGCGTCCGCCGAGGGCTGGAAGAGCTACCTCGCGAATCCGGCGCCGGCGCACGCGCTCATCCGGCGCGACAATCCGCAGATGACCGACGCGCTGCTCGCGTTCGGGCATGCGACGATGAAGCAATACGGCATCGTCACCGGCGGCGACGCGCCGCGCCTCGGCATTCTGACCATGACCGACAAGCGCTGGCAGAGCACGTTCGCGTTCGTTCAGAGCACGGGGCTCGGCAAGCCCGGCTTCGACTACCGTCCGGCGTACACGCTCGACCTGATCCGCGACGTTCACGTCCTGCCCTGACGCGATGTCGACGGTCGTCGAGGCCACCGGTCTCGCGAAGGTCTATCCGAACGGCACCGCGGCGCTCGCGCCGGTCGATCTTTCGATTGCGCGCGGCGAGTTCGTCACGCTCCTCGGCCCTTCGGGCTGCGGCAAGACCACGCTGCTCAACCTCATCGCGGGACTCGTCGTGCCGAGCGCGGGCTCGCTGCGCTGGTGGGGAAGCGCGCTGCCGCCCATCGAGCAGCGCGACCGCAAGCTGGAATTCGTCTTCCAGTCTCCAACGCTCATGCCGTGGGCGCGCGTGTCGAACAATGTCCGACTGCCGCTCGACCTCGCCGGCGTGCCGCGCGCCGAAGGGCAGCGCGCGGCCGAGCACGCGCTCGCGCAGGTGGGTTTGGGCGGATTCGAGCATCATCTGCCGCGCGAGCTGTCCGGCGGCATGCAGATGCGCGCTTCCATTGCGCGCGCGCTCGTCAACGAGCCGGACCTTCTGCTGATGGACGAGCCGTTCGGCGCGCTGGACGAGTTCACCCGCCAGCGGCTCGACGACGATCTGCTCGCGCTGTGGCAGGCGCGGGGGCTCACCGTGGTGTTCGTCACGCACAGCATCCAGGAAGCGGTGTTCCTGTCGACGCGCGTGGTCGTGATGGCGGCGCGTCCCGGCCGCATACTCGCGAGCCGCGTCATCGATGCGCCGTATCCGCGTGACGACGCGTTCCGCGTCTCGACCGACTTCGCGCAGCATGCGCATGCGCTCTCGCGGTGCGTCGCGTCGGCGAACGCGCCGGCCGCGGCCGCACGATGACGAGGCCGCGGGTGGACTGGCGTTACGCGGCGCCCGTCGTGATCGCGCTGATCGCGCTCTCGGCGTGGCAGTTTCTCGTGAGCTGGTACGACGTTCCGGTATACATCGTCCCGTCGCCCCTGGTCGTCGCGCGAGCGCTGGTGACCGATCGGGTCCTGCTCGTCCATTCGCTCGGCGTCACGCTGGGCATCGCGCTGTCGGCGCTCGCGGTATCGGTGGTGCTCGGCACCGCGGCGGCACTGCTGTTCGTGCAGAGCCGCTGGATCGAGATGAGCCTGTTTCCCTACGCCGTGTTGCTGCAGGTGACGCCCATCGTGGCCATCGCGCCGCTCATCATCATCTGGGTGCACGACACGCGCGTCGCGCTGGTGCTGTGCGCGGTGGTGGTCGCCATCTTCCCGGTCATCTCCAACACCACCCTCGGCTTGCGCAGCGTGGACCCGGGACTGCTCGACCTGTTTCGGCTTCATCGGGCGAGCCGCTGGCAGGTGCTGTGGCGCCTCCGCGTGCCGAGCGCGCTGCCGTACTTCTTCGGCGGCTTGCGCATCGCCAGCGGCCTCGCGCTGATCGGAGCGGTCGTCGCGGAGTTCGTGGCCGGCACCGGCGGCCAGGGCGCGGGGCTCGCGTATCAGATCCTCCTGGCCGGCATCCAGCTGAACATCCCGCGGCTGTTCGCCGCGCTGATCCTCATCACCGTGTGCGGCGTCGCGCTGTTCGGCGCGGTCGTGCTGATCTCCCGCCTCGCGCTCGCGCGGTGGCACGAGAGCGAGCTCGGGCCGCGCTGATCCGGGCTAAGACGCGTCGAGGCCGGCTTGCGGCGCCTCACGCGCTTGCGCGATGGCGTCGAGCAGCGTGTCGGGCTCGTGCGCGCCGGACAACGCCACGCGGCCGTTGAATATGAAGAACGGCACGCCGGAAATGCCGAGGTCGCGCGCCCGCACGCCGGCGTCCGCGATGGCATCGCGCAGGCGATCCGACTCGAGGAGCGCGCGCACGGCGTGCGCGTCGTATCCGGCCTCCTGCGCGATGCGCGCGAGCTCGTTGCGGTCGCCGACGAAGCGGCCCTCCACGAAGTACGCGTGGAACAGGCGCTCGACGAGGTCCGAGGCACGCGAGGGATCCTCGTGCTGGGCCCATGCGATCAGCCGGTGCGCGTCGAGCGTATTGGGCTGCCGTTCGATGCGATCGAACGCCAGCGCGAGCCCGCTCGCGTGCGCGGCCTGCCGGACCCGGTCGTAGACCTGGGCCGCGCGCTGCGGGCCACCGAACTTCGATTCGAGATAGCTGCGGCGGTCGATCCCTTCCGTGGGAAGGTCCGGGTTGAGCTGGAAGGGATGCCAGCGCACCGATACCGCAAGATCGTCGTCCTGGTCGTGCAATCGGGCGAGTGCCGCCTCGAGCCGGCGCTTGCCGATGTAGCACCAGGGGCAGACGACGTCCGAGACGACGTCGACGGTGAGGCGGGCCGCGGCGGCGGCAGGCGAGACGGTCGGTTCCATAGGCGCCACTCTATCAACTCCGTCTCGACACGCCCGGCGCGCGGATGTTCAATGGCGGCGCCATGCGCATCGACGTGTTCTGCCGGGTGGTCGACAATTACGGCGACGCGGGCGTCACGTGGCGCCTCGCCCGGCAGCTCGCGGCCGAGCACGCCGCGCGGGTGACGCTGTGGATCGATGCGCCGCGCGCGCTGGCGCGTCTCGCCCCGCGGCTCGATCCGCACGCCGACGATGCGACGTGCGACGGCGTTCGCGTTCGTCGCATCGACGACGACGCCATCGAAATTCCCGCCCTGCCCGATGTGGTGATCGAGGGATTCGGATGCGGCCTGCCGCCCGGTTACCTTCAGGCGATGGCGACCGCGAGCGTGCAGCCGCTGTGGATCAACCTCGAGTACCTGTCCGCCGAAGCCTGGATCGAAAGCGCGCATGGCCTGCCGTCCCCGCATCCGCGGCTGCCGCTCACCCGCTACTTCTTCTTTCCCGGCTTCACGCGCGCGACCGCGGGCTTGCTGCGCGAGCACGACCTCTTCGACCGGCGCGGTCGCGCATGCGCGAAGACGCGGCGGCCGTTCCCCGCCGCCATCACGCCGATCGTGAACGGCGCGCTCGGCGCCGCGGGCGGAGCAGCCTGGGCCGAGCCGTGCGTCGTCTCCTTGTTCTGCTACGCCAACGCCGCGCTGGCGCCGCTGCTCGACGCGTGGGCCGAGCGCGACGAGCCGACGCTGTGCCTCGTGCCCGAAGGTGTTGCGACCGCCAGCTTCGATCGCTGGCTGGGGGGCGGCGTCCCGCATGCGGGCGAACGCATCACGCACGGCGCGCTCACGCTGGCAACGATCCCGTTCCTCGCGCAGGACGATTACGACGCGCTGCTGTGGTCGTGCGACGCCAACTTCGTTCGCGGCGAGGACTCGTTCGTGCGCGCGCAATGGGCGCTCGCGCCCTTCGTCTGGCACATCTATCCGCAGGAGGACGACGCGCACCGCGTCAAGCTCGACGCGTTCCTGGATCGATACCTCGCCGACGCCCCCGACGACGCAGCTGCAGCGTGCCGCGGCTTCTGGCACACCTGGAATGCGGGCGATGCCCTGCGCGTCGCGGACGGCTGGGTGCGTTTTAGTGCCGCAATGCCGGCGTTGCGCGCGCACGACGCCCGGTGGGTGGCGCGCCTCGCGGCCCAGCCGGACCTCGCTTCGCAGCTTTGGGAATTCGCCCGCGATCGGCTATAATTTCGGGTTACCCACCGTCAGCCCAGATCATTCGGACGCGCCCTCACGCAAAGGCGCGGCCGAAGCAGGAAACGCACATGAAAACCGCACAGGAAGTCCGCGCCGGAAACGTCATCATGGTCGGCTCGAACCCCATGGTCGTTCAGAAGGCCGAGTTCAACAAATCCGGCCGCAACGCGTCGGTTGTGAAGATGAAGCTCCGCAACCTGCTCTCGGGCGGCGGCACCGAGACGGTGTATCGCGCCGACGAGAAGTTCGACGTGATCCAGCTCGAGAAGAAGCAGGCGACCTACTCGTACTTCGCCGATCCCATGTACGTCTTCATGGATCACGAGTTCAACCAGTACGAGGTCGAGAAGGAGAACATGGAGGACGCGTTGCCTTACCTGCAGGACGGCATCGAGGTCGAGCTCACGTTCTACGAGGGGCGCGCCATCTCGGTCGAGCTGCCCAACAGCGTCGTGCGCGAGATCACGTATACCGAGCCGGCGGTCAAGGGCGACACGTCGGGCAAGGTGCTGAAGCCCGCTAAGATCGCGAGCGGCTTCGAGGTCCAGGTGCCGCTGTTCGTGAACACGGGCGACAACATCGAGATCGACACGCGCACCGGCGAGTACAAGCGGCGGGTGTAGTCGACGCTCTTGTTGCGAGCCTCTCCGCATGGAGGGGGGCGCCTTGCACGCACGCACTGTGATGCGCAGCGGCCGAGCGACCTAGCTCGGCGCGCCTGCGCCCGGCACCCGGAACGCCTTCCTCGCCTCCGTCGCGCGCCTGCGCGACGGGCATCCCTCCAGGTGGTCGTTCACCAGGCCCATCGCCTGCATGAACGCATACACCGTCGTGGGCCCCACGAACGTGAAGCCGCGGCGCTTCAGGTCCTTCGACAGGGCGATCGATTCAGGCGTCGTCGCCATCGTGGCCAGAATGTCGCGCGTGATGATGCGCGGACGCGACGCGCGGATCGGCTCGAATCGCCACACGTAGGCCGCGAGCGACCCCATCTCGCGCTGCAGCTCGCGCGTCCGCCTCGCGTTGTTGATCGTCGACTCGATCTTGCCGCGATGTCGCACGATGCCGGCGTCGCGCAGTAGCCGGTCGACGTCGCGGGCCGTGAAGCGCGCGACGCGATCCACGTCGAAGTCCGCGAACGCCTTGCGGAACGCTTCGCGCTTGTACAGGATCGTGCGCCAGCTGAGGCCCGCCTGGAAGCCTTCGAGGCAAAGCTTCTCGAACAGCCTGCGGTCGTCGGCGACGGGCAGGCCCCACTCGTCGTCGTGATAGGCGACGTACATCGGATCCTCGCCCGCCCACCAGCAGCGCGCCTTGGGCTTTGCCGTCGTCACGGCGGGCTCGCGTTGAGAAGGTTCGACGGCGAGTAGCGGTCGGTGAGGACGCGCGCATCCGCCGGCCAATCGACCCGCGTATCGAACAATGACAGGAGCCATGCCGGGTCGATGCCCGTTGGGCCGAGCTTCGGCCGCAACGTGTCGGCGTTGGCACGCAGGGTTTGCGTGTCGGGCAGCCCGTCCTTGCGCAGCAGGATGACGCGGTTGCTGCGCTTCAGGTTGAAGAACCGGCCGAACACCGCCGCATACGTCGCGGACTCGTGATCGTACAGGCGGCTTCCCGAGAAGGTATTGGCCGCGACGACGCCGTGCGGCGCGAGGATGCCCTTCACTTCCTCGAGGAACTCGCGCGTCAGCATGTGCTCGGGAATGTACTCGTGATCGTAGGCGTCGAGCATGACGAGGTCGTAGCGGCGGCCGGCGCGCAGCGCGCGCTTCACGAACACGCGGCCATCCTCCTCGTGCACGTGCGTGCGAGGGCCGGGCTGGAAATCGAAGTACGCCTTCGCCACGCGCACGACCGCGGGGTCGAGCTCGACGGCGTCGATGGCTGCGTCGGGAAGCGTCCGCTGGAGCGCGTCGACCAGCGTGCCGCCGCCGAGGCCGATGACGAGCACGCTCTGCGGCGCAGGCGCGAGATAGAGCGCGCCGATCATCATCCGGAGATACTCGAAGACGAGTCGCGGGCGATCCGCGAGGTCGACGCACGACTGGCGGGCCGACGCGAGCCGCGTGAAGCGCATGCAGCGCACGCTGCCTTCCTGATAGACAACGATCTGTCGATACAGCGATCGCTCGGTGTGCAGGATGTCTTCGGCGCGCGACACGCGTGGCGACGTGCACGCGAGCAGCGCCGCAAGCAGCAGGACGCTACGCGAGCGCATGGTGGCGTTGCGGCAGCACGGCACCCGCGGCGCCGAGTGCCAGCGAGATGGCGCTCATGCCCCACAGGATGTGGGTGACGTCGAACCACAACACGAGATAGAACGACGTGATCAGCGTGCCTGCCGCGCTGCCGAGGGTGGACACGAAATAGAGCAGCCCGGCCACCTGCCCGGTCACCCGATATTCGCTCACGAGCAGCCGCACCGCGTAAGGCGACACCATGCCGCAGATGGCCGTCGGCACGAAAAACAGCAAGGTCGCCGACACGAGCGAACCGTAGCGCGGATCGTGAAACGCGTCGAACAGCCGGTCGAGCAGCGTTTCGGCCGTGAGCGCCACGGGCGCTGTCGTCGCTGCCGCCAGCACCAGCAGCAGCGCGAGCCGGCGCAGCGTCGGCTCCTGCAGCGACCAACGTCCGCCGAGTAGGTAACCGAGCGACAGTGCGAGCATGAACACGGTGATGATGCCGCCCCACACGTAGATGCCGCTGCCGAAGCTCGGCGCGAGGATGCGGCCGCTCAGCAGCTCGATGCCCATCACGAAGAAGCCCGACCAGCCGGCGATGCAGAACACCATCACGCGATTCACGAGCCAAGTGTAGAGCATCCCTGCGGGCTGCCCCGACCGCCCACGGCGCTGCGAGAGCGGCATCCCGGTCCCCGTTGACGCCGAGAATGCGAATTATTATCATTCGCGAATGGAGCCTGTCTCGCCCCCGGCTGTCGCGGACCCGGCAACGTCCGGCAAAGCCGCGCCGCCCCCGGTCGCGCGCGTGAGCTCGCGTGACCTCCTCGGGGCCGCCGGCCAGATGGTCATCACGCACGCAGGCCGCGACTACCGCCTGCGCATCACGCAGAACGGCAAGCTGATACTCACCGCGTAGGGCCGTCGGCCACTCATGCGCGCCGCCACGGCCCGAGCCGAACTGCCGCTGCGCCATGCGCCAGCATTCGCGGCGCCGCGCGCAATGCGCGCCAGCGCTGCGGTGCCGTACCGGCCGCGCGCCGCGCGCGCTCTCGCGATTGCGACCACCGTTGCGTTTCACGCTGCATTGCTCGCCGTGCTATGGCAACTCGCACGCGTGAGCGATGCCGTCCCGCCGCCATTGCGTGTCGCGGCGACGATCATCACGCTGCCGCACACACCGTCGCCGCAACCGCGCGTGCAGTCGGTCCCGAAGCCGCGCACAAAACCCGAACGTCCGGTGCTGCCGGCGCTGCAGCCGCCGATGCCACTCGTGCAACCGGCGTCGGCGTTCACGCCGATGGTCGACGCGGCTGCGTCCGCAACGCCGATCGTGTCGGCGACCCCTGAAGCGGCGCCGGCCATCGCTGCCGCGCCGCTCGAAGCGCCGCCCGCGGTCGTCGCCGCGCCTATCGGAGCGCCGCTGACACCGGTCACGACGCCCCCGCGCTTCGATGCGGCTTATCTGCGCAACCCGGCGCCCGAGTACCCGGCGTTCTCGCGTCGCCGCGGCGAGCAAGGCCGCGTGCTGCTCCGCGTGCACGTTGCGCGCGATGGCGTGCCGGGCGAGGTGGAGATCAACACGTCGAGCGGGTCGGACCGCCTGGATCGCGCCGCGCTCGACGCGGTGAGACGCTGGAAGTTCGTGCCGGCGCGGCTCGGCGACACCCCGGTCGACGCATGGGTGCTCGTGCCGATCGCGTTCTCGCTCGATCACTGATGCGCGTTCCGATCACGCCTCACCCCACGCGCGCAGGAGATTGTGGTAGCAGCCGGTGAGGGTGATGAGCGACGGATGCTCGCGCACATCCTTGGCGAGCTGCACGAGCGCCATGTCCATGTCGAACAGCAGCGTGCGGCGCCCATCGTCGCGCACCATGCTCTCGATCCAGAAGAACGACGACACGCGCGCTCCTCGCGTGACCGGCGTCACGCGATGCACGCTCGTGGCGGGATACATGACGAGGTCGCCTGCCGGCAACTTCACCGCGTGCGCGCCGTACGTGTCCTCGATCACGAGCTCGCCGCCGTCGTAGTCGTCGGGCGCGGTCAGGAACAGCGTCGCGGAGAGGTCGGTGCGGATGCGTCGCCCGGTAGGCGCGTGCACGCGCATCGCGGCGTCGACGTGATCACCGAAGCGCATGTCGCCGTGATAACGATTGAATAGCGGCGGATACACTTGTCTGGGCAAGGCCGCCGAGAAGAACACCGCGCTGCGCGCGAGCGCGGCCAGCACCATCTCGCCCGCCGCGCGCGACTCGGCCGACGCCTCCGGCAACTGCTCGTTGTATTTCGCCTGCGCCGACTGGTGGCCGGACGTGACGTTGCCGTCGACCCAGCGCGCCGCATCGATGCGCGCGCGGATCGACGTCACTTCGTCGGTGGTGAGGATGCCCGGAATGCGGAGCAGCATGGTCAGAAGAAGCAGCGGAGCGTCACCGCGCCGGAAAAGGGAACGCCGGGCAGCACGCGATTGGGCGCGTTCTGGTAGCCACCGACGAAGTAGTCCTTGTCGGCCAGGTTGTAGAGGTTGAGGCGCACCTCGTAGCGGTCCGTCACGTACGCGAGCGTCGCGTCCACGATCGCGTACGACGGGATTCGCGAGCCCGGCAGGTTGGTGTCGGTGAGCCACGTGCCGCTCTGCCCGAAGACGCCACCGCCGATCTCCCATCCGTGCCCCAGGCGGTACACGGTCCAGACATTGCCCGTGACGCGCGCGACGCCGAGCGGCGTGTTGCCTTGCACGTTGGGCGAGCCGGAAACGATCTTGCCGTCCATCACCGCGACGCCGGCGTAGATGTCCCAGTCGCTCGTGAGCTGCCCCGCGAGGTCGAGCTCGATGCCGTCGACGCGCCGCTTGCCCGACAGCACGGTGAAGCCCGTATCGAGATCCTGCAGCCGGCCATTGGTCTTCTCGCTGCGGAATATCGCCGAGCGCAGTTGAAGGCCATGGAGGAGGTTCCACTGCGCGCCGACCTCGTAGTTGTTGTTCCTCTCGGGCGCGAGGTCCTGGTTGGTCGCGGTCAGGTTGGTGTTGGCCGTGCCGCCGTAAACACCGAGCTCGCCCGAAGGGTTGTACGAGTTCCCCCACGACACGTAATAGGACTGCGCTGCCGAAGGCTGCCAGATCAAGCCCGCGCGGCCGCTCAGCATCCGATCCGTGCGGTCGAAAGGACCCACGGGCGGCGACGTCGGCGTCGCGATGAGCGCCTCGGTGCGCGCGTCGGCCTTGAAGCGTTCCCACCGCACCCCGACGAGCGCCTTCCATTGCTCGGACAGCCCGAGCTGATCCTGCACGTAGAGCGCCGCCGTGTCGCCTTCGGCCCGCGACGCGAGGTTCGGCGTCTTCGTGTAGGAAAGCGACGTGTACGGATCGGGCGAAAGGTACGGCGTGGTCGACGTCGGCGCCTGCACGCCGGGCGTGGCCGGATTCGCGTCGAGCTGATAGTTGCGCCGGTCGAGCTTCTCCTGCGCCACTTCCAGGCCGGCGAGCACGGTGTGCTCGACCACGCCCGTGCGTGGCTTCCAGACGAGCTCGGTCTGGCCGATGAGCGCCGCGTCGTCGTTGTCACGCGTGCGGTTCGTGTCGTGGTTGCGCGTGACGAGCAGGAGCGACAGCGGCGTGCTCGCGGTCACGGGATTGCCGTTCGCGTCGATCGGCGACAGCGACGGGATCGTCGACTCCGATTGCCGCTTGTAGCTCGCCCAGCGCACCGTCGCGCGCAGCGACAGCGATTCACTCACCTCGTGATCGAGCCGCGCCGTCCCGATGTTCGTCTCGTAGCGCGCGAAGTCGTAGTTCGCGTAGCCGTAGTCATTGCGCGGCGACACGGGCGGGAACCCGAAGAAGCCGAGCGCGTTGCTGAAGAGCGTCGGCTGTCCGTAGTCCGTCGCGCTTCGCTCCTTGAGGTAGTACCAGGACAGCGTGAGATCGGTGGACGGGCCGATCTCCCACAGCGCGCTCGGCGCGAATCCGTACCGCTCGACGTTCTGCGGATAGCGGTAGCTGCCCGAATTGTCCGCGAGCGCGATGAGCCGCATCGCGCCGCCACCATCCGCCGGCATGTTGACGTCCGCGGTGACGCGCTTCTGCCGGAACGATCCGAGCGTCAGGTCGACTTCCTTCGAAGGCGCCCGGTTGGCGAGCTTGCTCGTCTGGTTGATCACGCCGCCCGTCGAGCCGCGCCCGAACATGAGCGCGGAAGGGCCCTTCAGCACTTCGACCGATTCGGTCGCGAACAGGTCGCGGTTGTACTCACCGAGGTCGCGAACGCCGTCGATGAAGATGTCCTCGTTGATCGGAAAGCCGCGCAGGTAGAAGAGCTGGTTCGCCTGCGTGCCGCCCTCGGGTGCCGCATACGAGATGCCGGGAACGTTGCGCAGCGCCTGGGTCAGCGTCGTCGCGCCCTGCGAGCGGATCAGCGACTGCGGCACGATGTTGACGATCTGCGGCACGTCGCGCAGCGGCGTATCGGTGCGCGTTGCGCTGCCCGTCGAGCCGGTCGAAAAGCCTTTGTCCTTCGTCTCTTCGACCTTGACTTCGGGCAGCTTCACTTCGGGCGTCGACGACGATTGCGCCCAGGCGCCGCCCTCGGCGCCGAACAGCGACAGCGACGCGAGGCCCAGTGCGGCAGGCCTGAGGCCCGCGCGCGCCGATGAGTCGCGTGTTCCGCGGGGCGCGTAGTGCCGCGCCGGCGCGCCAGCCTTGTGCTTCATGGCCGTACCCCCTTGGCAAGCGGTCATGACTCGCTGGCTGGGGCCTCGGCCCTGGCTGACTCGTCGGGCGTAGCGGGCGGCCCGCGCGCGCAGGCGCCTCAAATACGAATGATTCTCATTTTACCCGCTGCGTGGACCCGTGCCAAGCGGTAGGCCGACGAACGGAGCGAAGGCTAGCGCGGCGCCGACGCGGCCGCGGAAGACACGGAGTCGGCATCCTCGGGGCGCCATCCGCCGCCGAGGGCTTTCATGAGATCGACGGTTGCCAGCATCAGCGCCTGGCGATTCTGCACCGCGCCGGTCTGCGCGTCGTAGAGCGTGCGCTGCGCGACCAGCACTTCGAGGAATGCGGAATAGCCCGACTCGTAACGCCGCTGCGCGAGACGCAGCGCGGCGTCCGCGGACTCGACGCGCAACCGCACGTCCTCTTGCGCGTCGCGATTCTGTCGCACGTTGGTCAACGCGTCCTGCACGTCGCGGAACGCGCTCTGGACGGCCTTCTGGTACCCGCCGATGGCCTCGCGCGTGCGCGCCTCCTCGAGCTCGGTCGCCGCCTGGCGGCGCCCCGCATCGAACAGCGGCAGCGCGAGGCCGAGGCCGATCGACCACACGCGGCCGGGCGATGCGAGCAGCGTCGAGAGCGCGGTGCTCTGATTGCCGTAGTCGCCGGTGAGGCTGATGGTGGGAAACATGGCGGCGCGAGCGACGCCGATGCGCGCGTTTTGTGCGGCGAGCGCGGCTTCGGCCTGTCTCACGTCGGGGCGCCGCTCGAGCAGCGTCGACGGCACGCCGGCGGGCGGCAGCGCCGGCTCGGGCAGGTGGCTCAGGTCGCCGGGCGGGATCGCGAGATCGAGACGCGCCGTCAGCGTCTGCAGCTGGTGCAGCGCGATCGCACGCTGGCGCACCAGATCCGCGAGCTGCACGCGCGCGACCTGGCGCTGGTTCTCCGCCTGCCGAACGTCGAGATCGGACGCGACACCGCCTTCCGCGCGCCGCCGCGTGAGGTTCACCGACGCGTCGAAGCTCTTGAGCGACTCGCGCGTGACGGCGATGAGCGCATCGAGCGCGCGCAACGTGAAGTAGGTCTGCGCGGTGGCCGCGGCGAGGCTCAGCTCGGCGACGTCGTGCGCATAGCGCGACGAGAGGAGCGATTGCTGCGCCGACTCGATGCTGCGCCGGATGCGCCCCCAGAAGTCGATCTCGTAGTTCGTCGACAGCGTGAAGCCCATGCCCGTGACGACGCGCGGCGTCGGCACCGAGTTGCTGAACGCCTGCCGCCCGCCGTTGGCGGAAAGGTCGAGCTCGGGAATGATCGTCGCGTTCGTCTCGCGCAGGATCGCCTGCGCCTCTTCCACGCGCGCCACGGCCTGCGCGATGTCGGCGTTGTTCGCGAGCGTCGCATGGACGAGCTCGTTCAGCTCCGGATCGCCGTAGAGTTGCCACCACGACTTCGGCACACCCGCCTCGGCTTGCGCGAGCGCAGGATCGGCTTCCGGGTAGTGCGCGGGCACCGCGACCTCGGGCCGGCGATAGTCGGGACCGACCATGCACCCGGCGAGGAGCAGCGCGCACATCGCTGCCGCGCGCTTCACGGCGTCGGTTCCTCGGCGTCCGTGACCGGCGGCAGCGGCGCGACATTGCCCGCGCGCCGGCGCCGACGCGAGAGCAGCACGTAGAACAGCGGCACGAACAGCGTCGCGATGAACGTCGCGGCGAGCATGCCGCCGAAGACGCCGGTGCCCATCGATTGCCGCGAGGCCGCGCCGGCGCCGCCCGCGACGACGAGTGGCACGACGCCGAGCACGAACGCGAGCGAGGTCATCACGATCGGCCGGAAGCGCAAGCGCGACGCCTCGACCGCGGCTTCCGCCGGCCCGAGGCCGTCCGCCTGCTTCTGCGCCGCGAACTCGACGATGAGGATGGCGTTCTTGGCCGCGAGCCCGATCAGCACCAGCAGGCCGATCTGGAAGTAGATGTCGTTGGAAAAGCCCCGCAGCCATACGAAGAGCAGCGCGCCGAACAGGCCGAACGGCACCGCGAGCAACACCGCGATGGGCAGCGTCCACCGCTCGTAGTTCGCCGACAGGATCAGGAACACCATCACGATCGCGAACACGAACGCGAGGATCGCCGTGCGGCCGATGCGCTTTTCCTGGAACGCCTGGCCGGTCCATTCGATGGTGTAGCCCGACGGCAATGTCGACGCTGCGGTCTGCTCGACCGCCGTGATCGCCTGGCCCGAGCTGACGCCCGGCCCTCCCGCGCCGATCACCTTCGCCGCGATGAAGCCGTTGTAGCGGTCGATCTGCTCGGGACCGACGATGCGCTGCACGTTGATCAGCGCCTTGACCGGAATCATCTCGTTGGTGGTCGTCGAGCGCACGTAGACGTTCCCGATGTCCTCGGGCTGCGCGCGATACGGCGCATCGGCCTGGATCTGCACGCGATACGTCTTGCCGAAGCGGTTGAAGTCGTTGACGTACAGCGGCCCCATGGTGCTCTGGAGCGCGTCGAAGATCGTGTTGATGGGCACGCCGAGCGAGACCGCCTTGTCCTGGTCGACATCGACGTAGAGCTGGGGCACGGTCGGCCGGAAGAACGAGGTGATGCCCGCGAGCTCGGGACGCTTGCGAAGGGCTTCGGTGAAGCGTCCGAGCTGCTCGGCGAGAAGCCGCGGATCACTGTCGGCGCGATCCTGGAGGTACACCTCGAAGCCCGCGGAGGTGCCGAGGCCCCGGATGGGCGGCGGGTTGAATGCGATCAACATGCCCTCGGGCAGCGCGGCGCCCTTGGCGAACATGAACTTCACGATGTCGTCGGCGGAGGTGCCCTTGCGCTCGTCCCACGGACGCAGCGGCACGAACATGGTCGCCGCATTGGTCTTGTTGCCGCCGCCGATGAGGTCGAATCCCGTCACGACGAACACGTGCTCGACCGCGTGGTTGCCGGCGATCGCCTGCTCCACGGCCGACCCGGCGCGCTCGGTGCGTTGCAGCGTCGCTGCGTCCGGCAGCACGAGGCCGCCGAGCACGTAGCCCTGGTCCTCGGCGGGCACGAACCCGCTCGGCACCGTACGGAACAGCACGATGTCGAGCGCGATGAATGCGGCGAACAGGATGAGCGCCACGGCCCAGCGCGCGATGGTGAGGTGCACGCCCTTGACGTACGTGCTCGTGATCCAGGCGAACGCGCGGTTGAACGGCCGAAAGAGCCGCGACTCCGCGTGCTGCGGTTTGAGCAGCAGCGCGCACATCGCGGGGGTGAGCGTCAGGGCCACGATGCCCGAGATGGTCACGGCGGTTGCCACCGTCACGGCGAACTGCTGGTAGAGCCGGCCGGCGAGGCCACCCAGGAACGCCACCGGCACGAACACCGAGATCAGCACGAGCTCGATCGCGATGATGGCGCCGGTCACCTCGTACATCGACTCGATCGCCGCTTCCTTGGGCGAGAGCTTCTTCTCCGCCATCAGGCGCTCGACGTTCTCGAGCACGACGATCGCGTCGTCGACGACGATGCCCGTGGCGAGCACGATCGCGAACAGCGTGAGGGTGTTGATCGAATAACCGAAGACCAGCAGTCCCGCGAAGGAGCCGATCAGCGAGACCGGCACGGCGATGATGGGAATGAGCGTCGCTCGCCAGCTCTGCAGGAACACGAACACGACCACCAGCACGAGAGCCGCGGCGATCAGCAGCGTGATGATCACCTCATGGATCGACGCCTGCACGAAGCGCGTGGTGTCGAATGGGATGATCGCCTGCACGCCCTGCGGGAACCCGCTCGCGAGCTCCGTTGTCCTCGCGCGCACGCGGTCCGCGACCTGCAGCGCGTTGGCGCCGGACTGCAGGTACACGGCGATGCCGATGGTCGGATTGCCGTCGAGCGCGGTGAACGCGTCGTAGGCGAGCGCACCGAGCTCGACGCGCGCGATGTCGCGCACGCGCAGGACGCCGTTCGGGCCGTCCGCGCGAATGATGATGTTGCCGAACTGCTCCGGCGTGTCGAGGCGGCCGCGCGCGGTCACCGTGTAGGTGAGCGACTGGCCGCTCGGTGCGGGCTCCTGGCCGATCTTGCCCGCCGCATATTGGTTGTTCTGCGCCGAGATCGCGTTGGCGACGTCCGTTGGCGTGACGCCGAGCTGCGCCATGCGCGCGGGATTGAGCCAGATGCGCATGGAATAGTCGCGCGCGCCGAAGATCGTGGCGTCGGCCACGCCGGGGATGCGTTTCAGTTCGTCGAGGATGTTGACCGTCGCGTAGTTCGACAGGTACAGCGTGTCATAGCGCGGATCGTTCGAGGCGAGCGCGACCACCAGCAGGATGTCGGTCGAGCGCTTCTGCGCGACCACGCCGCTGCGCCGCACGACGTCGGGCAGCCGCGGCAGCGCGATCTGGATGCGGTTGTTGGTGTCGATCACCGCCTTGTCGACGTTCGAGCCCACCTCGAACGTCGCGGTGATGGTGAGCGCACCGTTCGACGCCGAGCTCGAGCTGAAATAGATGAGGTTCTCGATGCCGGAGAGCTGCTCCTCGATCGGCGCCGCCACGGTTCGTGCGAGCGTCTCGGCGCTGGCGCCCGGGTAGCTGGCGGTGATCGTTACCGTCGGGGGCGCGATGTCGGGATACTGGGCGATCGGCAGCACCTGCGAGGCCACCAGGCCCGCGATGGTGATGATGATCGCGATGACGCCGGCGAAGATCGGCCGGTTGATGAAGAAGCGCGACAGCATCGGGTTATCTCGCGCCCTGGCGCGGCCCCGTGGCCGCCGAGCGCGGCGCGTTCGCGGCGGGCGCGCCCTGCCCCGGCGCGGGATTGTTGCCCGTGGTCGGTGCGGCGTTCGTCGGCACGCCCGGCGTGCCCGTGGGCGCGCTGGCGGTATTCGCCGCCGGTGTCGCGGGCGTACCGCCTCCCGGCTGCGCGGGCGCGAGCGGCGTCGCCGCCTCGGTCACGGCGACCCCCGGACGCACCTTCAGCAGATTGTCGACGATCACGCGATCGCCGGCATTCAGGCCGGACAGGATGGACCACTCGTTGCCGTACCAGTCGCCCGGCGACACCGGTCGTGCCTGCGCCTTGCCGTCCGGACCGACGACGAACACCAGGCTCGTCTTTTCCGTCTGCATGACCGCGGCCTGCGGCACCAGGAAGACGTCGTTGCGCTCGCCCGCGGTAATGCGCACGCGCACGAACTGACCGGGCAGCAGCTTCTCCTTCGGATTGTCGAACTCGGCGCGCAGCTGCTGCGTGCCCATCTTCGGGTCGTATTCCGACGCCGCGAAGTTGAGGCGACCCTTGTTGGGATACAGCGAGCCGTCCGGTAACACGAGCTCGACCTGCGCCGGTTGCGTGCGCGCGATGCGTCCGCCGGGCACCTTGGCCAGATCCGATTCGGCCAGGCTGAACCGCACCCATACCGGCGTGACCTGGTTGATCGTGGTGAGCAGGCTGCCCGCGGCATCGGTGGTGATGAGCGTGCCGATCGAGTGCAGCGCGCGGCCCGACACGCCGTGCACGGGCGCGGTCACCTTCGTATACGAAAGATTGAGCTCGGCCTGGCGCACGTTGGCGACGGCCTGCTGCACCGTCGCTTCCGCCGATTGCATCGCGGACAGCGCGTCGTCGTATTCCTTCTGGCTCACCGCGCGATCCGCGGCGAGCGGCTTCAGGCGCACCTCGTCGCGACGCGCCTGCGCGAGCCGTGCCTGCTCCTGTGCGAGCTGCGCGCGCGCCTGCGCAACCGCGATCTCGTACTGCGAGGGATCGATCTCGAACAGCAGCTGGCCCGCGCGCACCGGGTCGCCTTCGTGATAGTCCTGCTTCTGGAGGATGCCGCCGACGCGCGCGCGCACCTCGACTTCCTTGGAGCCTTCGACCTGGCCGACGACCTCGAAGCGCACCGGCACCGAGCGCGGCGCGACCTGCACGGTGTGCACCGGTACTGCCGGCGGCGGCGCGCTCGCCGCTTTCGCGGCATCGGCGGCATCGTTGCGATGACACGCGGCGACGAACAGCACGCCCGCCAGGGCGAGCGCGCTCGGAACGACGCGGAAAATGGACGAAGCCGTCACGCGGGCGGCAGCAGGCATGCGCGGGTTGAAGAAGGAGTTTCGAAGGCGCGCCGCGGGGTCGTCGATCCGACAGGCGGGAGCGCGGTTCCCGGGCGGCCTGCGAAGTATAGAGCACCGCGTCGCGCGCACGACGACGCGGCCGCGCGAGCCGGCCCGTGCCGGCCCGGCGGGTCAGGCTTTCTTGACCCAGGCGATGCAGTAGCCGTTGGGGCTGATCTTGCCTTCGACCACCTTGCAGCTGTCGGGCGCGATGAACTGCATGCAGTTGCTGCACTTCTTGTCGCCGTTGGGCTGATCCTGGTATTTCATCGCGGCCTTGGCGACCTTGCCCTGCGCGAGGGCTTGCCGCTGCGACGCCACGCCGGCGCAGGCGGCGCCCGCGAGCACGACGGCGGACCGGATCAGGACGCGACGTGAGAGTGTTCCATTTGCCATGTTCAATGCCTCGTTGGGTTGATTAGCGGTTCACGCGACGATCGACCAGGTCCTTGACCACTCGCGGGTC
>DATJIS010000099.1:0-34852 GCA_035493035.1 Casimicrobiaceae bacterium | reverse complement strand
CTCGTTCCGCTGGAGCATGAGCTGGTTCATCTTCAGCGAGGTGATGTTCTTCGCGGCGTTCTTCGGCGCGCTCTTCTACATCCGCACGATCGTCGTCCCCGGCCTTGGCAGCGACATCACCGGCCGCTACGTGTGGCCGGGGTACGTCGGTCAATGGCCCACGGTCGGCCCCTACTGGAACACCGTCTTCACGCCGATGGCCGCGATGGGCATCCCGCTCATCAACACGATCATCCTCGTGACCTCGGGCGGCACGCTCACGATCGCGCACCACGCGCTCAAGGCCGGCCATCGCGGCGCGCTCAAGTTCTGGCTGTTCATCACCATCGCGCTGGGCGTGACGTTCCTCTGCCTGCAGGCGTACGAGTACACGCACGCCTACAGCGAGCTCAACCTGAAGCTGTCCACGGGCGTCTACGGGTCGACGTTCTTCATGCTGACCGGCTTCCACGGCTTCCACGTGACGCTCGGCGCCATCATGCTGACGGTCATGCTGTTCCGTGCGTTCCGGGGTCACTTCGACGCGCAGCACCATTTCGCCTTCGAGGCGGCGGCGTGGTACTGGCACTTCGTCGACGTGGTGTGGCTGCTGCTCTTCGTGCTCGTGTACTGGCTCTGAGCCGTTCACCTGCCGGGGGTGATCCACCCCATGCGGTAGGACAGCACCAGGAACGCGATCAGCGCCATCGACAGCACGACGCGCACCGCGAGCGCGACCACGACGCGCTCGCCCTTGCCGCGGTCGCGGTACAGGAACACCAGCGCGGTGAAAAGCGCGGCGACGACCGCGATCAACGCGATGACGATGATGATCTTCAAGGAACGGACCGGGCGCCTCGGTCTGGAGCGATGAGGCGTGTCCGAGTCTAGCACCCCGGTGACGTCGCGGCGTCCCGCGTGGATCCCGTTCGTGGCCATGATCGTGTTCGTGGCGATGTGCGTCACCGCGGCCAACTGGCAGCGCCGTCGCATGCTCGAGAAGGATGCGCTGCGCGCGGCCCTCGATGCGGCCAACCGGGCCCCGCCGGTCGCGGTGCCGAGCGGTGCCGACGACTGGTCCGCATGGCGTTATCGTCGCGTCCGCGCCGAGGGCCGCTACGACGCATCCGAGCAGTTCCTCGTCGACAACCGCGTGCATGACGGGCGCGTCGGCTACGACGTGGTCACGCCGCTCGCGCTGCGCGACGGCAGCTGGCTGCTGGTCGATCGCGGCTTCGCGCCGGCGGGCCGCGACCGGCGCGATTTGCCGAAGGCGCCGCCGCCTTCGGGCGACGTGACCGTGGAGGGCAGGCTCGACGTGGCGCCGAGCGGCTTCCTGTTCGGCAACCCCGAGCCCGACGGCGTGCTGTGGCCGCACCTCGATCCCGCGCGGTTCGCGGCGAGAACGCATCGCGCGGTGCTCCCCGTGTACCTCCAGGCCACGGGAGGCGCGGCCGGCGACTCCGGTCTGCTGCGCGACTGGCCGGAGCCCGATCTCGGGTCGGAGCGGCACCTGAGCTACATGGTGCAGTGGTACACCTTCGCCGCGCTCGCCGCAGGCTTGTGGCTCTACTTCACGCTGCGTCGGAAGCGGGCCGTTCGATGACGGCCGGGCAGACGCCGGGACAGCGCCGCCGCGTTCGCCGCAAGCTCGTCCTGCTCCTTTTGATCGGCATCGCGCCGGTGCTCGCGTCGTACGCCGCGTACTACCTGTGGCCGCGCGACCGTCAGGTGAACTACGGCACGCTGCACGCGATCACGGCGCCGGCGCTTGCCGGCACGCGCCTCGACGGCGCGCCGTTCGCGCTCGCGGACCTTCGCGGCAAATGGATCCTGGTGTCCGCGGCACCGGGTGCGTGCGATGCGCGCTGCGAAGCGCAGCTGTACGCGTCGCGCCAGGCGCGCACCATCCAGAATGCGCAGCGCGAGCGTGTCGTGCGCGTCTGGCTCGTCACCGACGACGCGATGCCGCCCGCGCCGCTGCTCGCGGCGCATCCCGATCTCGTGATCGCGCGCGCTGCGGCCCCGAGCGTCGCGGCGCTTCCCGGTTCCGGCCGCGACATCTATCTCATCGATCCGCTCGGCAACCTGGTGCTGTCCTGGCCCGCCGAGCCGGACATCAAGCGCCTGGCGGCCGATCTCGCGCGCCTCCTCCGCGCGTCGAGCATCGGCTGAGGCTCGCGACGCCGGTGTAGAATACGAGGCTCGCTCGCGGCGCGCTCGCGCCGCGCTCGCTCCCGCAATGACGACTCTCGCTCTCCCCGCGTTGCGCCTGCGCCAGTTCCTCGCGCTGACCAAGCCGCGCGTGGTGACGCTCATCGTGTTCACCGCGGTCATCGGCATGTTCCTCGCCGTGCCGGGGGTGCCGCCTGCGCATGCGGTGCTGTTCGGTACGCTGGGCATCGCGCTCGTCGCGGGGGCCGCGGCGGCGGTGAATTGCCTCGTCGAGCAGAAGATCGACGCCGTCATGCAGCGGACCCGCATACGGCCGCTTCCCCGAGGCCAGCTCACGTCGCGCCAGACGCTCGTCTTCGCCGGCGTGACCGGCGCGCTCGGCATGTGGTTCCTGTTTCGCTTCGTGAACCCGCTCACGATGTGGCTCACGCTCGCCACGTTCGTCGGCTACGCCGTCGTGTACACGGTGCTGCTGAAGCCGGCCACGCCGCAGAACATCGTGATCGGCGGCGCGTCGGGCGCCATGCCGCCGGTGCTCGGATGGGCCGCCGTCACCGGCGACGTTCCGCCGGAGGCGCTGCTGCTCTTCCTCATCATCTTCATCTGGACGCCGCCGCACTTCTGGTCGCTCGCGCTCTATCGCCGCGAGGACTACCGGCGCGCCGGCCTGCCGATGCTCCCGGTGACGCACGGCCAGCGCTACACGCAGCTCATGATCGTGCTCTATACCGTGGTGCTGTTCGCCGCGACGCTCATGCCGTACGCGATCCGCATGAGCGGGCCACTGTACCTCCTCGCCGCCGTCGCGCTGGGCGCCACGTTCGTGGGCTACGCGATCCGCCTTTACCGTCGGTACAGCGATTCGCTCGCTCGCGCGACCTTCCGCTTTTCCATCCTGTATCTCGCGGCGCTCTTCTCGGCGCTGCTGATCGACCACTACTGGCGGTGAAGCGCGCAGCCGCCGCCGCGCTCCTGGCGCTGCTCCTGGCGGCGTGCGGGCCGCGCGGACCCGTCTTCGACGGCTCGGATGTCAGCGGCTCGAGCTTCGGTCACGATTTCCAGCTCACCGATCCCGCGGGCCATACGCGCACGCTGGCGGACTATCGCGGCAAGGCGGTCGCCGTGTTCTTCGGTTACACGCAGTGTCCCGACGTCTGCCCCACCACGATGGCTGCGCTGGCGGAGGCAATGCGCAAGCTCGGGCCCGACGCCGATCGCGTGCAGGTCGTGTTCATCACCGTCGATCCCGAGCGCGACACCGCGGACCTGCTCGGCAAGTACGTTCCTGCCTTCGACCCGCGCTTCGTCGGCCTGCGCGGCGACGCCGCGGCCACCGAGCGCACGGCACGCGAGTTCAAGGTGATCTATCAGAAAGTGCCCGGCAATGCGCCGGACCGCTATACGGTGGACCACTCGGCGGGCGTGTTCCTGTACGACCCGCAGGGACGCCTGCGCGTGTTCGAGGGCAACAACGCGTCGCCCGACGTTTTCGCGCACGACCTGCGCGCGCTGCTGGCGCAGAGCGCGGGCTAGCCGCGCGCGGCGCTCACGCCGCCTTCTGCTCGATCAGCTCGATCTTGTAGCCGTCGGGATCCTGCACGAAGGCGATGACCGTCGTGCCGCCCTTCACGGGGCCGGCCTCGCGCGTCACCGTGCCGCCCTTCGCCTTGACCGCGGCGCACGTGCCTGCGACGTCGGGCACGCCGATCGCAACGTGTCCGTACGCGGTTCCCAGCTCGTAGCGGTCGACGCCGTAGTTGTACGTGAGCTCGAGCACGGCGTGCTGCGACTCGTCGCCGTAGCCCACGAACGCGAGCCTGTACTGTTGTTCCGGCCGATCGGTGGTGCGCAGCAAACGCATGCCGAGCACGCCCGTGTAGAAGTCGATCGAGCGCTGCAGGTCGCCGACGCGCAGCATGGTGTGCAGGATCCGCATTGGAAAGTCCTCCTAGATCTCGATCATCTCGAAATCGTCCTTGCGCGCGCCGCATTCCGGACAGGTCCAGTTCGGCGGCACGTCCTCCCAGCGTGTGCCCGGCGGTATGCCTTCCTCCGGCGCGCCGGTCTCCTCGTCGTAGATCCAGCCGCAGATCAGGCACATGTACTTTTTCATCGCGCGGCCGCCGAGCCGGTCCTTCACGGTGGAATAGAATGCGAAATTGTAGCAATCCGCGTCGTCCCGCCCGCGCGTGCCGCGCGCTTCCCATGCCCAGCGAGCGCTCCGCCCCCCCGCCCGTCGTGCTCACGTTCGCCGCCTCCGATCCGTCGTGCGGCGCGGGCCTGCAGGCCGATCTCCTGACGCTCGCGAGCATGGGCTGCCATCCGCTGTCCGTCGTGACGGCGCTCACCGTGCAGGACACGCTCGGCGTCGAGGGCGTGATGCCGATCGACGCCGACTGGGTGTCGGACCAGGCGCGGCAGCTCCTCGAGGACGTGCGCGTCGACGCGTTCAAGCTGGGCGTGCTCGGCAGCCTCGAGAACATCGCCGCGATCGCCGAGATCGTCTCGGACTATCCCGACATCCCGCTCGTGCTCGATCCGGTGCTCGCGTCCGGGCGCGGCGACGAGCTCGCGAGCGCGGACATGACGCGCGCGATCCGCGAGCTCTTGCTGCCGCAGACGACGCTGGTCACGCCGAACAGTCCCGAGGCGCGTCGCCTCGCCGACATCGACGACGACGAGGACAACGACGACACGCCGCTCTCGGAGTGCGCGGCGCGCCTCATCGCGCAGGGCTGCGAGTACGTGCTCGTCACCGGCACGCACGAGCCGACGCCGAAGGTCGTCAACACGCTGTACGGCAGGAGCGGTGTCGTGCGCACCGACACATGGCCGCGCCTTCCCGACACGTATCACGGCTCGGGCTGCACGCTTGCCTCGGCCATTGCCGCGATGCTCGCGAATGGCCTCGACATCGGCGACGCCGTGCGCGAGGCGCAGGACTACACCTGGAACACGCTGAAGAAGGCGTATCGCCCGGGCATGGGGCAATGGATCCCCGACCGCCTGTTCTGGGCGCGCGAGGAGCAGCGCGACGCCGACGTGCAGGTTCCCGACGGCGGCAGTGCAGCCGATGCACGCGGCAGCCACTGACCCGCTGTCGCTGCGCCGCGCGCGCGCGGCGCGCATGCACGGGCTGTACGCGCTCACCCCCGAGTGCGACGACACGCAGGCGCTCGTCGCGAAGGTGTCCGCCGCGCTCGAGGGCGGCGCGACGACCGTGCAGTACCGCAGCAAGCGCGCGCCGGCAGGGCGCGTCGCGCAGGCGCAGGCGCTCGCGCGGCTCATCGCCGCCCGCGGCGGCCTGTACATCGTCAACGACGACCCCGAGCTCGCCATGGCGGTCGATGCCGACGGCGTGCACATCGGGCGCGACGATGCGAGCATCATGGCGGCGCGCGAGCGGGTCGGTCCGGAGCGCCTCGTCGGCGTGTCGTGCTACGCCGATCTCGGGCGCGCCCGAGACGCGGTCGCACAGGGCGCCGACTACGTCGCGTTCGGCAGCTTCTTCGTCTCGACCGTCAAGCCGCATGCGCAGCGCGCGGACCCCGCGCTCCTGCGCGAGGCGCGCGCGCTCGGCGTCCCGGTCGTCGCGATCGGCGGCATCAACGCCGACAACGTGCAGTCGCTGATCGACGCGGGTGCCGACGCCGTCGCAGTCATCTCCGACGTCTTCGATCACGCGCACGTCGACGACGTGCGCAACGCCGCCGACGCCATCGCACGGCGCTTCGCTTCGCGGCACGCGTCATGAGTCGCAACGAGCAGCTGTTCGAGCGCGCGCAACGCAGCATTCCCGGCGGCGTGAACTCGCCCGTACGTGCCTTCCGTTCCGTCGGCGGCACGCCGCGCTTCTTCACCCGCGGGCAGGGCGCGTATCTCTGGGACGCCGACGGCAAGCGCTACATCGATTACGTCGGATCGTGGGGACCGGCGATCGCTGGACACGCGCATCCGCGCGTCGTCGAGGCCGTGCAGCGGGCGGCGGCGCAGGGCCTGTCGTTCGGCGCACCGACCGAAGGCGAGATCGAGCTCGCCGAGATGCTGATCCGCCGCGTGCCGTCGATGGAGCGCGTGCGGCTCGTGTCGTCGGGCACCGAAGCGACGATGTCGGCGCTTCGCCTCGCGCGCGGCGTCACCGGGCGCAGCAAGATCCTGAA
Source organism: Casimicrobiaceae bacterium (assembly GCA_035493035.1). Lineage (GTDB taxonomy): Bacteria > Pseudomonadota > Gammaproteobacteria > Burkholderiales > Casimicrobiaceae > VBCG01. Next base: position 28,538 of record DATJIS010000099.1, on the reverse strand, counting down.
GTTCGAGGGCTGCTATCACGGCCATGGCGACAGCCTGCTCGTCAAGGCAGGCTCCGGCGCGCTGACCTTCGGGCAACCGTCGTCGGCCGGCGTGCCGCCCGCGATCGCGGGCGAGACCATCGTCGCGACGTACAACGACATCGCATCCGTCGAGCGTGCGTTCGAAATCGACGGGGGCGACATCGCCTGCATCATCGTCGAGCCCGTCGCGGGCAACATGAACTTCGTCGCGCCGCGTGCGGGCTTCCTCGAGGGCCTGCGTGCCGTGTGCGATCGCTACGGCAGCGTGCTCGTGTTCGACGAGGTGATGACCGGCTTTCGCGTGCATGCCGGCGGCGCGCAGGCGCTCTACGGCATCACGCCCGACCTCACCACGCTCGGCAAGGTGATCGGCGGCGGCATGCCGGTCGCGGCGTTCGGCGGACGCGAGTCGATCATGCGCGAAATCGCGCCGCTCGGCGCCGTCTACCAGGCGGGCACGCTGTCGGGCAATCCGGTCGCGGTCGCCGCAGGCATTGCCACGCTGGCGCTCACCGAGGCGCAGGGTTTCTACGAATCACTGGCAGCGACCACGCGCCGCTTCGTCGAGGGCCTGTGCGCTGCCGCGAGGCGTGACGGCGTCGCGTTCACCGCGCAATCCGTCGGAGGCATGTTTGGCCTCTATTTCGCTGCCGCCGTTCCCGACAGCTACGAGACCGTGATGGCCTGCGACAAGGCACGGTTCAATCGTTTCTTCCACGCCATGCTCGATTCAGGCGTCTATCTCGCGCCCTCGGCATTCGAGGCAGGCTTCGTTTCGTCCGCGCACACGCACGACGTGATCGACGAGACGCTCCGCGTCGCCCAGGCCGCATTCGGAAAAGCGGCGCCACCCGCGTTGTAGCGGACAGCAGTCGCGCCGGCGCAAGAAATATGACACCGGCCTGAAACCAATCCGCATCACCGGCGGTCAACGGTCAGCCGCGCGCTTCGACGCGGCCGGACGACTGCAACGTCCCGTGCAAGGCCTCCGCCGCTCCGCGCAAAGCCTTCACGCATAAGGTTTTTTTCGTCGAAACGACGCGTCGCATGATAAGATGACGCCCTTGGAAACGCTGGCCCCTCCACAGGAACACGCGGTCTCGCCGGAGCCGACGGCGCGCAAGCGCCTGGGTGAGCTGCTGGTCGAGCGCGGCAAGCTCGACAACGCCGCCCTCGAGCGCGCGCTGCGGCTCCAGCAGGATAGCGGCGAGAAGATCGGCGCGCTGCTCGTGACGCTCGGCCTCGTCGCCCAGCGCGACGTCGCCGAGGCGCTGTCGTCGCAGCTCGGCCTGCCGCTGCTCGATGCCGCGGGGTATCCCGAGTTCCCCATGCTCGAGGAGCGCGTGTCGGCGCGCTTCCTGCGCGAGGCGCGGGCGCTTCCCGTGCGCGAGGACGAGTCCGAGCTGTGGCTCGCCATGGCCGATCCGACGGACGTGTACACGATCGGCGCCTTCGAGATGGTCACCGGCCGCTCGGTGCGTCCGATGATCGCCATCCCGACCGAGCTCGATGCCGCGCTCGAGCGGCTCTATGGCACGGGGAAGTCCGCGCAGAGCCAGATCATCGGCGACGTCGAGACGCGCGGCGACGACGTCGCTTTCGATGCCGACGTGCAGCAGCTGAAGGACCTCGCCGCCGAGGCGCCGGTGATCCGGCTCGTCTCGCTCCTGATCACCAACGCGCTCGAGACGCGCGCGTCCGACATCCACATCGAGCCGTTCGAGAACCGGCTGATCGTGCGCTACCGCATCGACGGCGTGCTGCACGAGGTCGAGTCGCCGCCGAAGCGCCTGTCGGCCGCGGTCATCTCGCGCGTGAAGATCATGGCGAACCTCGACATCGCCGAGCGCCGCCTGCCGCAGGACGGCCGCATCCGCTTGCGCGTGCAGGGCAAGGAGATCGACCTGCGCGTATCGACCGTGCCGACCATGCACGGCGAATCGGTCGTGATGCGGATCCTCGACAAGGGCGGCGTCGCGCTCGACTTCCAGCGCCTGGGCTTCGAGGACGACACGCTGAAGGCCTTCCTCGACGTGTTGCTGCAGCCGCACGGCATCCTGCTCGTCACGGGGCCGACGGGCTCGGGCAAGACGACGACGCTCTACACGGCGCTCGACCGCCTCAACCAGCCCGACGTGAAGATCCTCACCGTCGAGGACCCCGTCGAGTACCAGATGCCGGGCATCAACCAGATCCAGGTCAAGCCGCAGATCGACCTCACGTTCGCCACCGCGCTGCGCTCCATCGTGCGCCAGGACCCGGACGTGATCATGATCGGCGAGATCCGCGACCTCGAGACCGCGCAGATCGCGGTGCAGTCCGCGCTCACGGGGCACCTCGTGCTGTCGACGGTGCACACCAACGATGCGCCGTCGACGGTGAATCGCCTGCTCGACATGGGCGTGGAGGACTACCTGCTCACCTCGACGGTGATCGGCATCCTGGCGCAGCGCCTCGTGCGCACGCTGTGCCACCACTGCCGCGAGCCGTACGTCGCGCTGCCCGAGCTCGTCGAGCAGATGCAGCTGCGCAAGTTCTCGCGCGAGCGCGACATCACGCTGTGGCACCCGCGCGGCTGCAGCCAGTGCGCCAACACCGGCTACATGGGCCGCGTCAGCGTCATGGAAATGCTGCCGATGAGCGACGGCCTGCGCAGCCTCGTCATGAAGCACGCGACGGCCACGGACCTTCGGGGCGAGGCGGTGCGCGAGGGCATGCTGACCATGTACGAGGACGGCGTGCGCAAGGCGCTGCGCGGCGTGACGACGTTCGAGGAAGTGCTGCGCGTGACGCGCGAAGGCTGATCGTCTCGATGCCCCTGTACGCCTATCGCGCCGTATCGCCTGCCGGCGAAGTGTCCGCGGGCGAGCTCGACGCCGCCAACGAGTCGGAGATCGTCGACCGCCTGCGCGATCAGGGCATGATGCCTATGGAGGTCGCGCCGGCCACCGCCGCGGGCACGGCGGCAGCCGCGCCGCGCGCGCGTCGCCGCTGGTTCGCAGCCAAGCGCGTGTCGCGCGACAACCTGCTCGCGATGACGCGCGAGCTCGCGACGCTCCTGCGCGCCGGCCTGCCGCTCGATCGCGCGCTCCAGATCCTCATCGACCTCGCGCCCACGCCGCCCGTCGCCGCGCTGCTCCAGGGGATCCGCGACGACGTGCGCGGCGGCAAGGCGCTGTCGCAGGCGCTCGACACGCGTCGCGAGGTGTTCTCGCGCTTCTACGTGAACATCGTTCGCGCCGGCGAGGCGGGCGGCGCGCTCGGCGTGGTGCTGCAGCGCATGGCCGACACGATGGAGCGCAACAAGGAGTTGCGCGAGAGCGTGCGCTCGGCGCTGATCTATCCGACGATCCTCGTGTGCGTCGCGGTCACCTCGGTGATGGTGCTGCTCGTGTACGTCGTGCCGCAGTTCGAGCAGATGTTCTCGCAGGCCGGCAAGGCGCTGCCGCTGCCCACCGCCGTGGTGATCTTCGTCGGCAACGGCATACGACGCTACTGGTGGGCCATCGTCGGCGGCGTGTTCCTCGCAGTCGGCTGGTTCAGGCGTCGTGGCCGCACGCCGCGCGTGCGGCGCATCCGCGACGCGCGCCTGCTGCGGGCGCCGCTGCTCGGCGACGTCATCGCCAAGCTCGAGGTCGCGCGGTTCGCCCGCACGCTGTCGACGCTGCTCGGCAACGGCGTCACGTTGCTCGCCGGGCTGTCGATCGTGAAGGAGACCATGACCAACGTCGTGCTCGGTGGAGCGCTCGACGGCGTGGTCGCCAAGCTGCGCGAAGGCAAGGGCTTCGGGCGTCCGCTGTCCGAGACGGGCGTCTATCCGCGCCTTGCCACGCAGATGATCCTCGTCGGCGAGGAGAGCGGCCGCCTCGAGGAGATGCTCGCGCGCGTGGCCGACGTGTACGACCGCGAGGTCCAGGTGGCGATCAAGCGCTTCCTGTCGATCCTCGAGCCCGTGCTGATCCTCAGCCTCGCCGTGCTCGTCGGCGGGATCGTGTTCTCGATCCTCCTCGGCGTGATGGGCATGAACGACCTCATCGGCTGAGCGAACTCGCACGCCGACTCGTGTCTAACGGTACCCCTCGCGCACCCAAGGCCGGACAACAGGCCCGCGCACACTGCAATCACGAAGGAGCACGCTATGCATAGCGCGCAACAGCGGGCGCGTTGTCGCCGCCGCCCGACGCACGTTCGCCGCGACCGCGGCATGACGCTCATCGAGATCCTCGTCGTGCTCGTGCTGATCGGCATCGTCATGGGCATCGTGGGCGGCAACTTCCTGAGCCGCGGCGAGAAGGCGAAGGCCGACGCCGCCAAGATCGAGATCGGGCAGATCTCGCAGTCGCTCGACCTCTTCAAGCTCGAGATCGGCCGCTATCCGAGCACGCAGGAAGGGCTCCAGGCGCTGATCACCGCGCCGCCCGGGGTCAACAACTGGAACGGCCCCTACTGGAAGCGCGGCACGGTGCCGAAGGATCCCTGGGGCAACGAGTACCGCTACGCGCAGCCGGGCACCTCCGGCCCGTACGACATCGTCTCGCTCGGCGCCGACGGCAAGGAAGGCGGCGACGGCGTGAACAAGGACATCACCAACCGCGAGTGACGTCGCGGACGCGGTGACATCGATGCAACCCCGGTCGCGCGCGCGCGGCGTCACGCTGCTCGAGCTCCTGATCGTGCTCGCGCTGATGGCGCTGATCACCGGCATCACGCTGCCGATGTTCGGCGGCAACGGCGTGTCGACCACCGAGCTGCGCGGCTCCGCGCGCGAGCTCGCCGCCGGCCTGCGCGCCGCGCGCAGCGAGGCCGTGGCGCAGCGGCGCGAGACGTTCCTCGTGCTCGACGTCGCGGGCAAGCGCTTCAAGGTCGATCAGGATCCGCGCGAGCATCCGCTGCCGAAGAACGTCGAGCTCAAGCTCTTCACCGCGCAGAACGACCTCGTCGACGCGAACGTCGGCTCCATTCGCTTCTTCCCCGACGGCGGCAGCAACGGCGGGCGCATCACGGTCGCGTCGGGCACGCGCAAGTTCGAAGTGGACGTCGACTGGCTGACCGGCCGCGTCGCGATCCTCGACTGAGCATGACTGCGCACGCCTCGGCACGCATCGGATCGCAGCGAGGGTTCTCGCTGCTCGAGGTGCTCGTCGCCTTCGTGATCCTGTCGCTCGTCGTGACCGCGTTGTTCGCGCTGTTCGGCGGCGCGCTCCGCAATGCGTCGACGTCCGAGGAGTGGAGCCGCGCGCTGCTCGTGGCGCAGAGCCGGCTCGCCGAAGCGGCCAACGCGCAGCCTCTGAAGGAAGGCTCCGGGGCGGGCACCGAGCCCGACGGCCGCATCAGCTGGCAGACCGTGGTGGCGCCGTACGTCGCGCCGAATCCGAATCCCGACCTCGATCGCGCGTCCGAAGCCATGCCCACGCGGCTCTATCGCGTGAGCGTGGAGGTGCGCTACACGGGCGACAACGGCCGGCCGCGCACGTTCGGGCTGTCGACGCTCAAGCTCGCCGCGAAGAGCCTCCAATGACGAGGATCCGCGGATTCACGCTCCTCGAGCTCACCATCGCGCTGGTGCTGCTCGCGCTCATGTCCGGCGTGCTCTACGGCGCGCTCGGCATGGCGGGCAAGAGCGTCGATCGCGGCGAGGCGAAAGTCGAGGCCACGGCCGGCATGCGCCTCGCGCAGGAGTTCCTGCGCGCGCAGCTCGAGATGCAGCATCCCCTGCGGATGCACAAGGTGCAGGAGTTCCCGCTGCTGTTCGCGGGCGACCGCGAGCAGCTGCGCTACGCGGCGCCGCTGCCGCCGCGCGTGGCCGCCGGCGGCATCTGGTACTACCGCATCAGCGTCGCGCGCGACGACGCGCGGTCGCCGCTCGTGCTGGAGCGCATCACGCCCGACATCAACGGCGCGCGCGTGCCCGAGTTCAGCGACCCGGAGCGCTCCATACTGGCGGTGGACATCGCGGAGATCCGCTTCGCCTACTTCGGCCGCGACGCCAACGCGACGGACGACGTGGCGCCCTCGTGGCGCGACCGCTGGGACAATCCGCAGCGCCTGCCGCTGCTCGTGCGCATCGACGTGACGCCGAAGCACGGCGCGCCGTGGCCGACGCTCGTGGTGGCGCCGCGCGAGGCGCCCGAGGCCGGTTGCCGCTCGTACGATCCCAACCGCCAGCTGTGCGTCGCCGTATGAGTCGCGTACGGACGGATCGATGCGCAAGCCCTTTCGCGCAGCGCGGCATCGCGCTCATCCTCGCGCTGTGGATCACCGTGCTCCTCACCGTCGTGGCGATCGGCTTCGCGTTCAGCATGCGCAGCGAAGCGCTCGCCACCCGCAACGCGCTATCGCTCGCGCAGGCGCGCGCCGTCGCCGACGGCGCCGTCGAGCGCATGGCTTACGAGCTCGGCCGGCCGCAGCTGCCCGACACGTGGCACGCCGACGGCTCCGCGCACACGTGGCAGGACGGCGACGCGACGGTGCTCGCGAGCGCGGTGGACGAGGCGGCGCGCGTCGACCTCAACTACGCGCCCGACGCGCTCCTGAAGAGCCTGCTGCTCGCGCAAGGCGCTGAGGACGCTCGCGCCGCGCAGCTCGTCGATGCGATCCTCGACTGGCGCGACAACGACGACCTGAAACGACCCAACGGAGCGGAGGATGCGGACTACCGCGCGGCGGGCCTCAAGTACGGGCCCGCCAACGGGCCCTTCGAGACCGTCGCCGAGCTCGGACGCGTGCTCGGCATGACGAGTGCGCTGTATGCGAAGCTCGCGCCGCTCGTCACCGTGTACTCGCGCCAGCCCGGCGTCAATCCGCAGACCGCGTCGCGTGACGTGCTGCTCGCGCTGCCCAACGCAACCGCCGAAGCCGTCGACCTCTTCATCTCGCAGCGCGCCGCCGCGCTCGCCGCGAAGCAGCCGGTGCCGGCATTCCCGCCCGCGCAGGGCTTCGCGAGCGCGGCGGTGCCGGTCTGGCGCATTCATGCCGAGGCGACGATGCCCGATGGTGTAACCTTCGTCCGCGAAGCGGTGCTGCGGCCTTCGGCCGATCCCCGGCGGCCGCTCATCGCGCTGGCGTGGCTCGAAGCGCCGCGCGCGCCGCCGCAGGTGCCTGCGGCCGCGCAGGATTCCTCCACTGCATTGGCAGCGCCCGTGGCCGCGACGCGCACCTCGCCCGGCGCCGGACCGCGCGCGGGCTCATCCATGAATTCGTATGGCCGTTGAAACTGACTTGACTCTCGGCTCGACCGCATCGCAGCTGCGCGAGCTCGCGCGGCGCGCCGGCGTGGCCGGCTTCTGGGGCTGGTGGATCGACCAGCTGGCCGGGCTCGTGCCCGCCGGCCCGCGCGCCGCGTGGCAGCGCCGGCGCATGCGCCCGGTGCTGGCGTTCGACGCCGGCCACGCGACGCTGTGGCGCCCGGTCGTTCGCGACGGCGCCATCACCATGGACGCGCAGGCGACCATTCCGCTCGACGGCGACGCGTCGGATGTCGTCAACGCCGGACGACAGGCGCTCGGCGCGCACGCTGACGGCAGCTCCGCGCCGGTCACGCTCGCGCTTCCCCCGCGTACCGTGCTGCGCAAGCAGCTCACGCTGCCGCTCGCCGTCGAGGAGAACCTGCGACAGGTGGTCGCCTACGACCTCGACCGCCACACGCCGTTCAAGGCCGACGAGCTGTACTTCGATGCGCGCATCGTCGACCGCAACCCTGCCCGGGGCACGCTGCACGTCGATCTCGCCGCCGCGCGACGCTTGGCGGTGGATCCGCTGCTCCGTCATGCCGAATCGTGGGGCGCGACGGTGAAGGCGATCAGCGCGGAGCCGCCGCGCCTCGCCGCCACGTCGTCGCTCAACCTGCTGTCGCCCGAGTTTCGCAACGGCCGCGCGCCGTGGCGGCGCTGGCAGTTCTGGCTGCCCATCGCCCTGCTCGCGCTGTTCGCGCTCGGCGCGACCGTGCTGCCGCTGTGGCAGAAGCGCGAGTACGCGATCGCGCTCCTTCACGACACCGAGATCGCGCGCAGCCAGGCGGCGGTGAGCGAGACGTTGCGCGCCGAGCTCGAGCGGCAGGTGAGCGACTACAACTTCGCGCTCGAGCGCAAGTTCGCGTTCGCGCCGACGGTCCAGATCCTCGACGACGTCACGCGCCTGCTGCCCGACGACACGTGGCTGACGCAGCTCGAGGTGAGGACCTCGCGCACGAAGGACACGCAGCGCGAGCTGTCGCTGCGCGGCGAGTCCGCCAACGCGGGACGCCTCGTGAGCGTGCTCGAGGAATCGAAGCTCTTCACGCAGGCCGCACCGCGCTCGCCCATCACCAAGATCCAGCCCGGGCCCGGCGAGATCTTCGACGTCGGTGCGCAGCTCAAGCCGCTCGTGCCGCCGCAGGGCGCGCCCATCGTTATCGCGTCGGCGAAGCCTGCCGTGCCCGGCACGCCGCCGCCGGCTGCGCCCACGCCGGCCCCAGCGGCGCCGCCCGCGACGACGCCCCCTGTGCCGCCTTCGTCCGCATCGCCCGCCGTGCCGCCCGCCGCCAAGTCCTCTACCGGTGCGGCCGCGGCGCCGGCTGCGAGCGCGCCACCGGCCGCCGCGCCGGGCCCGTCGATGTCGACCGACGCGGCGGACGCCGACATGGAAGGAGCGCCGGGCGAAGACCCGCCGCTCGCGCCACCGCCGGCCGCCGCTGCGCCGCCGCCGCCCGCGCGCAGCGCCTCGCGCGCCACGGATGCCGCGCCGGGCGCGAATGCGCCGCCGGGCGCGCCGCAGACCACGCGTCCGCGCAAGCCGCGCGCGGCGGCGTCCGCCGCGGGAGCACAGCAATGACGCCCGCATTCGCAACCCGCCTGACCCCGGCGCGCCAGCGCGCGCTGGCGCTCGGCATCCTGCTGATCCTGCTGTTCGCGGCCGCCGCCGTGCTGGTATTTCCCGTGATCCTGCTGCATCGCCATTACGATGCCGCCATCGACGACCTCTCCGACAAGCTCGTGCGCTATCGCCGCGTCGCCGCGCAGGCGCCCGAGCTGCGCGCCGCACTCGATACGGTGAAGGCCAAGGACGCGCGGCGGTTCTACCTGCGCAACACCGCGCCCAATCTCGCGGCCGCGGAGCTGCAGGAGATGGTCAAGGCCGCCATCGAGAACAACGGTGGCCGCATCACGACCAGCCAGAGCACCGCGGCGCGCGACGACGGGCGCTTCAAGCAGATCGGCGTCAACGTGCAGTTCTTCGCGACCACGCCGGCGCTGCAGAAGATCCTCGCCGGGCTGGAGACGCAGCAGCCGTATCTCGTGATCGACAACATCGCGGTGCGGCCGCTCAACGCGTTCCGCGGGTTCAAGCCCGCACCGGGCCAGGAGCCCGAGCTCAACCTGCAGCTCGATGTGAGCGCATGGGCCTATCCCGAGCCTGCCGCCAAGCCTGCGGCCGCGCCGGCGGCTCGTTCCTGAAGGAGATGGCGATGCAGGCAATCGACACGCGGATCGGCAACTGGCTCGTGTGGCTCGTGCCGTTCGCGGCCGTCGTGCTGCTGCTGGGCTGGGAAACCGACTGGGGCCGCGCGCTCGAGCCGGAGCCGCGCGCCGATCCGCCGGTGAAGGCGCAGCCCGTGACGGTCGCGTTGATGCCCGAGTTCAAGCTCGAGGGCGGACCCGAGGCGCGCCGCGAGATGGTCGACCGCACGCTGTTCAATCCGACGCGAAGGCCCGCGCCACCGGCGCCGCCGGCGAACGCGCAGCAGGCGTCGATGGCGCGCGGCACCTTCACGCTCGCAGGCACGACGGTCACCGACGGCTCGGCCACCGCATTCCTGCGCGAGGTGAACGGAGGCAAGGTACGGCGCGTGCACAAGGGCGAGACGGTCGACGGCATGCTGGTCGAGGACGTGAAGGCCGACCGCGTGCGCCTCGCGCAGGGCGGCGAGACCGAGGAGATCACGCTGAAGGTCGCGGCGGGCCCGAAGACGACCATCCAGCCCGTGCAGCCGGTCGCGTCGCAGCAGGGCGGCGCGCCGCAGGGCGGGCAGCAGTCGATGGCCGCGCAGAACGCGCAGCAGCAGCCGCCGCTCGCCCAGAACGTCGCCGAAGTGCTCGCGCAGCGTCGCCGCGCGGCGCGCGCCGCCGAGGCGCAGGCAGCGCGCCAGCAGAACCAGCAGAGCGGCGCAGGCGCCGCCTCACCCACGCCGGGCGCGGCGCGCCGCGGCGCGGCCAACAACCAGACGCAGTCGCAGGGCGGCGGCGACGCGGGCTGGTCGGGCGTGTATCAACGCATGCAGCAGCGCAACTGAGCACGCTGCGGATGTTCCACTTCCAGCGATCGCAACCCGATCGACGCGCGGCGCATGCGCGCCCGCGAAGGACAAAAACGATGAAGACCACTTCGATGATGCGCGGAACCCTCGTTTACGCGGTTCCCCTGCTGCTCGCCGCCTGCGCCTCGCAGCCGGCCGACGAAACGGCATCGGCGCCGACCGGCACGCCGCCGATCGGCACGACGCCGTCGCTCGCCGATGCCGTGAACCGCGCGCGCGACCCCAACTTCCCCGAGCATGCGCGCATCTACAAGGGCACCGGCGTCGTGGTGAAGGGCCAGCAGCCCGGCGGCGTGGTACCGCCCACGCCGCAGGTGACGCAGGCGGGCAGCGCGGTCGTGCTGAACTTCGAAGGCGCCGACCTGCGCGAGGTCGTGCGCAACATCCTCGGCGACATCCTCAACGAGAGCTACACCATCGACCCGGCGGTCGGCGGGCAGGTGACGATACGCACCAGCTCGGGCATTCCGCGCGACCTCCTTCCCGCGACGCTCGAGATGCTGCTGCGCATGAACGGCGCGACGATGGTGAAGGAGGCCAACGTCTGGAAGATCGTGCCCCAGGCCGCCGCCGTGCGCGGCAACGTGACGCCGCAGCTCGGCGGCGTGCAGCGCGCGCTGCCGCAGGGGTTCTCGGTGCAGATCGTGCCGCTGCGCTACGTGAGCGCGCGCGAGATGCAGCGCATCCTCGAGCCGTTCGCCCGCGACGCGACCGCGGTGCGCATCGACGACACGCGCAACCTGCTCATCCTCGCCGGCACCGAGATCGAGCTCCGGCACCTGCTCGACACCGTCGCGATGTTCGACATCGACTGGATGAGCGGGATGTCGGCGGGCGTGTTCACGCTGCAGAACGCCGACGTCAAGAGCGTCATGCAGGAGTTCGACAAGATCATCGGCGATCGCAACCTCTCGCCGCTGGCGGGGATCCTGCGCATCATCCCGATCGAGCGCATGAACGCGGTGCTCGTCATCTCGCCGAACGCCGAGTACATCGAGCAGGCGCGCAAGTGGATCGAGCGCCTCGACAGCGGCAGCGGCGAGGGCGTGCGCTTCTACGTCTACAACCTGCAGAACCAGCGCGCCGAGCGCGTCGGCCCGCTCCTGCAGCAGGCATTCACGGGACAGGTGACGCAGGCGAGCGGCGCCGGCGCACCTTCGCTCGCGCCGGGCACGCCCGCGGGCCAGATCGTGTCGCCGCCGTCGTTCCAGGCTCAGCCGACGATCGCGCCAAATCAGCCGCCCCCGACGCCTTCGCCGGCCGCTGCCGTCGCCGCCGGGGCCGCCGCGGGCGCCGCCGCGCGCGCGCTGACCGGCGAGGGCGCCGGCGTCGTGCGCAACATCCAGGTGGTCGCCGACAAGGACCAGAACACCATCCTGATCGTCGCGACGCCGTCCGAGTACTCGATCATCGAGCAGGCGCTGCGCAAGCTCGACGTGCCGGCGCGGCAGGTGATGATGGAGCTGACCATCGCGGAGGTGAAGCTCTCCGACCAGCTGCAGTTCGGCGTCGACTGGCTCTTCAAGGGCGGCGCGCCGTCGGGACGCGGCAGCGGCGGCCTCTTCATCCAGCAGAAGCCGCTCAACCCGGCGGTCCCACTGCCGACCTCGGCGAGCGGCGCGGCGGTGGCGGGCCTGCAGGCGGTGGGCAACGCGTTCAACTACATCATCAACAACGCGAACTATCCGGGCGGCGTGCAGGCGGTTCTCACCCTGCTCGACACGTACGGCAACACCAAGGTCATCGCCAATCCGCACATCGCGGCGCTGGACAACCAGAAGGCGACCATCAAGTCGGGCAACCGCATCCCGATCAACCAGCAGACGATCGTCGGCAACACGACGAACGCGGTGACCACGACCTCGCAGTACATCGACACCGGCGTGCTGCTGCAGGTCACGCCGCACATCAATGCGGGCGGCCTGGTGACGCTCGACGTGCAGGTCGAGGTGAGCAGCCCGGGCAACGCGGCCGCTGGCGAGGCGCCGCCGATCGACACCCGCTCGGTGCAGACGCTCGTCGCCGTGCCCTCGGGCCGCACGATGGTGATGGGCGGCCTCATCCAGGAGCAGAAGGGCAACAACTCGAGCGGGCTGCCGCTGCTCGACCGCATCCCGTTCTTCGGCGGCCTCTTCGGCAACCAGACCACGCTCAACAATCGCACCGAGCTGGTGGTCTTCATCACGCCCCGCGTGGTCGACACCGAAACCGACTACGAGGCGGTCCTCAACGACCTGCGCCGCAAGATGGAAACGCTCGACCGTGTGTTCCCCGGCACCTCGACGTGGCCGGCGTCGCCGCCGAGCGTGGTGGACAAGGTCGACCGGTTCATGAACCCCTACAACTGGGAGCTGCCGCGGCCGTCCGTGCCGAAGCCGCCGGCGCCTCCGCCGGGACAGCCTACGCAGACGCCTTCGGCGGGCGAGCCGGCGTCGGCGGCGACGCCGGTGCCCGGACAGAAGCAGACGGTGCCGCTGAATCCGCCGCCCGAGGCCGCGCCGGCGCCCAACCCGCCGGCGCCGCCGCCGGCACCCGGCGCAACCCTGCCGACGCCCCAGCCCGCGCCCGCCGTCGTGCCTGCGCCGAGCGCGCCCGCACCGGCACCGGCGCCTTCCGCAACCCCCAAGCCCGGCGGCGGCTGAAGCCCCGCGCGCACCGGAAAACGTGCTGTTGCGCGCCAGCAACAACTGCTGGCCGCACGGCACGTGGCGACGTGCGCGATTGACGCTGGCGACGCATTTCCGATACGCTTTCCCCGGGATTGCAGCGTTGCCAGGCCGGATTCGAACACTGTTTTGTTGGCCCCCAGCCAGACGACGCAAGAGGTGAATAGACGATGTTTTCCACCGTAATCCCGAAACACCCGAATTTTTCCGCTTTGCGCGTCGCCGTTTGGCGACAAACGGGGCGGTTGGCGGCGATTTGGATTGCTGTTTTGAGCTTGGCGTCCTGTGCAGTGTCGCCGATTGGCGACGGCGACGCGGGCGCCGCGAGCAGTCCGGAGGCGCGGCGCGCGGCCGTTCAGAGCCGCGTGCAGGCGCGCTGGGACGCGCTCATCAAGGGCGATCTCGAAAAGTCGTACAGCTATCTGAGCCCGGCGTCGCGATCGACGCTGACGTTCGAGCAGTACAAGGGAGTAACGAGGAAGAGTGGCTTTCGCAACGCGAGGATCGATTCGATCGACTGCGACGCGCAGGCCTGCACGGTCAAGCTCCTGGTCACGTACGATCACAAGCTCATGAGGGGCATACAGACGCCCGTCGAAGAGACCTGGGTGTTCGACAAGGGCCAGGCTTGGTACGTGTACCGCGGCTAGACCGGACGTTGCAAAAAGTCAACAGGGGGATGCAAGGGCTTGGCCCGAAACGTTTGTCTTGATGAGCAGGCTGTAATAAGATTTGCGCGCTGTTGGTTCCAAGTGATCACTTAACGGCAACTCAAAGGAGTCACCACCCAAATGAACACGTTCAACAAGAAGTCGCTGTACGCCGCGGTTGCGGGTCTCAGCGCCCTGGGCGTGACGGGCGCCGCGCAAGCGGTGTTCCTGAACCCCGACGGGCTGGGCCAGGCACTCGTGTACCCGTACTACACGGTACGCGATCAAACGGCCGGCAATCCCTACAACTCGCTGCTGTCGGTCGTCAACTCGACGGCATCGGCAAAGGCGGTCAAGGTCCGCTTCCTCGAAGGCAAGAATTCGCGCGAAGTACTCGACTTCAACCTGTACCTCTCGCCGAAGGACGTGTGGACCGCGGCGATCGTTCCGACCGCGACCGGCGCGGGTGTCTTCACGGCCGACAAGTCGTGCACGACGCCGACCGTTTCCTCCGACGCGAACAACCCGTCGGCGTTCGTGAACTTCGCGTACACCGGCAGCAACGCGGATGGCGCGGACACGTCGCTCGACCGTACGCGTGAGGGCTACGTCGAAATCATCGAGATGGGCAACGTGACGGGCACGACCGCAACCGCGGTCACGCACGTGTCCGGCGTTCCGCCCTGCACGCCGCTGGGTGGCGCCTCGGCCGATACGGTCACCGGCAACGGCGGCCTGTTCGGTGGCATGACGCTCATCAACGTGCTGCAAGGCACGGACTACACGGAAGACGCGGTCGCGCTCGATGCATTCTCGCAGCGCGCGCTGTGGGCGGCCCCGGGCTCCATCCAGCCGAACCTGCAGCAGGTGAATCCGCCGACGTCGGTCGTCACGACGGGCTCGCAGACGTTCGTCACCGACTGGACGGGTCTCGGACCGCAGGATCCCGTGTCCGCCGTGCTGATGCACAACAACGTGTACAACGAATTCGTTCTGGACGCGGCGACCAAGTCGGGTACCGACTGGGTCATCACGATGCCGACGAAGGCGTTCTACTACAGCGGCACGATCGTCCAGTACCTGTTCCAGCGCAACTTCACGCCGGACGGCGCGTGCGACGACGTGGTGATCACGCAGTACGACCGCGAAGAGCGCACCGTCGTGTCGCAGACGACGTTCTCGCCGCCGCCGCCGACCAACACGGACTCGATCTGCTGGGAAGCGAACGTGATCACGTTCAACAACTCGAACGTGCTCGGCTCGAAGAACGTCGCCAACATCCCGACCAGCTTCCAGAATGGCTGGGTGTCGTTGAACTTCAACGGCGACTCGACGATCCCGCCGCAGAACGACTTCTTCTCGCACATCCTGGTGGGCAACGGCTCGGTGGTCTTCAACACGAGCACCGGTGTCACGTCGTCGACGGGTGTCACGAGCTTCAACGGCCTGCCGACGATCGGCTTCGCCGTGCAGTCGTTCAACAACGGTACGCTCGCGGGTACGGGCGGAACGACGGTGCTGTCGAACTACGGCGGCAACTTCGTCCACAAGTTCACGCGTTCGATCCAGTAACGGGCGGTTGCCGAAGTGGTCAACCCGGGGCGGGAAGCGATTCCCGCCCCGTTTTTTTCTCCGCTGCTGCAGGTCCACGAAAGAATTTTCCCGTGCATCGAGCTTACGAAAAGCGTCGGCGCATGCTATAGTCATAAGGTTTGCTGCAAGTGAAGGTTGGGGGCGGCACATGATCCCCGCGGATGTGCCCGAGTCCAGTAACAACGCGATGTCCGGGCGATTCGGCTCCATGCCGGTCGCAGCGGGTTTTGCACCTCTCGCGCCGACGCGCGCCGTTTCCGCGTGAACGCGGCTTCGTCGACGCCACAATCCGAGCCAAGAACATGTTCTGGCGTGCGCATGCCGGACCCCTCGTCGGGGCCGAGCTGCGCGCCCACTGCATCCGGCGGAAGTCGAGTCGCGCGTTGCGACCTCACCGCCACAACGAAACAAAGCCGGTCCGAAATTCGTCTTAGGGAGTCTTCATGCGTCCGCGATACCTGATCGCCCTGTTTGGTCTTGCACTGGCCTTCGCCCTGCCGTCCGTGTCCAGCGCTGCGACGTTGACCTTCACGTCGCCCAACTGCGCCGATTTCACCGTCACGAGCAACAACGGCAATGTCACGCTGAACTGCGTGCCCGTGAGCACCGGCTCGGGCGCTCCGAGCGGCTGCTCGCTGAGCGCGTCGACCAGCACGTTGCCACTCGGCGGCGGCAACGTCACGCTGACCGCCAGCTGCAGCGGTGGCGGCGCACCCACGAACTTCAGCTGGACGGGCGGGAACGTCGCCGCGTCCACGACCTCCGCACAGCAAACGGTCAACGTCACGTCGAGCACCACGTTCTCGGTCACGCCTTCCAACGGATCGGGACAGGGCAACACGGCGCAGCAGACCGTCAGCGTCAGCACCACGACCGGTGGCGGTGGCGGCGGCGGCGGCACGGATCTCTGCAGCGGCCTCTCGGGTGTCGTGCGCATGAACGTGCCATGGGGCGGTCAGGCCGATACGCGCTCGAACGGCGCTTCGTTCGGCGGCAACGGCATCCTGGTCGCCAGCTTCACGGTGCCGGCCGGTGCGGCATACAGCTTCGGCTCGCTCGGCGCGGTCACGGTCTCGGAATTCGGCGATCCGCCGGTCTATCGCCAGGCGTCGCTTTCGACGTCGGCGTGCGACTTCCGCGGCGTGGCGGTCGGTCGCGGCGACCGGTACAGCAAGGACGTCAGCGGCCAGAGCGCATTCCCGCTTTCATGGGGCGTCGGCAACACGGCCTCCGTGTCGTTCACTGTTACCGGTGGCTCGGCGTTGTATCCGCAACTGCAACCCGGCCAGACGTATTACTTCAACGTGCGCAACTGGAGCCCGTTCAACAACCACGGCGATGGCGGCACCAGCTGCCTCAAGGGCTCGTGCAACGTGATCGTGCACGTCTCCACACCGGGTTGACGATCTCACTCCGGCGGGGCCGGCAACGGCCCCGCCGGGATTGAAGTGGGCCCCGTCGAAGGCGGGGCTTTTTGTTTTCAGGAGCATCGATGGCGAGAACGATTCTGCGGCACTGGCCGCTCGTGTTGGCGTTCGCGGCGCTGGGCGCCTCGGCGCAGGTGGGGCCCGACGATCCCGTGCTGGTCGAGAACGCGACCGCCAAGGTCTACCGCAGCGACTACGAAGCGGAGCTCCTGAAGCTGCCCGCCGAGATCCGCCCCGGCTTCGCCAACAACCAGAAGCGCATCGGCGACCTCCTGACGCGTCTTCTCGTGCAGAAGACGCTCGCCTCGCAGGCCGAGAAGGAAGCGCTCGACCAGAAGCCGGAGAACGCGGTGCGCGTGCGTCTCGAGACGCAGCGCGTGCTCGCGCAGCTGCGGGTGGAGGACATCGAGCGTCGCGCCGCGCAGTCGTTCGAATCGCAGCGCGCGCACTTCGAGGCGCGCGCGCGCGAGCTGTATCTCGTCGACCGCAAGAAGTACGAGATCCCCGAGCAGGTGTCGGTGTCGCACATCCTGTTCGACCTCAAGAAGCACACGCGCGAGGAAGCGCTGAAGCTCGCGCAGGACACCCGTGCGCGCATCATGGCGGGAGCCGACTTCAACGACGTCGCGAAGGAGGTTTCCGACGATCCCAGCGCGCGCAACAACGCGGGGCACACCGGGTTCTTCAGCCGCAGCGACAACATGGATTCCGCGTTCGCGAATGCCGCCTTCTCTCTCAAGCGTGACGGCGAGGTGAGCGAGCCGGTGCTGTCGAGCTTCGGCTGGCATCTCATCAAGCGCGAGGACTATCACGCGGGCCGCACGCGGTCGTTCGAGGAAGTGCGCGGGCTGATCATGGGCGAGCTGCGCAAGAAGTACATCGAGGAGCAGCGCGAAGCGGCGCTCACCTCGGTGCGCGACGACCCGTCGACGCAGGTTCATCACGAGCTGGTGGAGAGCCTGTACGTTCGGCCGCCGAGCGCAGAAGACCTGAAGGCGATGTCCGAGGGCCAGGCCGCGCCGGCCGAGGGCCGCTCGGCAAAGCGAGCGAAATAACGATTCCGCCTTCGACGCACGATGCCCGCCCTGCCCGCCGAGCGATCCGTCCTGCACGTCGCGGCGGTTGATGCGGCGCGAGGCGCGCGGCTCGCACGCGAGCGCGCGCTGTTCCGCAATTTCTATCGCCGCGAGCTATCGACGCGATACCTCGGCAGCGTCAGCGGCTTCGCCTGGGCGCTGCTCCATCCCCTCGCGCTGCTGGCCGTCTATCATTTCGTCTTCACGACGGTGTTCCGCACCGGCGGCTTCGGAGGCCAGAGCTTCCTTGCCTTCGTCGCGGTGGCGTTGTGGCCGTGGCTTGCCGCGCAGGAAAGCCTCCAGCGCGGCGCCACCAGCCTCGCCGGGTACGCCGGCCTCATACGCAAGGTCGCATTCCCGCACGAGATCGTGGTGTATGCGTCGGTGGCCGCGACGCTCACCGTGCATCTCGCCGGCTACATTGCCGTGCTCCTCGTGCTGGCGGGCTTCGGCGAGCCGATCCATCTCGAGGGCCTGCTCATCGCGCTGCCGCTCTGGATCATCATGGCAATCGCGGTGATCGGCGTGACGCTCGCGCTGTCCGCGCTGCAGGTCTTCGTGCGCGACGTGGAGCACGTGCTGATGCCCACGCTGATGATTCTCATGTACCTCACGCCCATTCTGTATCCGCTCGCGCTCGTGCCCGCGAGTGTGCGGCCCTGGGTCGCGGCGAATCCGTTCGGCTGGCTCGTGGGGCGCCTGCGCGATGCGCTGCTGGACGGCCGGCTTGCGCTCGAGCCGGCAGACGCCGTGGCTCTCGCGGGGGCGCTGGTGGCGTTCGTCGGCGGACGCTGGATGTTCCGCCGCCTGTCGCCGCATTTCGAGGACTTCCTGTGACGGGCACGTTGCTGCGCCTCGACGGGGTCGGCAAGGATTACGCGAAGGTCGAATCGCGCGGCGGCCGCCTGCGCCTCGTGTACGATCTGCTGCGAGGGCATGGCGCGGCGCACGTGTTCCGCGCGCTCGACGACGTATCGTTCACGCTCGCGCGCGGTGAGTCGCTCGGCATCGTCGGCGAGAACGGCGCCGGGAAGTCCACGCTGCTGAAGATCATCGCCGGTGTGATGCCGCCCACGCGCGGCACCGTGGAGGTCAACGGACGCGTCGGCGCGCTGCTCGAGCTCGGCTCGGGCTTCCATCCCGAATACAGCGGCGAAGCCAACATCGAGCTCGCCGCGGCCCTGCTCGGACTCACTCCGTCCGAGATCGCGCAGAAGCGCGACGGGATCATCGAGTTCGCCGACCTGGGCGACCACCTGCGCGATCCGATCAAGCACTACTCGTCCGGCATGGTGGTGCGGCTCGGGTTCGCGATCGCGACAGCGCTCGCGCCCGACATTCTCATCACCGACGAAGTTCTCGCGGTGGGCGATGAGTCGTTCCAGAAGAAGTGCATTGCCTGGATGGAGCGCTACCTCGCCTCGGGCGGCACGCTGCTCCTCTGCTCGCACAGCATGTACCACGTGCAGAAGCTCTGCGCGCGCGCGATGTGGATCAGGGACGGCTGCGTGGCGCGCTACGGGGGCGCGGCCGAGGTGACCCAGGCGTATCTCGCCTATCACGAGGAGAAGAGCGAGGGCCGGCGCGCACCCATCCCGCAGCAGCAGGCCGCCGCGGCGGGTGTCTATGCGATCCAGTCGCTCGACCTGACGCCGCACGAGATCGTCGCGCAGGGCGACGCGCTCGTCGTGCGCGGCCAAGTGTATTCGCCCGATGGACGGATGCCCGTGGTCCTGATCGGGCTCGTCCGCGCGGACGGCACGCCCGTCTACGGCGTTGCGACCGACATGGATCGCGTGACGCTGGCCGGCGTGGGCGGCGGCCGCTTCGCCTTCGCGCTCGAGTTCCCCGCACTCGCGCTGCTTCCGGGGAAGTATTTCGTGCGCGCACACGCACTCGATCCCGAGGGCGTTCGACTGTTCGACAACGTCGAGCGCCCGCTCACCGTGAGCGGCGTCACGCGCGAGCTCGGCCTCGTGCGCCTGCCGCATCGCTGGACCGACGCCGGCGTGCCCGCGGCAGGCGAGCGGGCGGGCATCGGATAAAATGACGTCACGCCGCGGCGCCTGAACGGTCGCCGGCGGCCATCCCGCAATGCCCGCGAATCCAGAATTCACCGGCGAGCGTTTCCTTCCGGGTCTCGCCGGCGAGATCGCGTTCGAGCACAACCATCGCTACGCGTTCGCGCGCCGCTTCGTCACCGGGCGGCGCGTGCTCGACGTCGCGTGCGGCGAAGGCTATGGCGCGGCCCTCCTGGCCGAGGTCGCGTCGAGCGTCACGGCGGTGGACATCGACGGCGACACGATCGCACGGGCGTCGCACACATACGCGCGCGACAACTTGCGGTTCGCTGTCGGCCCCGCCACGGCGCTGCCTGTCGCCGACGCGAGCGTCGACGCGATCGTCTCATTCGAGACCCTCGAGCACCTGCCAGCGCAGGAGCAGCCGCGCATGCTGGCGGAGTTCGCGCGCGTGCTGGCGGCCGACGGCATGCTCATCCTTTCGTCACCCAACCGGCCGGAGTATTCGGACGCGCGCAATCATCGCAATCCGTTCCACCTGCGCGAGCTCGATCGCGACGAGCTCGCGCAACTCCTCGATGCCTTCCCATCCCGGCAGTGGTATCGACAGCGCCGCTACCTCGGCGACGCATTGTGGGCCGAGGGCGACGGGGCGGGATTCGAGGCGCTGTGCGGCGACGCGCATGCCGTGCACGACGCGTCACCGCCCCCCGCGATGTATTTCGTGGTGATCGCCGCCCGCACGCCGCAGGCTCTGCCCGCGGAAGCGCCCACGCTGTCGCTGTTCGGTGACAGCGACGAGCGCGAATGGTCGCGCATCGACGCGCAGGCGCGCGAGGTCATGCGACTCGATGCCCTGCTCGGCGAGCGCGACCAGGCGCTCGCGCGCCAGACGGCGCACATCGCGCATCTCGAGGAGCTCGTCGCCTATCGCGAGCGCATCGTCGTCGAGCGTGACCAGCAGCTGGCCGCCGAGCGCGAGGCGGCCACGCAGGACCTGTCGAACGCGCGCGTGGAGCTCGCATCGGCGCGCCAGGCTGTCGACGCACTGGAGGCCGAGCGCGCGCGTCTCGAGCGCGCGCTCGCGGCGCAGGACCGCATCATCGCGTATCGCCAGAGCGCGCGGTGGTGGGTACAACTGCCATGGCTTCGCGTTCGGCACGTGTGGCGCCGCTTGACGACATGACGCCCGCCGTCGACATCGTCGTGCCGGTGTACAACGCGGTGGACGACCTTCGCCGCTGTGTCGACGCCGTGCTGGAGCATACCGGGGGAAGCTACCGCCTGGTGCTGATCGACGACGCGTCGACCGATGCGCGCGTCGGCATGTACTTCGAGGAGCTCGCGCGGCGCGCGCTGCCGCAGTTGACGCTGCTTCGCAACCCGCGCAACGTGGGCTTCACCGGCACCGCGAACCGCGGCTTGACCTTGTCGCGCGCCGACGTCGTGCTGCTCAATTCCGACGCCATCGTGTCCGCGCGGTGGCTCGATCGCCTCGCGCGCTGCGCGGCGAGTCATCCGTCGATCGGCACGATCACGCCGTTCTCGAACAACGCCGAAATCGCATCGTTCCCGCGCTTCTGCGAGAACAACCCCGTGCCGGACGACGAGGGGGCCGCCGCGATCAGCGAGGCGCTCGCGGCGGCCGCCGTTCCGACGTGGCCCGATCTCCCGACCGGGGTCGGCTTCTGCCTGTACGTGCGGCGCGCGCTCATCGACGCCATCGGCGTGTTCGACACGGCGTTCGGCGCCGGGTATGGCGAGGAGAACGACTTCTGCCTTCGCGCGGTGAGCGCGGGCTACCGCAACGTGCTCGCCGACGACGTGTACGTGCGTCACACCGGCGGCCGCTCCTTCGAAGGACGCAAGACCGAGCTCGGTGCCCGGAACATGAAGGTGCTGCTCGAGCGGCATCCCGATTATCTCGACCTGGTGCGCAGTTACATCGACGCCGATCCGCTGCGCCCTCTGCGCGACGCCGCGTCCACCGTCCTCGCCAGCCGCTCGTCCGGGATGCGCGGCGTGCTGCACGTCATCCACGATCACGGCGGCGGCACCGAGACGCACGTGCGCGCGCTGATCGATGCGTCGCGCCGCCGGTGGCGGCATTACCTCGCCATCGCGGTCGGCGACGCCTGGCAGGTGGAGGAGCATCGCGCCGACGGCCGCATGGTGACGTACGAGCTGACGCGCGGCGCGGACGAGCCGTGGCGCGACTTCATCGCGTCACTCTGCGCCACGCTGGGAATATCGCTCGTTCACCTGCACAACATATCGGCCTGCCGCGACGGGTTGCTCGAGGGCATGCCGCATGCCGGCATTCCCTATGGCTACACGGTGCACGACGTGAACTTCGCGTGCCCCACCATCACGTTCCTGGAGCGCGGCGAGCTCTACTGCGGCGCGCAGACGGACCCCGCGCGGTGCGGTCCGTGCCTCGCGTCGCAGCCGGAGTTCTCGGGCATCGACATCCTCGAATGGCGTTCACGCCACGGGGCGCTGATCGCGCGCGCGTCGTTCGTCATCGCGCCGTCGCGCTGGGCCGCGGCGACGTTCAATCATTACTTTCCCGGCCGTACGCCGACCATCATCCCGCACGGTCACGGGCTGGCCGAAGCGCGGTCGACCGGGCCGCGCATGGCGATCGTGCTGCCCGACGACGACGTGCCCACGGTCGCGGTGCTCGGTGCCATCGGTCCCGACAAGGGCGCGCGGCGACTGGAGCGACTCGTGGATCTCGCGCGCCAGCGCGCATCGCCCGTGCGCTTCGTGCTGATCGGCTATCTCGACGTCCAGCACACGCCCTGGCAGAGCGAGGACGCTCGCTTCACCGTTCACGGACGCTATGCGCCGGGCGATCTCACCGATCTGCTCGCGCACTATCGCGTCGACCTCGTGCTCTATCCCTCGGCGGGCCCCGAGACATTCAGCTACACGTTGTCGGAAGCGTGGGCGGCGGGACGACCCGTGCTCGTGCCGCCGATCGGCGCGCTCGCCGAGCGCGTGCAAGGCACGGGTGCCGGATTCGTCATGACCGAGGCCGAATGGCGCGACGAGGCGGCGATGCTCGATCGCATCCTGACCCTCGTCAACGAGCGCCGCGACAGCGTGCTGCGCCCCGCGGGTCGCGCCGCGCGCGGCGTCGCGCACAGCACGCTCGCGCAAATGGCCGACGCGACCATCGCGCTGTATGGGGCGGTGCTCGTCACATCGGACGCGGGCGCGAGGGGCACGCCGTTCGCGCCTGCCCGCATGCGCGACGCGTTGCGCTATGCGCCGTGGTTCGCGCCGCCGCGCGCGCCCTTGCCCGTGCCCGCCGATGCGCGGGAGGCGGCGTGGACGGCGCGCCTCGCGCGGCAGGCGCTTGCGATTCGCCACACGCCGTTCGGCCGCGCGTTGTATCGCATGGCGCCGCGGCCGCTGGTCGAGGCGCTGAAGGCCCGCTTGCAGCATGAGTGAGACCAAGTACGCGCAGTGGATGGCGCGCGGACGCAACCACCAGCTGGCCGATCGTCCGCTCGACGCGTTGCAATGCTTCCGCCGCGCCACGCGCGAGTGGCCGCGCGGCGTGGAGGCGCGCTTTCACCTCGGCGAGGCACTGTGGAAGCTCGGCCGCCTGGACGAAGGCGTGCGGGCGTGGCGCGACGCCGCCAATGCGCGCCCGCGCTTTCTCGCGGCCTGGCATGCGCTCGCCGAAGCATCGCTCGGCATGGGGGACACAGAGGGCGCGCGCGATGCTGCCGAGCATGTGCTCGCCATCAAGCCGCGCGATTCGCGCGCGCATGCGGTGAAGGCGATCGCGGGGTATGCCGACGAAGGCACGCCGCGAGAGGCGCGCGTCGATGCGGTTTCGCGCGCGCTGGCGCGGACCGCGGATTGGCTCGGTCACCCGGCATTCAGCGGCGCGCTTGCGCTCGCCCTGGAGCGGGCCGGCGCCGACGATGGCCTCGTCGATCGGATCGCGGCAGCGGCGCAGGAGTCCGCTGTCGCGGACCGCTTGCATCCGCGGCTCCACGCGCTCGTGTGCGAGCGGATCGCGGCACGCGGCACGGCGGACGACACGTGGTTCGCGCGCATGCTGGACCGCGACCTGCCTGCCGAGGACCACGACGCGCTGCGTCGCGTTGCGTATGCCGCGGCGCTTGCCAACGTCCCGTCAGCGCCGGCGCTCGCACGCGCATACGCGAGCCTGTGCATGACGGCCTTCGGAGCGCGCATTCCGCTCCTGTGGCCCCGACGCACCGCAGGCGAGCGAATGCGCCTGGTCGTCGTCGGCGATGCGGCCAGCGTGCACGCGGTCGCGACGACGATCGACGATGGGGGTCGCACGATCACGCTTGCCGTCGTGGGCGGTCATACGGCCGAGGGGCACGGCGCCGCAACCATGACGCTCGCCGTCCGGCCCGGTGTCGACGATGCGCAGCGCATTGCCGCGCTCGACGCCGATGTGCTGATCGACGTGTCGGGATTGTCCGCCGCAGTCGGTCCCTTGCTCGCGCAACGGCCGGCAAGGCGCATCGTTTCGACGGCCAAGCATCCGAACGTAGGCCCCCTCGTCGACGAGACGATCGATGCGACCCGGCCTCCGCACGCATGGCTCACGCCGGGCTTCGCGCCGCAAACCGCGTCGCCCGATGCGGCGACGCTGGACCAGGCGTGGAAGGCTGCGGTCGCGGCGCACGGCAGCGGCGATCGGGATGAAGCGGCGCGCGGCTACGCGGCGATCCTCGCGTGGCAGCCCGGCCATGCCCCGGCGCTGTATCTCGAAGGCTCGCTCGCACGCGACCGCGGCGATCTCGAAGGGGCACGGGCGCGGTTCGCCGCGGCGCTCGCGATCGCGCCGCGCTACGACGATGCGCGCGCGGCGGCATTGTCGGCGGCGGCTGCCGCGCACGACGCCGCCGCGGTCGCCGCGCTCTCGGCGGACGTGACGCCGGCGTCCACCGTGCCGCTGCTGCGCGCCTGCGGCCTCGCGTGGCTCGCGGTGCACGACGGCGGCCGCGCCGCGTCGTTCTTCGAGGCCGCGCTGCGGCAGGAGCCGGCGGACGGCGAGACGCATTACAACCACGGCGTCGCGCTGCAGATGCAGCGGCGCCTGGACGACGCCGCGCGTGCCTACCAGCGCGCCGTCGTCTGCCGACCCGACCTCGTCGCGGCCGACTTCAACCTCGGCGTCATCTTCACGGCGCTCGGCAACGTGGACGGCGCCGTCGCGGCATACAGCGCGGTGCTCACGCGCAAGCCCGACCACGTAGCCGCCCACAAGAATCTGGGTGAGGTTCTTCTCGCCGCCGGTCGGATCGACGCGTGGCTCACGCATTTCAAGCAGTTCGAGGCGAACTGCCCCAGCGCGCTTCCGCTCGCGCTGCACGCGCTCGAGGCCTGCCATTACCTCGGCGACTTCGCCGGCCTCGAGCGCTACCTCGATGGTTTGCGGCGCGAGCGCTACGTCGCGGCGGACGACGCCGAGCTTGCCGATGCGCTCGAGCAGCTCCTCTATCTCCTGCTGTATTTCGACGTCGAGCCGGAGATGCTGCATCGCCTTTCGCAAACGTACGATCGGGTCGCCACGCACCTCTACGGCGAGCCTTTCCCGCGTGCCGGCGTGCGGCGTCCCGGAAAGGTGCGCGTCGGCTATCTGTCGGCCGATCTGCGCAATCACGTCATGGGAAAGATGGTGTGGCACGCGCTCCGTCATCACGACCGTGACCTTTTCGCGCTGCACTTCTACTCGATGTCGCCGGTGCGCGACGAATGGACCGAGCGCTTCGCCGGCATCGCCGAGCGCTTCGTGTCGATCGCCGATCTCGACGATCGGGCCGCGGCGGCCGCCATCGCCGCCGACGACCTCGACATCCTCGTCGACCTGAACACGCATACCAAGGGCGCGAGGCCCGCGATACTCGCGCGCAAGCCGGCGCGCGTGCAGATCACGCACATCGCCAGCGCGGGCACGCTCGGAATGCGCGCGGTCGACTTCAAGCTCACCGATCGCTTCGCGGACGTTCCCGAGAACCAGGCGTGGCAGATCGAGACGCTCCTGCCGATGGAAGGCTGCGTGTATCCGTACCGCCACATCGAGCCGGCACGCGAGCACGGCTATCGTCGCGCCGCCCTCGGCATCGCCGAGGATGCGGTGGTCATCGGCGCCTTCGTCAATCCGCTGAAGCTGTCGCGCCGCTGTCTCGCGCTGTGGCGCAGCGTGCTCGAGCGCGTGCCCAACGCGCGGCTGGCGTTCTCGCCACTCGACGACGCGCTGCGCAACGTGTTCCGGCGACTGATGGCCGCCGCCGACATCGGGCCGGAGCGCGTGGTGTTCGTGCCGACGGGGGCGGACGAGTCTTACAACCAGGCGCGCTACGCGCTCGTCGATCTCGTGCTCGACCCGATGCCGTACGGCGGGGTGAACGGCACGCTGGAGGCGCTCGACATGCACGTGCCCGTCGTGACCTTGCGCGGCATGCGTCATGGCGAGCGCACGTCGTA
This sequence comes from Casimicrobiaceae bacterium, assembly GCA_035493035.1. Taxonomy (GTDB): domain Bacteria; phylum Pseudomonadota; class Gammaproteobacteria; order Burkholderiales; family Casimicrobiaceae; genus VBCG01. Next base: position 2,307 of record DATJIS010000099.1, on the reverse strand, counting down.
TTCGATCCTCGCGAACCTCGGTGTGACGGACACGGTCGCGGATAGCGGGCGCGAGTACGTGGAGATCGCAGTGCGGCTCGCCGAGGACATGAGATTCCGCACCGACGTCAAGGCACGCATTGCGGCTGCACTCGCGGGATCGCCGCTCACCGACATGCAGGCGCACGCGCGGCATCTCGAGGCGGCCTACCTCGAAGCGCTCTCCCGTGCTGCACCGGACGCTCTGGATGGCGCGGACGCGGGATGAGCGGCACGCTCGCAGAGGCGCAGGCGCGTCTGCGGGCGGGCGACGCGCAGGGCGCACGCGCGATCGTCGATGCGTTGCTTGCCCGCGGTGACGTCGGCACCGACGATCGCATCGAAGCGCTGAAGCTGCGGTCGCGCATCCGTGAAGCGTTGCGCGACTTGCGCGGCGCGATCGTCGACCTCGAAGGCGCCGCGGCGCTCGCGCCGACGGACGCGAGCGTCCACAACGACCTCGGGATTCTGTACGCCGACGCAGGCGAGCCGTCCCGCGCGATCAGCAGCTTCCGGCGCGCGGTGACCATCGACCCTGCGTACGCGCGCGCCTGGAACAACGTCGGCAACGCAGAGCGGGCGCTGCGCAACACTGCCGCCGCGGAAGCAGCGTTTGCGCGCGCGACGGCCGTCGACCCGCGCTACGCGCTCGCGTGGGCGAATCTGGGCGCAACCCGCCGCGAGCTCGGCGATGACGCCGGTGCCGAAGCCGCGCTCACGCGCGCGCTGGAGCTCGATGGGCGCAACAAGGTCGCGCTGGTAGCGCTGGCCGCGTTGCGCCGCGCGCGGGGCGCCCTCGACAGCGCGGTGCAGCTCTACAGCGTGGCGGTGCAGGCCGATCCGCGCGACGCCAACCTCTTCGTCCAACTGGGTGGCACGCTCGCGGAGCGCGACGATCTTGCGCAGGCACGGCAGGCCTACGATGCGGCGCTCGCCCGCGATCCCGGCGTGCTGCGTGCCGTGCTCGGACGGCGCCTCACGCTTGCCATGGTGCCTGCCGACGCCGACGCCGTCCTATCCGCGCGCGAACGTTATGCGCAAGGGCTCGACGCGCTGCACGAGGAGCTGCCGCGACACGCCGCAAGCCTCGGCGAGGCACGCATTCTCGATGAGCTGCGCTGGACCAATTTCCTGCTCGCCTATCAGGGCGAGGATGATCGCCTGCTGCAGACACGGTACGGCGACTTGATCGCGACGGTCCTGGACGACCGCGTGAAGCGATACCGGGAGCCCATCGCCCGACGGACGATCGCGCACCGCGTGCGCGTCGGATTCGCTTCGGCGTTCCTGCGCGATGGCACGGTCGGCCGCTATTTCGAGCGGTGGATCACCGACCTGCCTCGCGATCGCTTCGACGTGCGCGTGTATCACCTGTCGTCGGCGTCCGATACGCTCACCGAGCGCCTGGCCGCAGGCGCCGACGCGTTCACCGCGTTTCCGCGCTGGCGCACGCTCGACATCGCCGCGCGCATCCGCGGTGATGCGCTGGACGTGCTCGCATATCCGGAGCTCGGCATGGATGCGACGACGTTCGTCCTCGGAGCGCTTCGCCTGGCGCCGGTGCAATGCGCCGGGTGGGGACATCCCGTCACAACCGGGCTTGCGACGATCGACGCGTTCATCAGCGTGGCGGCCATGGAACCTGCGGCGGCGCAGGCACATTACCGTGAGCCGCTGGCGCTGCTGCCGGGGCTGGGCACGCGCTATGCAAAGCCGGAAGCGTCGACGGGCGCCTCGCGCGAGGATTTCGGCCTTCCTGCCGATGGGCCGCTTCTGCTGTGCCCGCAATCGCTGTTCAAGATCCACCCGAGCAACGATGCGCTGTTCGCGCGCGTTCTCGCGGCGGCGCCGCGCGCCGGCCTCGTGCTGTTCGAAGGCCGTCACCGCGCGCTGACGGCGGCGTACCTTGCCCGCCTCGATTGCGCGCTTGCCGCGCACGGCGTGTCGCGTGCCGGACGCGTTCATGTGCTGCCGCAGTGCAGCCACGCCGATTACCTGCGACTCAACACGCTCTGCGATGCCATGCTCGATACATTGCGCTGGTCCGGGGGAAACACCAGCCTGGACGCCATCGCGTGCGGGCTGCCGATCGTCACGCTGCCCGGCGCGATGATGCGCGGCCGCCAGAGCGCGGCGATGCTGGCTCTCGCGGGCGTCGGCGATACTGTGGCGAAGGACGAAGACGACTATGTTCGCATTGCGGTGCGCGTGGCGCGCGAACGCACGTGGCGCGACGACGTGGCCGCGCGTGTCGTCGCCGGACAGGCTCGCTTGTTCGACGACGCGCGA
>DATJIS010000098.1:0-38143 GCA_035493035.1 Casimicrobiaceae bacterium | reverse complement strand
ATCGTGCGCGAGCTCACCGGCGACATCTACTTCGGCCAGCCGCGCGGCCGCCGCACCAACGCCGCGGGCGAGACCGAGGGCTTCGACACCATGCACTACGCCGTGAGCGAGATCCGGCGCATCGCGCGCGTCGGCTTCGAGGCCGCGCGCCGCCGCTCGCGTCGCCTCGTGTCGGTGGACAAGGCCAACGTGCTCGACACGTCGATTCTCTGGCGCGAGGTCGTCACCGCCATGGCACCCGAGTATCCGGAAGTCGCGCTGAGCCACATGTACGTCGACAACGCGGCCATGCAGCTCGTGCGCAATCCGCGCAGCTTCGACGTCATCGTCACGGGCAATCTCTTCGGCGACATCCTGTCCGACGAAGCGTCCATGCTGGCGGGCTCGATCGGCATGTTGCCGTCCGCCTCGCTCGACGAGAACGGCAAGGGCCTGTACGAGCCCATCCACGGCTCCGCCCCGGACATCGCGGGCGCGGACAAGGCGAATCCGCTCGCGACGATCCTGTCGCTCGCCATGATGTTCCGCTACACGTTCTCGCGTGCCGACCTGGCGGATCGCATCGAGCGCGCCGTGCAAGCGGTGCTGCGCGAGGGGCTGCGCACCGGCGACATCGCCGCACCGGGCGAGCATGCGATCGGAACGAACGCCATGGGCGACGCCGTCGCTCGTGCGATCGCCGCGTGATAGGATCGCAGCGATGCGCACCCTTGCTTCTCGCCCTGCAATTGCCGTGACGCGCCGTCGCGGCACGGGCGCGCTCGTCAAAACGACGAGGACGACCAAGACGACCTGACGGTCGCGCCGCCACCGCTTCGTCCCCGCGAGCGGAGGGGACGCGATGATGAATGCGGGGCTGGTTGGCGGGCTTCATGACTGACATGCGAGTGGGTTTCGTCGGCTGGCGCGGCATGGTCGGCTCCGTGCTGATGCAGCGCATGCTCGAGGAACGCGACTTCGAGCGCATCGATCCCGTTTTCTTCTCGACGTCAGCTGCGGGCGGACAGGGGCCTGCCATCGGCGGCGCATCGAAGCCGCTACGCGCCGCGAACGATCCCAAGGCGTTCGAGGGGCTCGACGCCGTCGTCACGTGCCAGGGCGGCGACTGGACCACCGCGATGCACCCGAAGCTGCGCGAAGCGGGCTTTCGCGGCTACTGGATCGACGCCGCGTCGGCGCTTCGCATGAGCGACGACGCGGTCATCATCCTCGATCCGGTCAACCGCGCCGTGATCGACGCGGCGCTCGCTCGCGGCGTGCGCGACTACATCGGCGGCAACTGCACGGTCAGCCTGATGATGATGGCGGTCGCCGGACTGCTCGCCAACGACCTGGTCGAGTGGATGACCTGCATGACCTACCAGGCGGCCTCGGGTGCGGGCGCCCAAAACATGCGCGAGCTCCTCCAGCAGATGGGGAAGGCCCACCTCGCCGCGAAGGCGCTGCTCGACGACCCCGCGTCGTCGATCCTCGACATCGACCGCGAGGTGGCCGGCATCCTGCGCGACGAGCGCTTCCCGACGGCGCATTTCGGCGTGCCGCTCGCCGGCAGCCTGATCCCCTGGATCGACAAGGACCTCGGCAATGGGATGAGCCGCGAGGAGTGGAAGGGCGGCGCCGAGACCAACAAGATCCTCGGGCGCGGCGACGGCGGCGCCCCGGCGATCCCGGTCGAATCCATCTGCGTGCGGGTCGGCGCCATGCGCTGCCATTCGCAGGCGCTGACGATCAAGCTGCGCCGCACCCTGCCGTTGCAGGAGATCGAGCACCTGATCGCGTCGGCCAACGAATGGGTGCGGGTCGTTCCCAACACGCGCGAGGCGAGCATGCGGGCGCTGACGCCGGCCGCCGTGACGGGCAAGCTCGAGGTTCCGATCGGTCGCCTGCGCAAGCTCGCGATGGGGCCCGACTACCTCGGCGCCTTCACGTGCGGCGATCAGCTCCTGTGGGGCGCGGCGGAGCCGTTGCGACGCATGCTGAGGATCCTGCTCGCGCGCTGATGGCGCAGGGCAGGAGGGTGCGCATCGTCTGCGGACAGCAGGCACGAGCCTTGCTCAAACGCAGCCCAGTCGTACCGCGTCATGTGTTTTTGGCGGCGTTTTGACGCGGTCCGGCAACGGGGGGTCGCTTGCTTGCGGGTCGCGCGCATCGATGCAACACTGCGTTAGCGCGTGTCTGCCACAAGATGTTGTGGCATGCCGGCAGGTGCGGCCCAGGATTTGCGGTCGCGCCGGGCGTCATTTAGGACATGCCGTGGTGCGGCACATTGTGGCTCACAGGCAGCCAAGCTCACACCGGGGTTTAGCTTGCACCGCTAAATCCATGATGTTAAGTTAGCTTGAGCTGCTATTTGAAGGAATTCGGCATGCGCGCAAAACCCCTTCTGACCTCTGGCCTGGTGGCTGGCGCGCTCGCGCTGCCGGGATCGGCGTTTTCCCTCGGTCTCGGCAAGCTGACGGTCGATTCCGCGCTGGGACAGCCGCTCTCGGCCCGCATCGAGCTCACGTCCGCCACGAAGGACGAGCTCGATTCGCTGTCCGCGCGCGTCGCCGACCCCGGCCTGTATCGGCAGAACAACCTGACCTACCAGGGCGCCCTGTCGCGTACCCGCATCGCGCTGGAAACGCAGAACGGCACGCCGTACCTGCGCGTGACCTCGCCCGTGTCCGTCCAGGAGCCGTTCCTCGACCTGCTGGTCGAGCTCAACTGGTCCGCCGGACGCGTGGTTCGCGAATACACCTTCCTGCTCGATCCCCCGGGAACGGCCAACACGGCGATTGCCGCCACCGATCCGATCACGCCGGCCCGCACGGGCGCCACCACGCGCGCGGCCGCGCCTGCGGCACCCGTTGCCGCTGCCCCCGCCGCGGCGGCTGCCGCGGACACGGCCGCTGCGAACGCAGGCGGCGAAGGCACGTACACCGTGAAGCGCGGCGACACGCTGTCGAAGATCGCAACGCAAGTGAAGCCCGCGGAGATCACGCTCGATCAGATGCTCGTGGCGATGTTCCGCGCCAACGAGAACGCCTTCGACGGGCGCAACATGAACCGGCTGCGCACGGGCACCATCCTGACGGTGCCGTCCGTGAGCGACGCATCGGCAACCCAGCCCGGCGAAGCCACGAAGCTGGTCCGCGTGCAGGCGTCCGACTGGCGCACGTATCGCGATCGCCTCGCGGCGAACGCCCCCGTATCCGAGGGCGCCGGCAGCCGCGAAGCCGGCGGCCGCATCGGCACCGCCGTCACCGAAGCGACGCCGGCAGCGCCCGCGGGAAGCGACCAGGTTCGCGTGTCGCGCGAAGGACGCATCGGCAGCAAGGGTGCGGCCAGCGAGGATTCCGTCGCGCGCAGCAACGAGCTGCGCGAAGCGCAAGCGCGCATCGCCGAGCTCGAGAAGATGGTGCAGGAGATGCAGCGCACGCTGCAGCTCCGCAGCGGCACGATGGCCCAGCTGCAGTCGCAAGCCGAAAAGGGCAAGGCGGCAGAGCCGGCCAAGTCGGCGCCGCCGTCGCAGGCTGGGACGTCCACCGCGCCGATCAGCACGCCGCCGGTCGCGGTAGCGCCGCAACCCGCGCCCCAACCGACCAAGGCCGCCGAGCCCGTCAAGGCGCCCGAGCCCGTGAAGGCCGCGGCCGAGGCGCCGAAGGCGCCTGCAGCCGAAGCGAAGGCGCCCGAGAAAGCCCCCGAGCCCGCCATGCCGCCGGTCGTCGCAGCCGCGACGCCCGCACCCGGAGCGACGCCGCCCGCCGCGGCACCGGCCGCCGAAACGAAGGCCCCCGCATCCGACACGACCAAGACCGTCGCCACGGACAAGGGCACGCCGCCCAAGGCGCCGAAGGCGGTCAAGGGCAAGGAGCCTCCGGGCTTCTTCGACGATCTGCTCGGCAACATGCCCGGCTGGGCGCTCGGTGGCGGCGCGCTGGCCATCATCGCCGGCATTGCGGCGCTCTTCGCGGCCCGCCGTCGCAAGACGACCAAGTTCGAGGACAGCATCATCTCGGGCACCGACATCAAGACCAATACCGTCTTCGGCTCGACCGGCGGCGGCGTGGTCAACACGGGCGACAACTCGCTCGCGAGCGACTTCAGCCGCGAAGGCCTCGGCAACATCGACACCGACGAAGTCGACCCGATCGCCGAGGCGGAGGTCTACCTCGCGTACGGTCGCGATGCGCAGGCCGAGGAGATCCTCAAGGACGCGCTCAAGAAGGATCCGCAGCGCCAGGAGATCTATCTCAAGCTGCTCGAGATCCACGCGCAGCACAACAAGCCGTCGGCCTTCGAAACCGTCGCGTCCGAGCTCTATGCCGTGAGCCAGGGACAGGGCGAGGTCTGGCAAAAGGCGGTGGCGCTCGGCCGCCAGCTCGATCCGAACAATCCGATGTTCGGCGAGGGCGGCGCACCGCCGGTGCCGCACGAGCCGCGCGTCGTCGAGCCGGCGCCTGCGCCGGTCATGGCCGAGCGTGCGCCCGAGCCGATCGCGCACGCGGATCGCCCGCTGGACAACATGATCGACGAGGAGATCTCGATCTCGCCGACCTCGGGCGGCAAGAGCAGCAAGAGCGCCGCCGACATCCTGGCGGGCGCCGAGGACGCGCTCCAGCGCAGCACGCAAACGGTTCCGGTCGCAAGCGCCGAGCGCTCGCGCTCCGCCGCGGAGGCGGCCGGTGCCGCGACCGCCGCGCTCGCCGGTGCGCTCGCCGCGAGCAAGGCGACGTTCGACGCCGTGCATGCCGAGAAGGCCGAAGCCGCCAAGGAAGCGCCGAAGTACGACCTCGATTTCCACCTCGACGACGCCGAGAAGCCCGCGCCGATCAAGCCGCAGGCGCCGGCGCGCGAGCCCGCGCTCGCGACCGAAGCCGTCGGTGCGGCACCCGCGCAACTCGCCCGGCCCGCCGCGGCGCTGGAGCTCGACAAGCTCGATCTGTCGTTCGATCCGGAGCGCTCGACGTTCGAGGACCCGACGCCGTCCGTCCTCGACGGTCAATGGCACGACGCCGCGACCAAGCTCGATCTCGCCAAGGCGTACCAGGAGATGGGCGATCTCGAGGGCGCGCGCGAGATCCTGCAGGAAGTGCTGCACGAAGGCGACGACCAGCAGAAGTCGGAGGCGCAGTCGCTGCTGTCGAAGCTCGGGTAAAACCTCTGATGGAGCGGCGGGTCGCGCAGCGGCCCGCCGTTTTTCTTTTGCGCATCGCGCTCTGCGTGGAGTACGAAGGGTCCGCCTTTTGCGGCTTCCAGTCGCAACCCGAGGCTTGCGGCGTGCAGGATGCGCTCGAGCGCGCGGTCGGTGCGGTCGCCGGGCACGCAGCGTCGATCGTAGCCGCGGGCCGCACCGATGCCGGCGTGCATGCCACCTCGCAGATCGTCCACTTCGACACCCAGGCGTCGCGCCCTGATTCGGCGTGGGTGCGCGGCGTGAATGCGCATCTGCCCGACACACTGGCAGTGCTGTGGGCGCGGCCCGTGGACGAGTCGTTCCACGCGCGCTTCGCAGCCCGCGCGCGCTACTACACCTACCTCCTGCTCGACCGGCCGCAGCGGCCGGGCCTCAATGCGCGACGGGTGGGCTGGTACCATCGACCTCTCGACGTCCATGCGATGGCCGATGCCTCGGCGTTCCTGCGCGGCACGCACGACTTCTCCGCGTTCCGCGCCGCCGAATGCCAGGCGAAGACGCCGGTCAAGACGCTGCTCGCGCTCGACGTCGCGCGCGACGGCGAGCTCGTCCGCCTGGATTTCGCGGCGCATGCCTTTCTTCATCACATGGTTCGCAACATCGTCGGAGCCCTCGTCTACGTCGGGTCCGGGCGCCAGCCCGCGGCCTGGATCGGCGAGCTGCTGGCCGCGCGCGACCGCACGCGATCCGCGCCGACGTTCGCGCCCGACGGCCTTTACTTCACCGGCGCCGACTACGACGCGACGCACGGGCTGCCCGCCACCCGCCGCGCCGTGAGCTGATGCGCACGCGCGTCAAGATCTGCGGCATCACGCGCCTCGCCGACGCGCTCGCGGCGGCACGCGAGGGCGCCGACGCGATCGGGCTCAACTTCTGGAAGGGTACGCCGCGGTGTGTCGACCTGGACCGGGCGCGCGCGATCGTCGATGCGCTGCCCCCGTTCGTGACGCGCGTCGGCGTGTTCGTCGATCCCGCGCCCGAAGAAGTCCGCGCCGCGCTTGCCGCCGTATCGCTCGATGCGCTGCAATTCCACGGCAGCGAGAACGCGGCGTTCTGCCGCAGCTTCGGCAGGCCTTACCTCAAGGCGGTGGCGGTTCGCGCGGGGAGCGATTTGCTAGAATGCGCGTCGCCATTCGACGACGCGGCGGGACTGCTGTTCGACGCATTCCAGCCGGGCGATCTTCCGGGCGGCACCGGCCAGGCGTTCGACTGGTCGCGGCTCACCGGCGCGATCAAGGCGCAGCTGCGTCCGCCGCTCGTGCTCTCCGGCGGGCTCGATCCCGACAACGTGGCGCGCGCGATCCGCACCGTGCAGCCGTATGCCGTGGACGTTTCCTCGGGTGTCGAGGAGCGCGACGCCGACGGCCGCGCGCGGCGGGGTCTCAAGGACGCGGCGCGGATCGCGGCGTTCATGCGAGGAGTGCGTAGTGCAGACGATGCGTGACAGCCCCATTGCGCCCCTCGGCGACACCCCCTACGCGCTGCCCGATGCGCGCGGACACTTCGGCCCCTACGGTGGCGTATTCGTCGCCGAGACGCTCGTTCGCGCGCTCGACGAGCTGAACGAGGCCTACGCACGCTATCGCAGGGATCCCGACTTCACCGCCGAGCTCGACTACGAGCTCGAGCACTACGTCGGGCGTCCTTCGCCGGTTTATCACGCGCAGCGCTGGTCGCGCGAGCTCGGCGGTGCGCAAATATGGCTGAAGCGCGAGGACCTCAATCACACCGGCGCGCACAAGGTCAACAATTGCATGGGGCAGGCGCTGCTCGCGCGCCGCCTCGGCAAGCGGCGCGTGATCGCCGAGACCGGCGCGGGTCAGCACGGCGTCGCCACCGCGACCGTCGCAGCGCGCTTCGGCATGGAATGCGTCGTGTACATGGGTTCCGAGGACGTGAAGCGCCAGGCGCAGAACGTCTACCGCATGAACCTGCTCGGCGCGAAGGTCGTCCCGGTCGAGTCGGGCAGCAAGACGCTGAAGGACGCGCTCAACGAAGCGATGCGCGACTGGGTGACGAACGTCGAGTCGACGTTCTACATCATCGGCACCGTCGCCGGACCGCACCCGTATCCGATGATGGTGCGCGATTTCCAGAGCGTGATCGGGCGCGAATGCCTGACACAGATGCCGGCCGCGGCCGGCCGCGATCCCGACGTCGTCATCGCATGTGTGGGCGGCGGCAGCAACGCGATGGGCATCTTCCATCCGTACCTGTCGCGCTCCCGTGTGCGGCTGATCGGGGTCGAGGCGGCGGGCGACGGCATCGCGACGGGCCGCCACGCGGCGTCGCTGTGCGCGGGCAGGCCCGGCGTGCTGCACGGCAACCGCACCTACCTGCTGCAGGATGCGAACGGCCAGATCATCGAGACGCACTCCGTCTCCGCGGGCCTCGACTATCCAGGCGTGGGTCCGGAGCATGCGTACCTCAAGGACGCCGGCCGCGCGGAATACGTCGCGATCACCGATGACGAGGCGCTGGCGGCGTTCCACCAGTGCTGCCGTATCGAGGGCATCATTCCCGCGCTCGAGTCGTCGCACGCGCTGGCGTACGCGACCAGGATCGCGCCGGCGATGCCGAAGGACGCGATCCTGCTCGTCAATCTCTCCGGCCGCGGCGACAAGGACATGGCCACCGTCGCCGAGCGCGACGCGCGCGCCGGGCGAAACGGGGCATGAACAGGATCGACGCGACGTTCGAGAAGCTGCGCGCCGCCGGCCGCACCGCGTTGGTCCCGTATGTGACCGTCGGCGATCCGTCGCTCGCGCAAACGCCGGCGATCCTGCGCGCGCTGGTCGACGCCGGTGCGGACATCATCGAGCTCGGAGTGCCGTTCTCGGATCCTATGGCCGACGGGCCCGTCATCCAGCGGGCGTCGGAACGTGCGCTGCGCCAGGGCGTGAGCCTGCGCGACGTGCTCGAGGTGACGCGCGGCTTTCGCGCACGCGATGCTGCCACGCCGATCGTACTGATGGGCTATGCGAACCCCATCGAGTCGATGGGCATCACCGCGTTCGCCGACGCCGCGCACGCATCCGGGGTGGACGGCGTGCTCGTGGTGGACTATCCGCCGGAGGAAGCGGAAACGTTCGCCGACGAGCTCGCGCGGCGCGACATCGCGGCGATCTTCCTGCTCTCCCCGACGACACCCGAGGCTCGCATCGCAGCGGTTGCGCGCCTTGCGCGCGGCTACGTGTACTACGTCTCGCTGAAGGGCGTCACGGGGGCGGGGCATCTCGACACATCGGACGTCGCGCGGCGGCTCGCCGACATCCGCCGGCACGTGCGGCTGCCGGTCGGTGTCGGGTTCGGCATTCGCGACGCCCAAAGCGCGCGCGCGATCGCGGCGCACGCCGATGCCGTCGTGATCGGCAGCCGCGTGATCCAGGAAATCGAGAACGGACCGCCCGAAGAGGCGGCCGCCCGCGTCGGCGCGTGGCTTCGCGGCATCCGCGATGCCCTCGACGCGATGGAGCGCAAGCGCGCGGCGTGACGCCGGGCGCGACGGGGAGGCGCACATGAGCTGGTTGCAGAAACTGCTGCCGCCGCGCATCAAGAGTACGCCCGGCGAGCGGCGAACGCCGGTGCCCGAAGGCCTGTGGGTCAAATGTCCGGCGTGCGAGGCGACGCTCTATCGCACCGACCTCGAGAAGAACCTCGACGTCTGCCCGAAGTGCAATCACCACAATCGCATCCGCGCGCGCGAGCGCATCGAGCAGCTGCTCGACCCGGAAGGCCGCTTCGAGATCGGCTCCGAGGTCGTGCCGATGGACAGCCTCAAGTTCAAGGATCAGAAGAAATACCCCGAGCGGCTCGAGGCGGCGCTCGAGGAGACCGGCGAGACCGACGCGCTCATCGTGATGCAGGGCAGCGTCAAGGCCGTACCGCTCGTGCTCGCGGCGTTCGAGTTCGAGTTCATGGGGGGCTCGATGGGCTCGGTGGTCGGTGAGCGCTTCGTTCGCGGCGTGCGCGTGGCCTACGAGAATCGCGTGCCGTTCGTGTGCGTCTCGGCGTCGGGCGGCGCGCGCATGCAGGAAGGCGTCAACTCGCTGTTCCAGATGGCGAAGACCACCGCCGTGCTGCAGGAGCTCACGCGGGCGGGGCTGCCCTTCGTTTCGCTGCTGACCGATCCCACGATGGGCGGCGTGTCGGCGTCGTTCGCGTTCGTCGCCGACCTGGTGATCGCCGAACCCAACGCGCTCATCGGGTTCGCGGGTCCGCGCGTGATCGAGCAGACCGTGCGCGAGAAGCTGCCGGACGGCTTCCAGCGGGCCGAGTTCCTGCTCGACAAGGGTGCGATCGACCTCATCGTCGACCGGCGCAACCTGCGCGACGAGCTCGCGCGACTGCTGGCCCTGCTCACCAAACAGCCCGCTCCGGCCGCCTGAAGCGTCGATGGCGCAGCGCTCGCTCCACGAGTGGCTCGCGTATCTCGAGACGCTGCATCCGAAGTCGATCGCGATGGGTCTCGCCCGCGTGCGCGAGGTCTACGATCGCCTTGCCCTCTCGTTCGACGTTCCGGTGGTCACGGTCACCGGCACGAACGGCAAGGGCTCGACGTGCACGCTCATGGAGGCGATGCTCGGCGCCGCGGGGTATCGCGTGGGCCTCTACACCTCGCCGCACCTGACGCGTTACAACGAGCGCGTGCGCATCGCCGGCGACGACGTCAACGACGCCACGCTGGTCGGCGCCTTCGAGGCGGTCGAGCGCGCGCGCACGGCGAGCGCGCCCGCCACGCCGCTCACGTACTTCGAGTTCGGCACGCTCGCCGCGCTGCTGCTCTTCGCGCGCGCGCGCCTCGACGCGTGGATCCTCGAAGTCGGGCTCGGTGGAAGACTCGACGCGGTGAACCTCGTGGACGCCGACGTGGCGATCATCACGAACGTCGATCTCGACCACCAGGATTACCTCGGCGACACGCGCGAGGCGATCGGTGGCGAGAAGGCGGGCATCCTGCGCGCGGCGCGTCCCGCCGTGATCGGCGAGCGCGACCCGCCGCACTCGGTCGTCGCGCACGCGGCGGCGTTGGGCGCGCCGCTGTATCGCCTCGGCCACGAGTTCAGCTTCGTCGACGAAGGCACGCAGTGGCGCTATCGCGGTCCCGCGGGCGAGCGCTTCGGCTTGCCGGTTCCCGCCCTGCGCGGCCGCTATCAGCTCGTCAACGCAGCGACCGCCTTGACCGCGGTCGAGCTCCTGCGCGCGCGCCTGCCGCTCGATGCCGGTGCGATTCGCGCGGGGCTCGCGGGCGCCACGTTGCGCGGGCGCTTCCAGGTGGTACCGGGCCGTCCCACGATCGTCCTCGACGTCGCGCACAACCCGCACGCGGCGCGCCGCCTCGCGGCCACGCTGGGCGACATGGCGTATCACCCGCGCACGATCGCCGTGTTCGGCATGCTGCGCGACAAGGACATCGACGGGGTCATCGCCGCGCTTGCGCCGAGGGTCGATCAGTGGCGGGTGGCGACACTACCCGGCCCGCGCGGCGCCGGCGCCGAAGACCTCGAGCGGCGATTGCGCGCGCAGGGGATCGAAGCCGGCGCCGTCGGCGCGTTCGACGACGTGCAAGCCGCGCTGGCCGCCGCGCGCGGCGAAGCGGACCAGGCTGATAGAATCGTGGTGTTCGGATCCTTCCTCACCGTCGCGGCCGCGTTGACGGCCCTCTCGCGGTAGCGCGCCATTTGGCTTCACTCGCTGAAGACGTCAACGTCGATGAATTGCGCCGCCGCGCGCGCCGCAGGCTCGTCGGCGCCATCGTGCTCGCCCTTGCCGCCGCGGTGATCGTGCCGATGCTGCTCGAGAGCGATCCCAAGCCGCTCGGCGAGGATGTGTCGGTGCGCATCCCGCCGGTCGACGACGGCAAGTTCGTCAATCGGCTGAACGACGGCAAGGCCGCGCCCAAGGATGCGAAGGCGCCCGCGGCTGCGGATACGGCGCCGCGCAAGATCGAGCCTGCCGCGCCGCCGACCACTCCGCCGGCTTCGGCGCCGGCCGCGGACGCGACGCCTTCGACTGCGCCGTCGTCCAACCCGGCCGCGCCCGCGACGCCGTCGACTGCGGCGGCGCCTCGGCCCGCTGCCGCCGCGCCCGCGACGGCGTCCGAGACCACGGTGGCGAAGGCCGCTCCGACGAAAACCGCGCCGGCCTCGCCGCCGCCCGCCGCGCCGCCCGCGAAGTCGCCGAGCAATGGCGGCTTTGCAGTGCAGCTCGCCGCGTTTTCCGACGACAAGGGCGCGAACGCGCTGGCCGGCAAGCTGCGGCGGGCGGGCTACGAGGCGTATACCGAGCCGCTCAAGACGAGCAAGGGCACGCTCTGGCGCGTGCGCGTCGGTCCGTATCCTTCGCGCGAAGCGGCCACGGCCGCGCGCGACAAGCTCAAGGGCGAAGGGCAGAACGGTATCGTGGCGGCCGCGCACTAGGCCACGGGCGATCCTTCAGCGGCCCGCCATGACCCTCTTCGATCTCGTCGTCGTGGCGATCGTCGGCCTGTCCACGCTGTTCGCCTTCATGCGCGGCCTCATTCGCGAGCTCGCTGCGCTGGTGAGCTGGGTGGTGGGATTGATTGCGGCCGTCGCCTTCACGCCGGTGGTCGGCAGCTGGATCCCCAACTGGTTCGATTACCCGGTGGCGCGCTATCTCATCGCGTTCTGCATCATCCTGATCGGCGCCCTGTTGCTCGGTGCACTGATCGCCGCACCCCTGGCACGCGCGGTGCGCGCAGCCGGTCTGGGGTTTGTGGATCGGTTTCTCGGCTCCATATTCGGTTTGGTACGCGGCTTGCTCGTTGTCATCGCGCTCATGCTGCTGGCCGGCCTCACCCGGCTGCCTCGAACGGATTGGTGGCAGGGCTCGCTGCTCGCGGGCCCGCTCACGGCGTTCGCGCTGCTCGCCGCAGCGTATCTGCCCAGGGAATGGGCGAACGCGCTCGATTTTCCAGGCTCGGCGCGCCCTGTGCGTTCCGATGACGTGAAGGCCTAGCTATGTGCGGGATCGTCGGCGTCGTGGCGCACACGCCGGTCAACCAGCTGCTCTACGATGGCCTGCTGCTGCTGCAGCACCGCGGCCAGGACGCAGCCGGCATCGTCACGAGTGAAGGGCCCATCTTCCACATGTTCAAGGGGCCGGGCTACGTGCGCGACGTGTTCCGCACGCGCAACATGCGCGACCTCACGGGCAACACCGGCATCGCGCACTGCCGCTATCCGACCGCCGGATCGGCGTTCTCCGAGCTCGAGTCGCAGCCGTTCTACGTCAACTCGCCGTTCGGCATCACGCTCGCTCACAACGGCAATCTCACCAACAGCGATGCGCTCAAGCGCGAGTTGTTCCAGCTCGATTTTCGCCACGTCAACACGAACTCCGACAGCGAGGTGCTGCTGAACGTCCTCGCGCTCGAGCTCGAGCGCTCGGCGCAGCATCACCGCCTCGATCCGGACGCGATCTTCAAGGCCGTTGCGGGGGTGCATCGACGTTGCCGCGGCGCGTATGCGTGCGTGGCGATGATCGCGGGCTACGGCATGCTCGCCTTTCGCGATCCCTACGGCATTCGTCCCCTGATCCTGGGCGTGAACGAGGCGATGGGCGGGCGCGAGTATGTCGCCGCCTCGGAATCGGTGGCGCTCGAGCCGCTCGGATTCTCGGTGCTGCGCGACGTGGCGCCCGGCGAGGCGGTGTTCGTCGACCAGACCGGCGCCTTCCATGCGCGTCAGTGCGCGCCGAGCGCGTCGCTCAACCCGTGCATCTTCGAGTACGTGTACCTCGCGCGCCCCGACTCGGTCATGGACGGCGCGTCGGTGTACGAGTCGCGTCTCAACATGGGCGCGGAGCTCGCGAAGAAGATCCGCGGCATCCCGGCCGCGCACGACGTCGACGTCGTCATCCCCATCCCGGATTCCAGCCGTCCCTACGCCCTCGAGCTCGCGAACCAGCTCGGCAAGGTCTATCGCGAAGGCTTCGTCAAGAATCGCTACATCGGCCGCACGTTCATCATGCCGGGCCAGGCGATGCGCAAGAAGAGCGTGCGCCAGAAGCTGAACCCGATCGGCATGGAGTTCAAGGACAAGGTCGTGCTGCTGGTCGACGACTCGATCGTGCGCGGCACCACGTCGCGCGAGATCGTGCAGATGGCGCGCGACGCCGGCGCGCGCAAGGTGTATTTCGCCTCGGCGAGCCCACCGGTGCGCTTCCCCAACGTGTACGGCATCGACATGCCGAACCAGGACGAGCTCGTCGCGACCGGCCGCACCGAGGACGAGATCGCGCGCGAGATCGGCGCCGACCTGCTCGTCTACCAGGAACTCGAGGCGATGAAGAACGCGGTGCGCGCGGTCAATCCGAGGCTCACGTCGTTCGAGGCGTCGTGCTTCGACGGACGCTACATCACCGGCGACATCACGCCCGACTACCTCTCGCACCTCGCGGCGCACCGCGACGAGCGGCGCGACACCGGCGACATGCTGGAGGAGGCGAAGCTCGAGGTAGGGTCCGGCGAGCCGGTCAAGTAGGCGCGCGTGAGCGCGACGGGCGAGTCGAGGGGGAGCGGGCACCCGGGCGGCCCACGACGGGCAAGCGAGCGCGGGCCGAAGCGCGACGCGGCGTCGACCGACGCCGCGCGCCTTCCGCGCTTGCGACGCGTGCGCCGCGCCGAGCTGCCGCTTCGCGCGGAGGAACTCGCGCGGTTCCTGATCGGCAAGTACCTCGTCCGCGACAGCGACGAAGGGCGCGCCAGCGGCCGCATCGTCGAGAACGAGGCGTATCACCAGGACGACCCCGCCGCGCACACGTTCCGCGGCGAGACGCCGCGCAATCGCTCCATGTTCCTCGAGCGCGGGCACGCGTACGTCTATTTCATCTACGGCATGTGGTACGCGGTGAACATCAGCGCGGAGACTCGTGGCGTGGGCGCAGGCGTGCTGCTGCGTGCCCTCGTGCCACGCGACGGCATCGCGCTCATGCGGGCGCGGCGCGGCACCGATCGCCCGACCGAGCTCGCGCGCGGACCGGGAAGGCTCACCACCGCGTTGGCAATCGATCGCGCGCTCGACGGCGTCGATCTCACCCGGCCCGGGCCGCTGTGGCTCGCCGCCGACGACACGCCACCGCCGCGCATCGGCGTCACCACGCGCATCGGGCTCAGCAAGGAGGCGCATCGTCACCTGCGCTTCTACTCGCGCGCGGCCGCCGACATTCCGTACGTCAGCGGGCCGCGACGCGCGCTGCTCTAGGTCGGCGCAGCGGAGACGCGCCGCATGCGCGCTCGACTGATTCCCGGTCGCTTGGCGGGCCCGGCCGGTCCGTGGTACAGTGTTCCTGCGCCGATTTGAGCCACAGCTTGCGGGCGCATAACAAATACCGCTAAAGCGAGGTCAGCTCCAGCTCGGAGATACCGGGCGGGGCACACGAAACCCGCGTGGCGGTCCGCCAAGCGGGTTTTTTGTTTTCGGGTGTCGACATGAGCGAATCGACCAAGCGCGGATTCACCACCGCGATCCTCCACGCCGACCGCGCCGGCGCCGTCGAGCACGGCGCGCTGCACAAGCCGCTGCATCTCTCGGTGGCGTATGGCTATCGCGACGTACGCGATCTCGCCGCGGTGTTCCAGAACCGGCAATCCGGCTTCGTGTACGGGCGGCAGGGCAACCCGACGACGTCGGCACTGGAAGCGAAGATCACCGCAATGGAAGGCGGTTTGGCGACCATCGCGTTCTCGACCGGCATGGCGGCCATCGGCGCGATCGCCATGGCGCTGCTCAAGCGTGGCGATCACGTGGTGTCGAGCTCCTTCCTGTTCGGCAACACGAACAGCCTCTTCGGCACGCTCGCCGAGCATGACATCGGCGTGACCTTCGTGGACGCCACCGACGTGCGCGAGGTCGAGCGCGCGATCACGCCCCGCACGCGGCTTGTGTTCGTCGAGACGATCGCCAATCCCCGCACGCAGGTCGCCGATCTCGCGAATATCGGCGCGGTGTGCCGCGCGCGCGGCCTCGTGTACGTCGTGGACAACACGATGACCTCGCCGTGGCTGTTCAAGCCGAAGACGGTCGACGCGTCGCTGATCGTCAATGCGCTCACCAAGTACATCGGCGGTCACGGCAACGCGCTCGGCGGCGCGATCACCGACACGGGCCTGTTCGACTGGACGCGCTATCCGAACATCGCCGAGAACTACAAGGAGCAGAAGGCATCGATGTGGGGCGTCACGCAATTGCGCAAGAAGGGCCTGCGCGACTTCGGCGGTACGCTGTCCGCCGAGCAGGCGCATCACATCGCCGTGGGCGCCGAAACGCTCGCGTTGCGCCTCGATCGCCAGTGCGCGAACGCGCAGGCGCTCGCGGAGTTCCTCGAAGCCCGCCCCGAGGTGAGCGTGGTGCACTATCCAGGGCTCCGCAGCCATCCGCAGCACGCACTCGCCCGGCAGCTCTTTCGCGCACCCGGTGCGCTCTTCTCCTTCGAGCTCGCGCCGGGCCACGATCCGCTCGAGGTGATGAACCGGCTTCGCGTGGTGGTGCTGTCCTCGAATCTCGGCGATAACCGCACGCTCGCGATTCCCGTCGCGCAGACGATCTACTACGAGATGGGCCCGCAGCGCCGCGCCGAGATGGGCATCGCCGAATCGCTGATCCGCGTGTCCGTCGGCATCGAGGACATCGACGATCTGATCGAGGACTTCGCCCGGGCGCTCAGCTGACGCGCTACCCGCGCCGTATCACGCACGCTTCGGCCGCTTGCCCGCGGGCGGCGGGCCGAGCGGAATGCGCCGAACCAGCATGACGAGCGGTATCCACCCGAGCCAGCGCGCGAGATCGATCGCCTCGTCGATGAGCGACGCCTCGGCCCATTGCGGCAGCGTGTCGGTCACGTGCTGCTCGAGCGCGCCGAGCGCCAGCACCCATGCCAGCGCGACGACCACCGAGAGCGCGATCGCGCGACCCCGATGCGACAGCGACCGCCAGGCCGGAAAGGCCACGAGCGCGCCGACGACGATAACCTGAAGGACGGGCGCGATCGCGGGCGCTCGCGCGATCACGTCGGCGAGGAGGCGCTCGGCGAGGATCATCTTCGCCGCCGTCCAGCCCAGGATGCCCGCACCGATCCACAGGATCGCGGGATAGCGCTGCACCCATCGCAGCACCAGCGCCGAGCCCCACACGACGATTGGAATCGAGATCAACAGCCCGAGGATGACGAGCAGCCACGACCCGTGCGCCGCGCCGCCGACCGCGAGCACATTGTCGACGCCCATCACCGCGTCCGCGACGACGATGGTCTGCACCGCGGCACGGAACGACGACTGCGCCTCGATCTCGTGCCCGCCGTCGCCTTCGCGCGTGAGCTTCCATCCGACGTATACGAGCGCGAGCCCGCCGAAGAGCAGGAACCCGGGGACCTGGAGCAGCCATACGACGACAAATGTGAGGAGCGCGCGCACGATCACCGCACCCGCGGTACCCCATGCGATGACCTTCTTCTGCAGGCTCCGGTCGACGTTGCGCGCGGCCAGGCCGATGACGATGGCGTTGTCGCCGGCGAGCACGAGGTCGATGAGGACGATCGATGCGAGCGCCGACCACCATGCGCTGCTGCCGAGCTCGGGTGTCATGACGCGCCCCCTGCGATTCGGTGCACGCGCGCGCCTGCGTCATCGACTTCGAGGTAATGCCCATCGTCGTGCCACGCCGCGAGCACGAAGCGTTCGCGCGGCACGCCGTCCACCGTGAGTTGGTGTCGCGCGGGGCGGTGCGTGTGGCCGTGGATCAGCCGGCGCACGCCGTGTTGCCGGAATGCCGCGGTCACCGCGTCGGCACTGACGTCCATGATGAGCTCGTCCTTGTGCGCGGTGGCGCGGCGGCTGCGCAGCCGCAGGTAGAGGCCGATGGCCCGGCGCTGCCAGTACGGCTTGCTCAGGATCCACGCGCGCCATTGCGGGGTACGCGTGCGCGCGCGGAACTGCTGGTACGCGACGTCGTCGGTGCAGAGCTCGTCGCCGTGCATGAGGAGGGTGGGCGCGCCGCCGACGTCGAGCACCGTGCGCTCGTCGAGCAATGTCGCGCCGGTGGCGCCGGCGAAGCCCTCGCCGATCAGGAAATCGCGATTGCCGCGCGCGACGTACAACGCGGCGCCCGCGTCATGGATGGCACGCAGCTGCTGTCCTATGCGCCGATAGAAACGGCTGCGCAACTGGTCGTCGCCGACCCATACGTCGAAGAGATCACCGAGCACGTACACGGCCGCGGCGTTGCGCGCGGGTCCGCGGGCGAACGCTTCGAATGCGGCGACCGCAGCCGGGCTGGCCGGTGACAGGTGCAGATCGGACAGGAACAGCGTCGGTGCCCGACCCGAATGCATCAGCCCGGCACTTCCTCGGCCTTGCGGATGACGACGTCCTCCTTGGGCACGTCCTGGTGAAAGCCCGTGCTGCCGGTCGTCACGCCGGCGATGCGGTCGACGATGTCCGTGCCTTCGACGACGCGGCCGAACACGCAATAGCCCCAGCCCTGCGGGCTCGGTCCCTTGTAGTCCAGGAACGCGTTGTCGGCGACGTTGATGAAGAACTGGGCGGTCGCGGAATGCGGATCCGACGTGCGCGCCATCGCGACGCTGTACTTCGCGTTCTTCAGCCCGTTGCCGGCCTCGTTCGCGACGGGGCCGCGCGTCGGCTTCTGCTTCATCCCGGGCGCGAAGCCGCCGCCCTGGATCATGAAGCCGTTGATCACGCGGTGGAACACGGTGTCGTCGTAATGTCCGTCGCGCACGTACTGCAGGAAGTTCTCCACCGTCGCGGGTGCGTTCTCCGCATCGAGCGCGAGCTTGATGTCGCCCATCGAGGTATGCAGGATCACCATGGCGTCTCCTCCGGTCACTCGACGACGTGCGCCGACTTGATGACGACGTGCTCCTTCGGCACGTCCGTCGGGAACGGGCCACCGGGTCCCGTGGGCGACTGCGCGATCTTGTTCACCACGTCCATGCCGTCGACCACCTTGCCGAACACCGTGTAGCCGTAGCCTGCCGGGTCGGCGGAGCGAAAGTCGAGCCGCTTGTTGTTCGCGACGTTGATGAAGAACTGCGCGGTCGCGGAGTTCGGATCGCCCGTGCGGGCCATGGAGACGGTGCCCGGCACGTTCGACAGGCCGGCCTTCACGCTCTGCTGCGATTCGATCGGCACCGGCGCGCGCGTGGGCTTCTGCTGGTAGTCCTCGGTGTAGCCGCCGCCCTGGATCATGAACCCTGCGATGACGCGATGGAATTGCGTGCCGTTGTAGTGGCCGGCCTTCACGTAGTCGAGGAAGTTCTGCACCGTCTTCGGCGCGGCGTCGGGATAGAGCTCGATGCGGATCTTGCCTGCCGTGGTGTCGAGCTCGACCTGCGGATTGGCGGCGAACGCCGCGCTCGCCGCAAAGCAGAGCGAGACGACGAGCAGGCGTGCTAGCGATTGAAGCATCGATCCTCCAGTGGGAAACGTTCAGTGCGGCTCGGTCACGTCGCGCACGACCTTGAGCTTGGCCTGGGCGGTCTTGTTGCGCTTGTCGAGCTCGGCCGCACGCGCGTAGTGCGTCGCGGCGAGGCGCGCGTAGACGTCGGCGAGATTCTCGTGCGCGACCGCGTAGTCGGGCGCCGCCTGGAGCGCGAGCTCCAGCTGGTCGCGCGCCTGCGCGTACTCGCCCTTCTGCGCGTACAGCACCGCGAGGTTGTTGCGCGGCTCGGGCAATTCGGGGAAATCGGCGAGCAGCGCGGTGAAGGTCGCGATCGCAGCGTCGGTACGGCCGGCGTCGCTCTGCGCGAGGCCCTTCATGAAGCGCGCCTGCGGCTCGCGCGGATGCTGCGCGATCAGCGGATCGAGCTTCGCGATGGCCTGGTCGTAATGCTTCTGGTCGACGAGCGTCCGCGCCTCGCGCAGCGTCTCGGCATACGCCTTGCGATCCTTGTCGCTCATGACGCGCGGATCGACGATCGGCGGGGGATTCGTCGGATCGACGGATTGGTCGACGGCGGAGCGGTCGGTGAGCACCGACTGCGCCTGCCCGTGCGCGGCGGGCGCGAAGGCCAGCGCGACGGCGATCCATGCCGCGGTGAGAAGGCGTGCCGCGAGAGCCATCGGTTGCTCGATCTGCGCGTGAGCGCGCATTCTAACGCACCCGTTCAAGCGGACTTCCGTGCGAGACGCGCCACGGTGGCGTCGATCAGGCGGCGTGCGATGGACATGGGAGATGGCAGGTCGGGCAGGCCGTCGATGGCGAACCACCGCGCCTCGGCGATCTCGTCGAGGTCCGGCGTGAGATCGCCGCCGGCGTAGTGCGCGGTGAACGCGATCATGAGCGAGTGCGGGAATGGCCACGACTGGCTGCCGAAATATTCCAGCCGGTCGACGTCGATGCCGACTTCCTCGCGCACCTCGCGCCGCACGCAGTCCTCGATGCTCTCACCCGGCTCGACGAAGCCGGCGAGCGCGCTGTACATCGCGCCGGGAAAGCGCGGCGCGCGTGCGAGCAGGATCTCGCGGTCACGAATGACGAGGGCCATCATCGCGGGTGACACGCGCGGATACATGACAAGGCCGCACGCGGGACATTCGCGCGCACGCTCGCCCGCTCGATCGATCAGCGCGGTGGCGCAGCGTCCGCAGTAGCGGTGCGTCGCGTCCCAGTCGACGATCTGGAAGGCGCGCCCGGCGAGCGCGATCATCGGATCGGGGAGGCGGAAGAACAGCGCGCGGAGCCCGCTCTCCTGCCAGCCTTCGGGCACGCCGTCGAGGTTCACCGTGGCCGCGTAGCACGGGCGGCCGTCGAGGTCGCCGAGGTAATGCAGCGTGCGCGCGGCATCGAGCGCCGTCACGTCCCGCAGCGTCGGTACGACGGGCGCGGCATCCTGTGATCGCGTGAGCAGCTTGCCGTTGCGAAATGCGAAGGCATACGCGTCGTCCGTGGCGTTCGCCGGGAGGACGTGGCCGGGATGGAAGCCCTCGGGTGTGTACACGGTGATCGCTTCGATGCGGGCGCGGATTATCGCACCGTCGCGCGTGCCTGCGATGCGACATGCCGCCGGGCGAGAGCGAAGCAGACGGCGAGCACCAGCACGGCCGCGCCGCCGAAGAGAATGACCGGATCGGTGCCCAATCGTTCGGACGCGTAGCCCGCGAGCGAAACGCCGCACGATTGCCCGAGGAACAGGCACGACGCGAACAGCGCGACGCTGCTGCCTCGCTGCGCGGGCGCCATCTGCGTGGCGTTCACCTGCAGGGTGTTGTGCAGCATGTAGAAGCCGAGCCCTGCCGTGAAGCACGCTGCGGCCGCGAGCAGCGGCAGGCGGAAGAGGGCGATCGTCGCGAAGCAGACCAGGATCAGTGCGCCGCCTGCGGCCGCGAGCCCTGGCTCGCCGAGCCGTCGCACCAGCGGGCCGGACAGCGCCGCGTACACCATGCCGCCGAGCCCGTACAGCATCAGCATCGAGCCTGCCGCGGTGAGCGGCAACCCGTACGCGCGATTGAGATGCGTGGGGACGAACGCGAGCGCGCCGAAGAGCAGCACGCCCTCCAGGAATACCGCCGTCAGCACGACCCGCGCCCACCCGATGCGCAGCACCGCCGCGAATCGCGCTGCGATGGTGCCGCTCGCCGCCACGGGGGCATTCGATGTCGTGGATGCCGGCGCGAAGCGCCACAGCAGGACGGTGCTCCCGGCGAAGGCCGCGGCGAGCAGGACGAAGACCGGCGGCGCGCCCCAGTGGTCCGCCCCCAGGCCGCCCACGAGCTGCCCGAGCGCGATGCCGAACATCTGCCCGAGGAGAAAGCGCGCCAGCACGGGCTGCCGCCGCTCGTAGGGGATCGCATCACCGATCCAGGCAAGCGAAAGCGGGATCAGCGCGCCTGCCGTGCCGCCCGCGAAGAGCCGCGCGACCACGAGCGCGGGAAACGTCGGAGCCAGCGCGCACGCGAGCGAGGTCACGGCGGAGGCCGCGCACGCCGCGGTGATCACGCGATACTTGCCGTACCGATCGCCGATCGGTCCGTAGGCGAGCTGGAGCACGCCATACGCGACCGCGAATGCCGTCACCGTTCGCGACGCCGCGCCGAGGCCGATGCCGTATTCGAGCGACAGGCGCGGCAGCAGCGGATCGCAGATGCGCAGCGCCGCGGCCGATGCGCACGCCGCGGCCGACAACGCCACGATGGCGCGTGTCGGCGTCCGCGGCAGCGTCGACGCGGTTTCGATCAGGCGAGCGTCAATGGCAGCTTCCGCAACCGCTTGCCGGTTGCGGCCGCGAGCGCGTTCGCCACCGCCGGGGCGATCGGAGGTACCCCCGGCTCGCCGACGCCCGACGGCTGCGCGGTGGACGGCACGATGTGCACTTCCACGGCCGGCATCGCATTGATCCGCAGCACGGGGTAATCGTGGAAGTTCGATTGCTCGACGGCGCCGTCCTTGAACGTGATGGCGCCATACAGCGCCGCCGAGAGTCCGTAACCGATGCCGCCTTCCATCTGCGCACGCACGACGTCGGGATTCACCGCGATGCCGCAGTCGACCGCGCAGACGACGCGGTCGACCGTGAAGGCATCGCCCTTCACCGTGACCTCCGCGATCTCCGCAACGACCGTGCCGAACGATTCGTGCACCGCGACGCCGCGTGCGCGCTTGCCGCCATCCCTGGCCGGCGCGAGAGGCCTGGTCCAGCCCGCCTTGTCGGCGGCGAGATCGAGCGCGGCGAGGTGACGCGGCTGCTTCACGAGCAGCGTGCGGCGGTACTCGACCGGGTCCTTGCCCGCGGCAGCGGCGAGCTCGTCGACGAAAGTCTCGGTGGAATACGCGGTGTGCGTCGAGCCGACCGAACGCCACCAGAGCACCGGGACGCCGACGCGTGGCGACTGCAGATCGACGTAGAGATTCGGCACCGCATACGGCAGGTTCGCGGCACCCTCCACGCTCGTCGCATCGATGCCGTTCTTGATCATCGCCTGCTCGAACGGCGTTCCCGCCTGGATCGCCTGGCCGACGATGCGCTGCTGCCAGGCGACGGGCATGCCGCTGGCGTCGAGCGCAGCCTTGATCGTGTGGTAATACGCGGGGCGATAGAAGCCGCCGCGCATGTCGTCCTCGCGCGTCCACACGAGCTTCACCGGAATGCCCGGCTGGCCCTGAACCTCGAGTCCTTTCGCGATCGTGGCCGCCTCGACGAGGTAGTCCGAGAACGGATTCGCGCGCCGTCCGAAGCTGCCGCCGGCGAACATCTGGTTGATGAAGACCTGCTCGGGCTTGAGGCCGACGGCCTTGGCGACGTTCATCTGGTCGACGGTGTGGAACTGCTCGCCATTCCAGATCTCGCAACGATCCGCGGTGAGGCGCACGACGCAGTTCATGGGCTCCATCGTCGCGTGCGCGAGGAACGGAAACTCGTACGCGGCCTCGAGCGTCTTCGCACCCGAGCTCATCGTTTTCGCCGCGTCGCCTTCGTTGCGCGCGACCGCGCCCGGGGTCTCGGCGAGCTTGCGGTATTGCTCGAGCAGCTCCGACGACGAAAACTTCACCGCGCCGGTCTCGTCCCAGTCGACCTTCAGCGCATCGCGCCCTTTCTTGGCGGCCCAGAAACCGGTCGCGACGACGGCGACGCCGTTGGGCACTTCGACCACCGCGCGAACGCCCGGCACACCCTGCACACCCGCCGCGTCGAAGTGCTTCACGCGCGCGCCGAAGCGCGGCGGATGCGCCACCACGGCGGTCAGCATGCCCGGCAGCTTGACGTCCTGCGTGAACATCGCCTTGCCGGTCGCCTTGGCCTTCGAGTCGGTGCGCGGAAAGCTCTTGCCGATGTAGACGAAGTCCGCGGCGTCCTTGAGCTTCGGATTCTGCGCAACGGGCTGCTGCGCGGCTGCCTGCGCGAGCTGGCCGAACGTGGCCTTGCGTCCGCTCGCGTGCGACACCACGCCGTTCTTCACCACGATGGACTCGGCCGGGACCTTCCACTGCGCCGCCGCCGCGCCGACGAGCATGGCACGCGCAGCCGCACCCGCCTCGCGATACTGCATGAACGAGTTGGCCATGGCGGTCGAGCCGCCCGTGCCCTGCGCATCCGTGCCGAAGAACTCCTTCCAGATGAGATTGCCGTAGCGCTTCGCGTCGGCGGGCGCGCCCTCGACGCGGATCTGCGACCACGCCGCGTCGAGCTCCTCGGCCACCAGGGTGGGCAGGCCGGTGTACGTGCCCTGGCCCATCTCGAAATGCTTGGCGAATACGGTGACCGTGTTGTCGCTGCCGATGCGCACGAACGCATCGGGCTCGATCGTGCCGCTCGCCGCGGCACCCTTGGGCGGCTCGGTCTGCTGGGCGCCGCCTTCGACACTGAACACGCCGAGCGTGAAGCCGGCACCGGCGGCCGCGGTCACCTTGAGGAACGTGCGGCGCGTCAGGCCGCCCGCATCGGGCGTTGCAACTCGCTTGCGCATGTTCGCTCTCCTCACGCCACCGACTTCGCGGCTTCGTGGATCGCCGCGCGAATGCGCACGTAGGTCGCGCAACGGCACACGTTGCCCGCCATCGCAGCGTCGATGTCGGCGTCGGTCGGCCGCTTCTTCTTCGCGAGCAGCGCCGCGGCCGACATGATCTGACCCGACTGGCAGTAGCCGCATTGCGGCACGTCGAGCTTCTGCCACGCCGCCTGCAGCGCCTGGGCTTCCTTCGACTTCAGGCCCTCGATCGTGGTGATGTCCGCGCCCATCTTGATCGAGGACAACGGCGTCTGGCAGGAGCGCACCGGCTGGCCCTCGATGTGGACGGTGCATGCGCCGCAGAGCGCCATGCCGCAGCCGTACTTGGTGCCGGTCAGGTTGAGCGAATCGCGCAGGATCCACAACAGCGGCGTGTCGCCGGGAACGCTCGAGCTGATGTCGACGCGCTCCTTGTTCACGAAGAGGGTAGGCATGGCTGCTCCATCGCATGGGGCGCCCGCGCGAGCGCCGGGCAAGCCGTAATGTTAGGCGATCGCGGATGCGGCACCTTCGACAGGTGCGACAAGCCAAAGGCGCCGAGGCGACAAGGACTTATGACTCGCCTATCGCTATAATCGCCGGATTGCAATCCACCGCGGATCCGCCATGGAAGCCGAACAAGTCAACGCGCTTGCCAACACGCTCGCCGACCTTACCGATCGCACGGCGCAGCTGCGGAGGTATCTTTGACTTCGATGTGAAATCGGAGCGTCTCGCCTCCGTCACGCGCGAGCTGGAGGACCCGAAGGTCTGGGACAAGCCCGAGCGCGCGCAGGAGCTCGGCAAGGAGAAGAAGATTCTCGACGGCGTGGTCGGCACGCTCACCGAGCTCGACAAGAGTCTCGGCGATACGCGCGACCTCTTCGACCTCGCGCGAAGCGAGAACGACGACGCCACGCTGTCGGCGCTGGAAGGCGACGTCTCCCGGTTGCGCGGGGTGGTGGAAGACCTCGAGTTCCGTCGCATGTTCGCGAGCCCCGTCGATCCGAACAATGCGTTCGTCGACATCCAGGCCGGCAGCGGCGGCACCGAGGCGCAGGACTGGGCGGCGATGCTGCTCCGCATGTACCTGCGCTATTGCGAGCGCAGGGGCTACAAGACGGAGGTCCTCGAGGAGTCACCGGGCGAAGTCGCCGGCATCAAGAGCGCGTCGATCAAGGTGGACGGTGCGTACGCGTATGGTTACCTCAAGACCGAGACGGGCGTGCACCGGCTCGTACGCAAGAGCCCGTTCGACTCGAACGCGCGGCGGCACACGTCGTTCGCGAGCGTGTTCGTGTACCCCGAGGTCGACGAGTCGATCGAGGTCGAGATCAATCCCGCGGACCTGCGCATCGACACGTATCGGGCCTCAGGCGCCGGCGGCCAGCACGTCAACAAGACCGACTCGGCCGTGCGCATCACGCACCTGCCCACGGGCATCGTCGTGCAATCGCAGACCGACCGCTCGCAGCACCGCAACCGCGCCGAAGCGTTCGCCATGCTGAAGTCACGTTTGTACGAGCTCGAGCTTCGCAAGCGGCAGGAGGAGCAGCAGAAGCTCGAGGACTCCAAGACCGACATCGGCTGGGGCCACCAGATCCGCAGCTACGTGCTCGATCAATCGCGCATCAAGGACCTGCGTACCGGGTACGAGGTCGGCAACACGCAGGCCGTGCTCGACGGCGATCTCGACGATTTCATTGCCGCCAGCCTGAAGCAGGGAGTGTGACGATGGCGGCCATCTCGATGCCCGTTGCAGCGGACCCCGGCACGCTGCCGCCGACGCTGGGGGACGTGCTGGAGTCGCTCTGGACGCGCATCGGCGCGGGACTCGACGGCCGCTGGCCATCGTGGGCGCTGCCCACGCTCGTGACCGTCACCGAGGACGGCTCGCCGCGTGCGCGCGTGCTCGCGCTGCGATCGGTCGACCGCGAGGCGCGCAGGCTCGTGTTCCACACCGATGCGCGGTCGGACAAGGTCCGCGAGATCGACGGCGAGCAGCGCGTTGCGGTCCTGTTCTTCGACCGCGAGGATGCCGTGCAGGCGCGCTTCGACGGCACGTGCGTGGTGCATCATGCCGATCCGGTCGCCGCGGCCGCCTGGCGCGGCGTGTCGGAGCTGCGCCGCGCGGCGTGCGCGACCGAGGGGGAGCCCGGATCTCCGCTGGATGCCGCGCAACCGTTCGCCTCGCTGCCTGCGACCGCGTCGGGTGACGACGCATTCACCAACTTCGCCGTGCTGGTCGTCGAGGCCGATGCCATCGACTGGCTCTGGCTGGGACCGCAGGACATGCGCCGTGCGCGCTTCGCATGGGTGGGCGGCCACTGGTCGTCATCGTGGATCGTGCCTTGAGCGCGCCTTCCGGCAAGGAACCCTCCACGATGAAGCCCGCGGCGGCGGATGTCGCGCCCCTGGACGAGAACCAGATCATCGCCGAGCGGCGCGCCAAGCTCGCGGGCCTGCGTTCCAGCGGCCAAGCCTATCCCAACGACTTTCGGCGCGACGCGCTGGCAGGCGAGCTGCATGCGCGCTACGGCGCGCTGGCCAACGAGGCGCTCGAGCCGCAGATGGTGCATGTCGCGGTCGCCGGCCGCATGATGCTGAAGCGCGTCATGGGCAAGGCATGCTTCGCGACGCTGCAGGACATGTCGGGGCGCATCCAGCTGTACGTCACGCTCGACGGCGTCGGCGCCGAGACGCTCGATGCGTTCAAGCGCTGGGACCTCGGCGACATCGTGGGTGCGAGCGGCACGCTGTTCAAGACCAGGACGGGCGAGCTGTCGGTGAAGTGCTCGCAGGTGCGCCTGCTCTCCAAGGCGCTGCGGCCGCTGCCCGAGAAATTCCACGGCCTCACCGATACCGAGCAGAAGTACCGGCAGCGCTATGTCGACCTGATCACCAATCCCGATTCGCGCGACGTGTTCATCAAGCGCTCGCAGGTCGTGCAGGCGATCCGCGAGTTCTTCGTCGCGCGCGGGTATCTCGAGGTCGAGACGCCGATGATGCATCCGATCCCGGGCGGTGCCGCGGCGCGTCCGTTCGTGACCCATCACAACGCGCTCGACATGGAGCTCTACCTGCGCATCGCGCCCGAGCTCTATCTCAAGCGCCTCGTGGTGGGCGGGCTCGAGAAGGTGTTCGAGATCAACCGGAATTTCCGCAACGAGGGCATCTCGACGCGGCACAATCCCGAGTTCACGATGCTGGAGTTCTATGAGGCGTACCGGGACTACCACTACCTGATGGACCTCACCGAGGCGCTGGTGCGCGAAGTCGCGCAGAAGGTCGTCGGCACGACGTCGATCGTCTACCAGGGCGAGACCATCGACCTCGGCGCGCCCTTCGCGCGGCTCACCATGGCGCAGGCGATCCATCGCTTCAATCCGCAGTATCCGCTGGCATCGCTCGCCGAGCCGGACTACCTGCGCGGCGCGCTCGCGCCTTTCGACGTCGAGGTCTTCGCGACAGACGGTGTCGGATTGCTGCAGCTCAAGCTCTTCGAGGCGACCACCGAGGAGAAGCTCGTCCAGCCCGTGTTCATCGTCGCCCATCCGACCGACGTGAGCCCGCTCGCGCGGGCCAACGACGCCGACGCCTCGATCACCGATCGGTTCGAGCTGTTCATCGCGCGGCGCGAGATCGCCAACGGCTTTTCGGAGCTCAACGATCCCGAGGATCAGGCGGCGCGATTCACCGCGCAGATGAAGGCCAAGGAGGCGGGCGACGAGGAAGCGATGTACTACGACGCCGATTACATTCGCGCGCTGGAGTACGGCCTGCCGCCGACCGCGGGCGAAGGCATCGGCATCGATCGCCTCGTGATGCTCCTCACCGACGCGCCGTCCATTCGCGACGTGATCCTGTTTCCGCAGCTGAAGAGCGAAGCCGCCCGCTAGCGACGGCGGATCGTCCCAGCGCGGCGAGCGGTGTCCACCGATGGCCGAGCGCTTCTCCTCCTTCGCCGAGTTCTATCCGCTCTATCTCGCCGAGCATGCGACGCCCGCGTGCCGACGGCTGCATTTCGTCGGCAGCACGCTCGTCATCGCCAGCGTCGCGGCGGCCATCGCCACCCGCGATGCGTGGTGGCTCGCCGGCGCACCGGTCTGCGGCTACGGCTTCGCGTGGATCGGCCATTTCGCCTTCGAGCACAACCGTCCCGCGACGTTTCGCCATCCGCTCTACAGCCTGATTGGCGACTGGGTGATGTACCGCGACATGCTGCAGCGAAGGATTCCGTGGTGACGGTGTGGGCCGCCGCACACCCGGGCAACGCCGGCCCCTTGCGAATGGGCCGCCAGCCACCATAACTACCGTGAAGGGCCACGGGGCCCGAAACCGGTGCACGCCGGTGGCGATCTTGGGGCGGTATAACATTCCGACATGAGCACTGCGGCGGTCGCAACGGAGACGCGCAGTCCGGAGGAAGCGTCGCGCGTCGAGCTCGCGCTCGAAGGCATGACGTGCGCCGCGTGCGCCGCGCGCATCGAGAAGGCGCTGAACCGCGTGCCCGGCGCGAGCGCGAACGTCAACTTCGCCACCGAGTCCGCGACTGTGCGCTACCCGGGCCGCGACCTTGCGCCGCTCCTGGATGCCGTCCAGCGTGCCGGCTATCACGCTCACGTCAAGCGCGACATCGAGCACGAGCGGCGCGACGAGCAGGTGCGCCGCGCCACGGCGTACCGCGCGCTGCGCATCGACGTGCTGATCGCGGCGGCGCTCACGATTCCGTTGCTGTTGCCGATGCTCGCGATGCTCGTGCCGGGCGAGCACGCCGAGCTACCGCGTGCATGGCAGCTCGCGCTCGCGACGCCTGTGCAATTCTGGAGCGGACGTCGGTTCTACGTCGGCGCGTGGAACGCATTGCGGGGCGGCGGCGCCAACATGGACGTGCTGGTCGTGCTGGGGACGACCGCGGCGTACGTGTTCAGCGCGGCGGTCACGCTGCTCGCGATCGACGAGCACGTGTACTTCGAGGCCGGAGCCGCCGTGATCACGCTCGTGATGCTCGGCAAGCTGCTCGAGGCGCGTGCACGAGCGGGCACTTCCGCGGCTCTCGAGGGTCTGGTGCGCCTGCAACCCAAGACCGCGCACGTGCTGCGCGACGGCCATGTCGTCGACGTGCCGCTCGCGGCACTCGTCGCCGGCGAGGTGGTTCTCGTGCGGGCCGGCGAATCGGTGCCGGTTGACGGAATCGTCGAGCGTGGCGAGTCGACCGTCGACGAGAGCATGCTGACCGGCGAAAGCAGGCCCGTATCCAAGCGAGCGGGGGATCGCGTGTTCGCCGGCACCCTCAACGCGGTGGGGACGCTCGAATGCCGCGCCACGGGCGTTGGCGCGGCAACGCTGCTGGCCGGCATCGTGCGGCTGGTCGCCGAGGCCCAGGGCTCGAAGGCGCCGATCCAGCGCCTTGCCGATCGCGTGTCGGGCGTGTTCGTGCCCATCGTGATCGCGCTCGCGGCCGCGACCTTCGCGCTCACCTGGTGGATCGGCGGCGATCCGGTGCCTGCGCTCGTTCACGCCGTCGCCGTGCTCGTGATCGCCTGTCCGTGCGCGCTCGGCCTCGCGACACCGACGGCGGTGATCGTCGGCACGGGCCGCGGCGCGGAGCTCGGTGTGCTCGTTCGCAACGCGGCGGCGCTGGAGCGAGCCGCGGCATTGAGCGCGCTCGTGCTCGATAAGACCGGCACTGTCACCGAGGGCCGTCTGCATGTCGCGCGTGTGATCCCGGCGACGGGCGCGTCGACCGATGACGTCGTGGCCACCGCGGCAGGCATCGAGCATGGATCGACGCACCCGGTGGGGCAGGCGATCCGCGCGCATGCGCAAGCGCTCGGCGTGGCGCCGGCAGCCGTGGAAGCTTTCGAATCGGTCACCGGAAAGGGCGCGCGTGCTCGCACGAACGCGGGCGCCGAGATCGTCGTCGGATCGCCCTCGTTCATGCGCGAGACGGGCGTGACGTCCGCGATACCGCAGGACGCCGACGCCGACGCGACGCTCGTCGGCGTGGCGCGGGCGCGCGAGCTCCTCGGCTGGATCACCCTCGACGATCGCATCCGCTCGACGTCGCCTGCGGCGATTGCGCGTCTGCGCGCGATGGGCTTGCGCATCGCGATGGTCACGGGCGATCACGCGGGTGCGGCACGGCGTGTGGCCGCGCAGGCCGGGGTCGAGGACGTGCGCGCCGAGGTGCTTCCTGCGGGCAAGGTCGAGGCCGTCGAGGCGCTCAAGCGCGAGGGCTTCATCGTCGGCATGGTGGGCGACGGTATCAACGACGCACCCGCGCTTGCAGCGGCCGACGTGAGCTTTGCGATGGGCTCGGGCACCGACGTTGCGATCGACGCCGCGGACATCACGGTCGTCCGGCCCGACCTGGACGCCGTGGCGGACGCCGTGCTGCTCGCGCGCGCGACGTTGCGCAAGATCCGTCAGAACCTTTTCTTCGCGTTCGCCTACAACGTGCTGGGCATTCCGCTCGCGGCGCTGGGCCTCTTGAATCCGGTCATCGCCGGCGCCGCGATGGCGGCGAGCTCGGTGTCCGTGGTGAGCAACGCGCTGCTGCTGCGCCGGTTCGCGCCGCGGCGCTGACAACGAAAGGAGATGTCATGGAAAAGGTCACGTTGAACGTGCAGGGCATGAGCTGCCAGGGCTGCGTCGGCAGCGTCACGCGCGTGCTGAAAGGCACCCCTGGGGTGCAGGACGTCAACGTCACGCTGCAGCCGGGACGCGCCGAAGTCACGTTCGATCCGGCGCGCACCAACGTCGCCGCGTTGCGCAGCGCCATCGAGGACGCGGGCTACGCCGCGGCGTGACGCGCCGGAACGTCAGGCCGGCTTTGGATTGCGCTCGATCCAGGCCGCGAACGCCTCCATGAACTTGCGCAGGAAGTCTCGCTTCGTATCGTCGACGAGCTTGCCCGACGCGTCGAACGCCTTGTCGATACCGTTCACGTAGGCCTCGGGCTGCTGCATCGCCGGCATGTTGAGGAAGACGAGCGATTGCCTCAGGTGGTGGTTGGCGCCGAACCCGCCGATCGCGCCTGGCGAGCAGCTCACCACGCCGGCCGGCTTGCCGTTCCACGCGCTCTTGCCGTAAGGGCGCGACGCGACGTCGATGGCATTCTTGAGCACCCCGGGCACCGACCGGTTGTATTCCGGCGTGACGAACAGCACGGCGTCGCATTCCATGATCTTCTGCTTGAACGCCGCGGACGCCGGCGGTGGATTGGCGTCGTCGTCCTGGTTGTAGAGCGGCAGGTCGCGGATCTCCACGATCGCTAGCCGCAGGCCCGGCGGCGCGAGCTCGATGAGCGCGTTCGCGGTCTTGCGGCTGAACGATTCCTTGCGCAGGCTCCCGACGAGCACCGCGACGTTACGGGTGGTAGGCATCTCGTCCCCTCTCGGCCGGAGAAGTTCCGGCATTGTTGCGTGGACCCGTGCGACCAGAAGGGGTTCCTGCGGACAGCCGCCGATCACGCTCATGCCGGCCGGCCCTTTGCAGTGCGGGCAGCCGCCCGCGGCGGCAGGTTGACCGCGGCCCGCTGACGACCGTATCTCGGGAAGCCGACGCAGGTACCCGTGGTGCGGGTCGGCGCGATCAAAAACAAGACCATGTAAGCAATCGCTCAGCGTTTCGTCAGTCCGGTGCGATACGGTGGGGCGAACCCAGCCGGAGGAGGAGCATGGATCGACATCGCCGATCGACCGCCGTGAATCCGTGGACACAGCTCATCGTCGGCATCCTGTGCATGACGATGATCGCCAACCTGCAATACGGCTGGACGCTCTTCGTTGGCCCCATCGATGGCAAGCACCACTGGGGGCGCGCCGCCATCCAGGTCGCGTTCACGATCTTCGTGCTGCTCGAGACATGGCTCGTGCCGGTCGAAGGCTATCTGGTGGATCGCTTCGGCCCGCGCTGGATCGTGGTGATCGGCGGCGTGCTGTGTGGAGCCGCGTGGGCTCTGAATTCGGTCGCCGATTCGCTCTGGCTGCTCTATCTCGCCGCGGCGCTCGGCGGCGTGGGGGCGGGGGCGGTTTACGGCACCTGCATCGGCAATGCCGTCAAATGGTTTCCCGGTCGCCGAGGCCTTGCCGCCGGCCTCACAGCGGCAGGCTTTGGCGCTGGATCGGCGTTCACGGTCATACCGATCGCCAACATGATCAAGGCGGATGGATACGAGCACACCTTTCTTACGTTCGGCCTGGTCCAGGGTGCGGTGGTGGCGGTGCTCGGATTCCTGCTGTCTGCGCCGCCGGCACCCGTGCTGGCGCAGGCGGTCGCACCCGGCGCGGCCCGCGTGCAGGCGACGCCGCTCGAAATGGCGCGCACGCCCATCTTCTGGATCATGTATCTCATGTTCGTGCTGATGGCTGCGGGCGGGCTCATGGCCACCGCGCAACTAGGCCCCATCGCCAAGGACTACCAGGTGGCCGACGTACCGGTCAGTCTCATGGGACTGACGTTGCCTGCGCTCACATTCGCACTTGCGCTGGACCGCGTGCTGAACGGCATCTGCAGGCCGTTCTTCGGCTGGGTATCCGATCATATCGGGCGTGAGAACACGATGTTCCTCGCCTTCGCGCTGGAGGCGGTCGGCATCTTCGCGCTCGCGCGCCTCGGTGGCAATCCGGTCGCGTTCGTCATCCTGAGCGGTCTCGTGTTCTTTGCGTGGGGCGAGATCTACAGCCTCTTCCCGGCCACCGTGACGGACACGTTCGGCGCGCGCTATGCCACTGCCAACACGGGCCTCATGTACACGGCGAAGGGGAGCGCGGCGCTGCTGGTTCCCGTCGCCAACCTGATGATGGCCAGCGCGGGGAGCTGGTATCCCGTGTTCATCACCGCGGCGGCATTCAACATCCTCGCCGCGCTGCTCGCGCTGCTGGTGCTGAAGCCCATGCGCGCCGCGTACGCGCTTCGGAGCGCCGGCACGCGGGCCAACGTTCCAACGGCGACGCATACGGCGTTCTGAACGATGGCGCCGACGCAACCTCGCTGTGGGGCGTCGCCGCGCTCGCCAGAGCCGAAATGGCGGGCATCGCGTCACGCGGCCGACCCCCGCGCAGAGGGCCGGCCGCGCCGAGCTGGACCGCTGCGCGATCAGAAGCTGTAAACCACCCCCGCCGAAACACCCTGCGGATGGCCGCCCGAGAAGCAATGCGGCCCCGTGTTCGTGACGCCCCCCGTCGTTGCATCGAACGAAGCCATCGGCGTCGAGTCGTGGCAGTCCGTCGTTACGCCGTGGCCGCCAGCACCGATATCGTAGTGCGCGTCGGCCTCGTTGCGTGTCAGCGCCCAATCGAGATACACGGACACGTTCTTGTCGATGATGTGGCGCCACGCCGCCGCGTACATGTTGGCGCTGTTGTCGAACGTCGTCTGGTCGTCCGGCGTGTTGTGCACGCCGAGGAAGCCCTTCGACTTGCCGGCATGTGCCCACCCGAAGCTCACGCTATCCTTTTCGGTCAGCACCTGCGTCAGTGCCAGCCAGGTCGCGTTGGGGCGCTCGCGCTCGTTCTGGAATTCCAGGTCGGACGGCAGGTTCCTCGTTGTCTTCTCCCACAGCACGTCGACGGTGGTATGCGTCGGGAACCGGTATTGCGCGCCGACCTTGAACGCCTTCTCATCCGCCACGTCCCTGGGATCGAGATTCTCGAGGTCGCTCGTGCGATTGACGTTCTTGTGAACTTCGTAAGCGGTCGTCACATAGAGCGGACCGCCTGCATACGCCGCGCTTACGCTCCACAGGTCGCCGAAGGAGCCATCGTTGCACAGCGGCGGCGTCGCGCCGCTTCCGGGGATGTTTCCACCGGCGCAGTCCGGCTCGGACGCGGGTACGATGCTGCTCGTGTTGTCTCGATTCTGGCCTGGCGAGTACATCGCCTTGAACGACACGCCGCTCCAGGTCGGCGATTCGTACCATAGGGCGTGCGAGGCGCGCAGCCCGAATTCGACGCGATTGTCGCCGCCCGTATTGCCCATGATGACGCGGTAGTCGCCGAGCATTCCCGAGAACGGGTTGAGGCGATCCGTCGAAGTCTTGTACGGCGTCTCTGACTTGCCGATCATGACGGCGCCCCAGTCGTGGCCCGAGAAACCGAGAAAGCTGTTGCGCGAGAACAGCGCGCCCGTGACTACGTCGCTGTTGTTCGACGTGCTCTGCTTGGTTCCCGGCGTGGCGGAAATGTCGATGCCGGCTTCCAGTTGCCAGATGAAGTCCAAGTCGGGTTGCAGCGGGTGCTTTCCCTTCACCCCTATGCGCGACAGGTTGGTCGCGATCGCGGGCTGCCAGCCCATCTTGCCTACGGGCACGCCGCCATTTTCGCCGTAGTCGCTCTTGAGGCCCTTCGTCGTGTAATCGAAGGACACGTCGAACAGTCCGTACAACGTGACCTCACCGCCGCCCGGGACGACGAATGTCAGCTCATCGCCGGGCTTGCGCTCGATGAACGGCGCGCGGCTGGGTCCCGGCGGAGGTGCTTCCTTCTGCTTCTGCACATCCGCGCTGACGCGATCGAGCTGCGACTTGACCGCGTCGAGCTGCTTCTGCAGCGCCTCGATCTGCGCGCGCAGATCGCTCTCCATGTCGGCGCTGGCGATGCCCGGCGCGGCGCATGCAAGCATCACGGCGAGTGAAACGCATTTCCTGGGAATCATCCGAAACCTCCTCCGTCGAGGCCGCTTGCGTCGTGGACGTTCGTCGCAGCAGCGTGTTTGATCGCGCGCGACTGACCGGTTGGCGCACGCGATGCCAACGTGCGCGCAAGGAGAAAGGCGTGCAAGCGTTATTGCGCGAACTGCGCGAGCGCAATCAGGCCGCGTTGACAAAATGCGACACACTTTCACGCGCCTTGCGCACGACTTTCGGTGTGCCGTCGCGCGACTGTCGCCGCGCCGTCACGCTACTTGCGGCTCACTGTCGCTGCGCAGGTGCGTATTGCCGCGAGACGTGTGCTGCTCCGAGGTGTGTGCTGCTGCGAGCTGTGTGCTGCTGCGAGCTGTGTGCTGCTGTGAGCTGTGTGTTGCTGCGAGGTGTGTGCTGCTGTTGCGAGGCGTGTGTTGCTGCGAGGCGTTGTTGCTGCGAGCTGTGTGCTGCTGCGAGCTGTGCCTCGTTACGCGTATTGTGGCTGCGTGCGTTGTCGCTGCGCGTTTGCGTGTTGCTACTCGAGTCTTGTCGCTGCGCGAGTCGCGCTGTCGCGAATGAGGCGAGGCCGCGCACATCGGGCCGGTGGCATAATGATCGGTGGCGGGGTGTAGCGCAGCCTGGTAGCGCGCTTGCTTTGGGAGCAAGATGTCGGGAGTTCGAATCTCCCCACCCCGACCAAATTGCACGACCTGCGCTATGCGTCGCCGGCTGGCGCTTCGGGAAACGTCACGCGTACGCTCGTGCCGGTGCCGTCGGGGCGCGAATGGATCTCCACCGCGCCGCCGAGGCGATCCACCGCCTCCTTCACGATGGAAAGACCGAGGCCGGAACCGTCGCCCGACGTTCCGGGCACGCGGTAGAAGCGCTCTAGAACGTTGACACGTTCCGCGGGCGGGATTCCCGGCCCGGTGTCTTCGACGCACAGATAGGGCGTATCGCCATCGCAACCCGTACGCACGGTCACCGAGCCGCCCTTCGGCGTGTACCGCAGCGCGTTGTCGATCAGGTTGTTGACGACGTCGGGAAGCAGCGCGCGATCACCCATGATCATCGCCGGGTCGAGCGAAAAGCCGAGATCGATCTCGCTCGCCATCGCGCGTGGCGCCCAGTCACGCGCCGCTTCGCCCGCGACGCTGCGCAGATCCATGCGCTCGAGCGGGCGATCGTTCACTGGGCCCGATTCCGCTTTGGCGAGCGCGAGCAGCTGCGTCGCAAGCCGACCCGCTCGCACTGTCGCGCCATGCAGGCGAGCGATCTCTCCATGCAGATCCGGAGGCAGCGCCTGGCGCAGGAGGATCTCGAGGTGCATCTGCAGGCCCGCGAGCGGGGTGCGCAATTGATGCGCGGCGTTGGCCATGAAACGCTGTTGCAGCCTGCTCGCGTGCGAAAGCTGCATGAGCAATCCATTGAACGCCTCCACGAGCGGGGCGATCTCGATCGGCGCCGCCTCGGCGGACAGCGGACTCAGGTCGCGGCTCGAGCGCATGAGCAGCTGCGCGCGAAGGCGCTCGAGCGGCCGAAGTCCTTTGGCGATCGCGACCCATGCCAGCGCAATCGAGATCGCGCCGATGAAGAGCGTCGTGGCGACCTCGGCCGCGAGGATGTCCTCGACGAGCGTGTGGCGCTTGTGCAGCGTCTCGCCGACCTGCACGGTCGTCCCGTCGGGCGCGCGAAATGCAGCCACTCGAATCGGCGCCCCCAGATACTGCGCGTCGACGAAGCGATGCTCGCCGGGGGCCATGGACGGTGCCGACGGAAAGTCCGCGTCGCCGGCAATGAGCGCGCCGTCGGCGGTGCGTACCTGATAGAAGAGCTTGTCCACCTGGTCGTAGACGAGCGCTTCGAGCGCCTTGGTCGGCAGGTCGACGTGCGCGCCGCTCTCGTCGACCCTGAGATGCTCCGCGATGTCGAGCACCGGATCGAGCAGCGACCGGTCGTACGCATCGTTCGCCGCACGATCGGCGACCGCGTACGTCACGGACGCAACGCCGGCAATGACGAGGAGCAGCGTGCCGATCAGGTAGAGCAGCAGGCGGCGGCGAATCGAGCCGCCGCCCGCCAGCCGT
The DNA here is from genome assembly GCA_035493035.1 of Casimicrobiaceae bacterium. Lineage (GTDB taxonomy): Bacteria > Pseudomonadota > Gammaproteobacteria > Burkholderiales > Casimicrobiaceae > VBCG01. Next base: position 1,790 of record DATJIS010000098.1, on the reverse strand, counting down.
TCAGGCATCGCCCGGTTCGAGCATGTATCCGAAGCCGCGTACCGTGCGAATGCGCACGCCGGCCGATTCGATCTTGGCGCGAAGCCGAGATACGTGTACCTCGATGGCGTTGGGCGACAGCTGCTCGTCCATGGTCAGGAGATTCTCGGCGATCTGCTCCTTGGAGAGCACGCGACCGGGCCGCATCAGGAACAGCTCCAGGAGCGACCATTCGCGCGGAGTCACGTCGATCGGCTTCTCGTGGACCTTGACGCGCTTGGCGGCGACGTCGACCGACAGCGCTCCCACGGACCAGCGCGCCGCGAGCCGTTCCGAGCGACGCAACAGTGCGCGCACGCGCGCTTCGAACTCGTCGATCGAAAACGGCTTGATCAGATAGTCGTCGGCGCCGAGATCGAGGCCGCGCACGCGATCTTCCACGGCGTCTCGCGCAGTGAGCGCGAGCACGGCGACATTGCCGCCGTCCGCCCGAATCCGCGTGAGGACGTCGAAGCCGTCCATGTCGGGCAAGCCGATATCGAGGATGACGAGGTCGAGTGCCTCGCACGATGTGACCGCGATTGCCTCCGCCCCGGTGCGGGCTGGAAACACGGTGTGCGACGCACGCGCGAGGATGCTCGCGAGGCCCGCGGCCAGCAGTGCGTCGTCTTCCACAACCAGTATGCGCATGGCGTTATACCCGAGTAAGCGCCGGCGGGCACCGGCGAGCCGCCAGAACGGCATTGGTACCTCCGAACGCGAATGAGTTGGACATCGCCGCCTGCAAGTCTACGTCGTGACGGGCGCGCAGGCCACGAAATGACATCGGGGTTTGGGTATGGTTGCCTCGGGTGCGCGGGACGCGGTATGCACCCACAATTCAGCGCCACGTCGTTTCATGCGGGGAAGGAAGGCCCGCGCGGGACATGCTAAGCGTCGCCGCTGTCAGGCCGCTGAAGTGATACTGTCAAACTGCTGTCGCGCGTCAGGACCGGCCGTGGCGTGTTCACGCGCGTGTGCTATCCTTCCCTTCCGCCCGGCTGGCACGAGGGCCGCGGATCCACGCGCCGGAACAGCGTTTGCCAACCCTTGCTTGCGCTTTGGTTGTCAGGCGCGCGGAACCGACATGTTCGCGCCCGTAGCTCAATTGGATAGAGCACCGGCCTTCTAAGCCGGCGGTTACAGGTTCGAGTCCTGTCGGGCGTGCCCGCTCATGGCGCCCTCGACGGCACGCGCGGCGACAGGTTTCAGTGGTGGCGGTAGCTCAACGGTAGAGTCCTGGATTGTGATTCCAGTCGTTGTGGGTTCGAATCCCATCCGCCACCCCATTAATTCTTCTCGCAAAACCTCGGTTTCGCGGGGTCCCCGGTAAGTGCCTCGTGTGACCGGTTTGTGACTGGTCGGTAGGCAAACATTTCCGGCGACCTCGGCAAGGTGTGACGGCGCGAGGTGGGCGTAGCGCAGCACCATGTCGAGGCTGGCCCAGCCTCCAAGCTCCATCAGTTGCCGCCGCGGTGTTGGTGTTTGGCTGTTTCCGCCGCATCACACGTCGGTTACGTATGTGCTCTAACCGCAGCGTTGGTTGTCGTCTGCTATGCGAAAGGGAACCTCCGTCGTGGCATTGGGGCGACAAGCGGTGACGCCTAACAATTCGTTGAACCGGACGCGTGTCCCGCGGCCGTCCTTCGGCGGCCGCTGGCACGCGCCGGTTAACTTGGCTCGTTAGGTTGCAATGGACATTGCGTTGGAACGTAGCTGGCACGCCCTGTGCAAAAAGTTCGAGCATCACGGCTACTCCGGACTCTCCGACG
>DATJIS010000097.1:0-18297 GCA_035493035.1 Casimicrobiaceae bacterium | reverse complement strand
CTGGGCGCGCTTGATCTCGCTGTCCCAGTAGGCGCCCTTCACGAGACGCACGCTCATGCACCGGCCGCTCTCGCGCGCGAGCTGCGCGACCCAGGCGAGCACCAGCGGCGCGCGCCGTCCGTAGGCCTGCACCGCGAGCCCGAGCCCGTCCCATCCGCGCAGCGCCGGCTCGCGCCGCACGCGGGCGAAGAGCTCGAGCGAGAGCTCGAGGCGATCGGCCTCCTCCGCGTCGAGCGTCATGCCGATGCCGACGTCGCGCGCGCGCGCGGCGAGCGTGACGAGCGTCGGCACGAGCTCGGCGTAGAGCCGCTCGCGCTGCGCGAACTCGTAGCGCGGGTGCAGCGCCGACAGCTTGACCGAGATGGACGGTTGCAGCACGACGTCGGCGGTCGGGTCCACGCGGCTCGCGCCGATCGCCGCGATGGCGCTCGCATACGCGTCGTGATAGCGCACGGCGTCGCGCGCCGTGACGGCGGCTTCGCCCAGCATGTCGTAGGAGTGGCGGCAGCGCGCGTGATCCGGCGTGCGGCTCCGCGCGAGCGCCTCCTCGATGTCGCGGCCCATGACGAACTGCTCGGCCATCACCTTCATCGCCTGGCGCAGCGCGAGACGAACGACCGGCTCGCCGGTGCGCGCCACCAGCCGCTCGTACCAGGACTTGGGATCGCGCGCGTCGTCCGAGTCCAGGCGCGTGAGCCTGCCGGTCAGCATGAGGCCCCAGGTCGACGCGTTCACCAGGAGCGAATCCGAGGCGCCGAGATGCTTCTCCCAGTCGCCGCGCGAAACCTTGTCGCGGATCAGCGCATCGGCGGTGTGCGCGTCGGGAATGCGCAGCAGCGCCTCCGCGACGCACATCAGCAGCACGCCCTCGTGCGTCGAAAGATCGTACTGCTGCAGGAACGACTCGATGCCCGCGTTCGCGTGCTGGCGCGCGCGCACGCCCTCGACCCAGGCGCGCGCCTGGCGGCTGATCTGCGCTCGACTGTCGTCGTCGACGGCGGCGTGCGCCGCGAGCGCGGCGACGGTCATGCGCTCGTCGGCGAGGAACGCGGCGCGGATGGTCGAACCGTCCGGATCGGCGGGCAGCCACGCGGTTGCGAGCGTCTCGGGGGCGTTCATCGCGTCACGCCGCCACCGTCGCGATGTCGACGAGCACGGGATGGAGAACGCGCACGAGGTCCGTCGGCGTCATGCCGACGAGATAGCCGCGGCGTCCACCGTTGACGTAGAGGTAGGGCAGCTCGGTGATCGACCGCTCGGCGTAGATCGGCATCGCCTTTCGCGTGCCGAACGGGCTCGTGCCGCCCACCTGGTAGCCCGAGTGGCGATCGGCCACCGCCGGCGCACAGGGCGCGACGGACTTGACGCCGAGGATGCGCGCGAGCGCCTTGGTCGACACTTCACGGTCGCCGTGCATCAGCACGACGAGCGGCCGTGCGGCGTCGTCCTGCATCACCAGCGTCTTGATGACCGCGTGCTCGTCCACGCCGAGCTCGCGCGCCGGGACTTCCGTGCCGCCGCGCGTCTCGTACGTGTACGGATGTTGCGTGAACGCGATGCCGTGCGCGCGCAGCATGCGCACGGCCGACGTGACGGGCAACCGCGGCTCTTCGCGGCTCAACGAAGGTTCTCCAGGATGTCGAGCATGTCGAGACGCAGCCGCTGGATCTCGTCGGTGACGGCGATCATGGCGTCGGTGTCGTTCTCGATCTTGTCGGCGTTGTCGCGCCACGCCGCCCACAGGCGCTCGCCGTCGTCGGGCGCGGGCGCCGGCAGCACGCGTGTCAGATCGCGGATGTACATGGCGCGGCCCATGCCCTGGACGGGATCGCCGAGCTGGCGGTTCTTCTTGAAATGCGCGTACTCGACGATGATCTGCGCTTCGCCGAGGTTCTTGAGCGTCTCGAACGCCGCGATGCGCGTGTTGCGGTTGTGCTCGGTTCGCTCGTTGCGCCAGGTGTTGTAGCCGAGGCCGGTGAGCGCCACCAGCACGCTCACGATCGCGACGATGTTGATCTTGACCTGTCGCCAGATGTAATTGCGATTGAGGTGGAACGGCGGCAGCGGATCGAGCTCAGTCGACATGGGGCACGACCGGACGGACAGGGGCGACGGATTGTACGCCCGTCGCGCGCGATCAGCCGCGCGGATGATGCGCGGCGTGGATCTGTTTCAGTCGCTCGCGCGCCACGTGCGTGTAGATCGTCGTGGTCGTGATGTCGGCGTGACCGAGAAGGAGCTGCACCACGCGCAGGTCCGCGCCGTGGTTGAGAAGATGCGTGGCGAACGCGTGGCGCAGCACGTGAGGCGACAGGCTCGCCTGCGGAATGCCGGCGCGAGGCGCGTAGCGCTTGATCAGCGCCCAGAACGCCTGGCGCGTGAGCGGCCCGCGGCGCGCGGTGAGGAAGACGTGATCGTCGCGCCGCTCGCCCGCGAGCTTGGGTCGCGCGTCCTTCGCGTAGCGCACGATCCACGCGATCGCCTCCTCGCCGAGCGGGACCAGCCGCTCCTTGCGCCCCTTGCCGAGCACGCGCACGACGCCGGTCGACAGCGAGACCTGCGCGTGGGTCAGGCCGACGAGCTCCGAGACGCGCAGCCCGGTCGCGTACAGGGTCTCGAGCATCGCGCGATCACGCAGGCCGAGCGCTGTTTCGGTGTCGGGCGCCGCGAGGAGCGCCTCGACCTGCTTCTCGGACAGGAGCTTCGGGAGCCGCCGCGGCTTGCGCGGCGCCTTGACGCGCAGCGTCGGATCCTCGCGCACGGCGCCCTGCTCGAGCTGCAGTCGGTAGAAGCGGCGCAGCGTGGAGAGTCGCCGCGCGATCGACGTTGCCTTCGCCTTGGCGCGGAATTGCTCGGCGAGCCACGCATCGCAATCGGCGCGCGCGGCGCGCAGCACGTCGGTCCCGCGGTTCGCAAGCCATGCGCGAAAGGCGACCAGGTCGCGCCGATAGCTCGCGAGCGACGCCGGCGACAGCCCGTCGCGCAGCCACAGCTGGTCGCAGAACGCGTCGATCAGCGGGTCGGGATCGCGCGCTTTCGGCATGGCACTCCCTAGAACAGGCCGAAGCGATAGCCTTCGTGCGCGAGCAGCCAGCGCTTGATGTCGATTGGCACGCCGCTCGCGGCATGCATGAACCCGCCCAGGGCGCCACGGCTGCCGATGACGCGATGGCAGGGCACGATGAGGGCGATGGGATTGGAGCCGCACGCCTGGCCGACGGGCCGGGCGGCGCTCGCGACCGCGCGCGCGACTTCGGCATACGTGCGTGATTCGCCGCGCGGTATCGCGCGAATGGCGTCCCAGACGCGCCGCTGGAACGGCGTGCCGCCCGGCGCGAGCGGCACGGTGAAGCCGAACTCGGGATCGTCGAGATAGCGCGCGAGCTCGTGCACCGTGCGCTCGGCCACGCGGTCGGTCGGGGACTGCGCGCGCTCGCCGACGGGCAGGTACGCGAGCTCGGTCAGCGCCCCGCCGGCGGTGCGGATCCCGAGCGTCGCGAACGGCGCGCGCAGCTTGGCGTTCCACGTCGGCGCGGGCGTCGCTCGCATGGTGCTCATCCCATCTTCATCTGGGCCGGCAACAGCGTCACGAGCTGTGGAAATATCCAGATCAGCGCCACCGCGATGCACATCAGGAAGAACATCGGCAGCGCATGCCGCGCGATCCAGGTGATCTGCTTCTTGGTCATGCCCTGCAGCACGAACAGGTTGAAGCCCACCGGTGGCGTGATCTGCGCCATCTCGACCACGAGCACGATGAAGATGCCGAACCAGAGCAGATCGATGCCGGCCTTCTCGACCGTCGGAAGGATCACGCCCATGGTCAGCACGACCATCGAGATGCCGTCGAGGAAGCAGCCGAGGATGATGTAGAAGATCGCGAGGGCGACCACGAGGGTGACCGGCGCGAGCCCGAGCGTCGCGATCCATTCCGCCAGTGCGCGCGGCAGGCCGATGTAGCCCATGGCCAGCGTGAGGAAGGCCGCGCCCGACAGGATCAGCGCGATCATGCAATACAGGCGCGTGGCGCCGAGCAGGCTCTCGCGGAACGTGGGCCACGAGAGCGAGCCTTGCGCCGCCGCGATGACGAGCGCGCCCAGCACGCCGAACGCCGCTGCCTCGGTCGCCGTCGCGATGCCGGTGTAGATGGACCCGAGCACCGCGAGGATGAGCAGCATGACCGGCACGAGGTGCCGCGACGCGAAGAGCTTTTCCGGAAGCGTCGTTCGCTCGCGCGCGGCGGGCACGCGATCCGGATGCACGAGCGCCCAGCCGACGATGTAGCCGGAGAACAGCAGCGCCAGCACGACGCCCGGTATGACGCCCGCGATGAAGAGCTGTGCGATCGAGACGTTCGCCGTGACGCCGTAGACGATCATGATGATCGACGGTGGAATGAGGAGCCCGAGCGTGCCGGCGCCTGCGAGCGTGCCGATCGTGATGTCCTCGGGATAGCCGCGTGACTTGAGCTCCGGCAGCGTCATCTTGCCGATGGTCGCGCACGTCGCAGCCGACGAGCCCGACACCGCCGCGAAGATCGTGCAGCCGATGATGTTGGTGTGCAAGAGGCGCCCGGGCACGCGCTCGAGCCAGGGTGCGAGGCCCTTGAACATGTCCTCCGAGAGCCGCGTGCGGAAGAGGATCTCTCCCATCCATACGAAGAGCGGCAGCGCGGTGAGCGTCCACGACGACGCGGTGCCCCAGATCGTGACCGCCATCGCGTCACCGGCCGGGCGCGAGCTGAAGAGCTCCATGCCGATCCACGCGACGCCCGACAACGCGAGGCCGATCCACACGCCGCTGCCGAGCAGGGCGAAGAGCGCGAAGATCAGGAGCGTGGTGATCAGCGCGTCCATCTACTCGTTGTGCAGCGCTTCCTCGGGCGTGGTGACGTGCCGCTGACCGGCCCATTCGAGCAGCAGCTCGTCGACGAATGCGATGGCGAGCACGATCGCGCCGAGCGCCATGGTGAGCTGCGGGATCCACAGCGGCGTCGCGTCGTTGCCGGTGGAGACGTCGTTGAAATCGTACGACTGATAGGCGAGCCGCGCGCTGTACCACGCGAACGCGATGGCCAGCAACGTCCCGGCCGCGAGCGCGAAAAGCTCCAGGCGGTGACGGCCGCGCGGCGCCAGGCGCTCCAGGATCAGCGTCACGCGGATGTGCTCGCCGCGCTTCAGCGTGTGCGCGAGCGCCAGGAAGCCCGCGCCCGCCATGCAATAGCCGGCATACGAGTCGGTGCCCGCGATGAACCAGTCGAGCCAGCGGCCGATGATGCCGAGCATCACCATCGCCAGCGTACCGATCATGAACAGCGCCGCGAGGTACGCGGCGCCGTCGTAGAGCCGGTCGAGGGCCCGGCGCACTGCGCTACGTCCTCATTGCATCGTGCGGTACGTGTCGATGATCTTCTTGCCGTCGGGTCCCGCCTTGCGCAGCCAGTCCGCGAGCATGAAGTTGCCGACCTTCTTGAGATCCGCGGTGAGCTGCTCGCTCGGCTTCTCGATCGTCATGCCCTTCTGCTTCAGCTGGTCGAGGTACCACGCGGTCTTTTCCTCCGAGATCTTCCAGCCGCGCGTCTCGGCGTCCGCGGCGGCCTTCAGGACCGCCTGCTGCGTCGGCTTGTCGAGCGCGTCGAACGCGCGCTTGTTCACGATGACCGCGTTCTTGGGCAGCCACGCCTGCGTGTCGTAGAACTTCTTGAGCTGCTCGTACGTCTTCGAGTCGTAGCCCGTCGCGCCCGACGACATGTACGAGTCGATGACGCCGGTGGCGAGCGCCTGCGACACTTCCGCCGCCTGGACGGTCACCGGCTGCGCGCCGACGAGCTCCGCGATGCGCGACGTCGCCGGGCTGTAGGCGCGCCATTTGAGGCCCTTCATGTCGGCGGCGCTGTTCAGCGTGCGGTTGGTGTAGATGCCCTGCGGCGGCCACGCGACGGTGTACAGCAGCATCATGCCCTGCTTCGCGAGCTTGTCCTCCAGCGCCCTGCGCGACGCCTTGTAGAGCTTCCACGCCTCGGCGTACGAGGTCGCGAGGAACGGCACGCCGTCGAGCCCGTAGAGCGGGTCCTCGTTCTCGTAGTTCACGAGCAGGATCTCGCCGGCCTGAGCCTGGCCGCCCTGCACGGCGCGCTTGATCTCGGGCGCCTTGAACAGCGAAGCGTTGGAATGGATCTGGATCTTGAGCTTGCCGCCGGTCGCCTTGTCGATGTCGTTGGCGAACTGCTGCAGGTTCTCGGTGTGGAAGTTGTTCGCGGGGTACGCGCTCGGCAGGTCCCACTTCGTCTGCGCGAGCGCAGGCAGCGTCGCCGCGAGCAGCAGCGCGGCCACCAGGGTGAACGGGCGTTTCATAGGTTTTCTCCTCCTCGGACGCGGCGCGCCGAAAACCGCGACGATATTTACCACAAAACCCGGCTCGCCAGCCGGCCGTTGCCATAATGCGCGGATGACCGACACGGCCTCTCCGCGAGAACGCTGGCAGTTCTGGATCGACCGCGGCGGCACCTTCACCGACATCGTCGCGCGGCGTCCCGACGGGACGCTCGTCACGCACAAGCTGTTGTCCGAGAATCCCGGGCGCTACCGCGACGCGGCGGTCCACGGCGTCCGCGAGCTGCTGGGCGTCGCTCCCGAGGCGCCCATTCCGGCGGGCCGCATCGAGGCGGTGAAGATGGGTACCACCGTCGCCACCAACGCGCTGCTCGAGCGCAAGGGCGAGCGCACCGCGCTCGTGATCACGCGCGGCTTCGGCGATGCGCTGCGCATCGGGTACCAGAACCGGCCCAGGCTCTTCGTACGCTGCATCGAGCTGGCCGCGCTGCTCTACGAGCGGGTGATCGAGGCCGACGAGCGCATCGGGGCGCACGGCGACATCGTGCAGCCGCTCGACGCCGAGGCCGCCGAGCGCGCGCTGCGCGACGCGCACGCCGCCGGCATTCGCGCCGTGGCGATCGTGCTCATGCACGGCTACCGCTATCCCGCGCACGAGCAGGCGCTCGCGGCCCTCGCGCGGCGGGTCGGCTTCACGCAGGTGTCGGTGTCGCACGAGGTTTCGCCGCTCATGAAGCTGGTCTCGCGCGGCGACACGACGGTGGTCGACGCGTACCTGTCGCCGATATTGCGGCGGTACGTGGATACGGTGGAGGCCGACCTCGCGCCTGCTGCCTCCCCACCCTCGCCGGGAGCCGTCGAGCGCGTGAACCTGCAGTTCATGCAGTCCTCCGGCGGCCTCACCGATGCGCATCGCTTCCAGGGCAAGGACGCGATCCTGTCCGGACCGGCGGGCGGCATCGTCGGCGCGGTGGAGGTGTCGCGCCTCGCGGGCTTCGACCGCATCATCGGCTTCGACATGGGCGGGACGTCGACCGACGTCACGCACTGGGCGGGCGAGTACGAGCGCGCATTCGTCACGGAAATCGCCGGCGTCCGCCTGCGCGCGCCGATGATGCGCATCCACACCGTTGCCGCGGGTGGCGGCTCCATCTGCACGTTCGATGGCGCGCGCTTTCGCGTGGGACCGCGGTCCGCCGGCGCCGATCCGGGTCCCGCGTCGTACCGCCGCGGCGGCCCGCTCACGGTCACCGATTGCAACGTGATGGTGGGCAAGCTCGATCCCGCGCTGTTCCCGCACGTCTTCGGGTCCGATGGCAGCCAGTCGCTCGATGCCGATGTGGTGCGCCAGAAATTCAGCGCGCTCGCGCGCGAGGTTGCGCAGGCGACCGGCATCGAGCGCAGCCCGGAGGCCCTCGCCGACGGCTTCTTGCGCATCGCGGTCGACAACATGGCGAACGCTATCAAGCACATCTCCGTGCAGCGCGGCTACGACGTCACCGAGTACGTGCTGTGCTGCTTCGGCGGCGCCGGCGGCCAGCATGCATGCCTCGTCGCCGACGCGCTCGGCATGACGCGCGTGTTCATCCATCCGCTCGCGGGCGTGCTGTCCGCCTACGGCATGGGGCTCGCCGACGTGCGCGCGCTGCGCCAGCAGGCGGTCGAGGCGCGCCTGTCCGACGCGCTGCTGGCGTCGCTCGGCGCGCCGTTCGCGACCCTCGAAGCGGCCGCGCGCGACGAGATCCTGGCGCAGGGCATCGACGCATCGCGCATCGAGGCGACGCGCTCGGTGCACGTCAAGTACGAAGGTACCGACACGACGATCGAGCTGGCCGTCGGGCGCGGCGCGGTGGAGCTCGTGGCGCGCTTCGAGCAGCGCTACCGTCGGCAGTACGGCTTCCTGATGCCGGGCAAGCCGCTGGTGATCGAGGCGATCGGCGTCGAAGCGGTCGGTCGCACGCATTCCGCGTCGGACGAGCGCCCGGCGTTTTCTCCGCGCGCGGCGCCGCTTCGGCCGCTGAAGGTCAACCGCATCCACACGGGCGGCGCCGCGCACGATGCCGCGGTGTACGAGCGCACCGACCTGCGGCCGGGCGACACCGTCGACGGACCGGCGGTGATCCGCGAGGCCAACGGGACCACCGTCATCGAGCCCGGATGGCGCGCGAGCCTCACGCCGCGCGATCACCTGCTGCTGACGCGCGTGCAGCCTGCCGTGCGCGCGCACGCCATCGGAACGCACGCCGATCCGGTGCTGCTCGAGGTATTCAACAACCTGTTCATGGCGATCGCCGAGCAGATGGGCGTGACGCTCGCGAACACCGCGTACTCGGTGAACATCAAGGAGCGCCTGGATTTCTCGTGCGCGCTCTTCGACCGCGAAGGCAACCTCATCGCCAACGCGCCGCACATGCCGGTGCACCTCGGCTCGATGGGCGAGAGCGTGCGAACGATCATCGACCGCCGCGCCGGCACGATGCGCGCGGGCGACGTGTTCGTGCTGAACGCGCCATACAACGGCGGAACGCATCTTCCCGACGTGACGGTCATCGCGCCGGTGTTCCTCGGCTCGTCGGTGCAGGCCTCTTCGCGCGCGCCGGGCGATGCAGGCCCCGAATTCTTCGTCGCTGCGCGTGGTCACCACGCGGACATCGGCGGCATCACGCCCGGCTCGATGCCGCCCGCGTCGACGCACGTCGACGAGGAGGGCGTGCTGCTCGACAACGTGCAGCTCGTCGCCGAAGGGACGTTCCTCGAGGAGGACATCCGGCGCATTCTCACGTCCGGACGCTATCCGGTGCGCAACGTCGAGCAGAACATCGCGGACCTGCGCGCGCAGGTCGCGGCGTGCGCCAAGGGTGCCGAAGAGCTCGCACGCATGGTCGATCACTTCTCGCTGCCGGTGGTGCGCGCGTACATGCAGCACGTTCAGGACAACGCCGAGGAGGCGGTGCGCCGCGTGCTCGGCGCACTGACGGATGGCGCGTTCGCGTACGAGCTCGACAACGGCGCGGTGATTCGCGTGTCGATTCGCGTCGACCGTGCGGCCCGCGAGGCGGTCATCGACTTTACCGGCACCAGCCCGCAGCAGGCGACCAACTTCAACGCGCCGTCGGCGGTGTGCAAGGCGGCCGTGCTCTACGTGTTCCGCACCCTGGTCGACGACGAGATCCCGATGAACGCGGGCTGCCTGAAGCCCCTTCGCATCGTCATCCCGGAAGGCTCGATGCTCAATCCGCGCTACCCGGCTGCCGTCGTGGCGGGCAACGTCGAGACCTCGCAGGCGATCACCGACACGCTGTACGGCGCGCTCGGTGTGCTCGCGGCATCGCAAGGCACGATGAACAACTTCACGTTCGGCAACGAGCGCTACCAGTATTACGAGACCATCGCCGGCGGCGCGGGTGCGGGTCCCGGCTTTGACGGCGCGAGCGTGGTGCAGACGCACATGACCAACTCGCGGCTCACCGACCCGGAAGTCCTCGAATGGCGCTTTCCGGTGCGCCTGGAATCGTTCGCCGTCCGGCACGGCAGCCACGGCCAAGGCGCGAACCGCGGTGGTGACGGCGGCGATCGGCGCGTACGCTTCCTCGAGCCGATGACCGCCGTGATGCTCGCGAACCACCGGCGCATCGCGCCGTTCGGCGTGAAGGGTGGTTCACCCGGCGCGCCGGGCCGCAACTGGGTCGAGCGCGCCGACGGCTCGCGCGAGGAATTCGGCGCGACGTTCGCCGTCGAGATGGCCGCGGGCGACGTGTTCGTCGTGCAGACGCCCGGCGGCGGCGGATTCGGCGAGCCGCCGGTGACATAATCGCTCATCATTCACCTGGAGGCGGTCATGGCCAGCGTGTACGACTTCACCGTCAAGGACATCCGGGGCGAGCCGGTCAAGCTCGAGCGCTTCAAGGGCGAGGTGCTGCTGATCGTCAACGTCGCGAGCCACTGCGGCTTCACGCCGCAGTACACGGGTCTCGAGGCGCTGCAGAAGAAGTACCACGATCGCGGCTTCGACGTGCTCGCGTTCCCGTGCAACCAGTTCGGCGCGCAGGAGCCGGGCAGCGAGAAGGAGATCGCGCAGTTCTGCGAGACGCAGTACAACGCGACGTTTCCGCTGTTCGCCAAGGTCGAGGTCAACGGCGACAACGCGACGCCGCTGTACAAGCACCTGAAGAGCGCCAAGAAAGGCCTCCTGGGCACCGAGGCGATCAAATGGAACTTCACCAAGTTCCTCGTCGACCGCAACGGCGCGGTCGTCGGACGCTACGCACCGAACGACACGCCCGAATCGCTGCAGGCGGACATCGAGAAGCAGCTGTGATCCGGCTTGCCCTGGCCGCATGCCTGGCGGCGGCATGCGCCGCGCCGGTGCATGCGCAGGGCCACGCCGATTGCACGCTGCGCGTCGCATTCCCGATCGCCGAGACCGGCTTCGATCCTCAAGCGGCCGGCGACATCTACTCGACGTACGTCAACCGCGTCATCTACGACGCGCTCTACACGTACGACTACCTGGCGCGGCCGGCGAAGATCGTTCCGAACACGGCCGCGGCGATGCCCGACATCTCCGCGGACGGCAGGACCTGGACGATCCGCGTCAAGCCGGGCATCTATTTCAGCGACGATCCCGCGTTCAAGGGCCGCAAGCGCGAGCTGACGGCGGCGGACTACGTGTACGGGATCAAGCGCATCCTCGACCCGCGCATGCGCTCCAACTCGATCATCCTGGTCGACGGCCGCTTCGTCGGCGCCGACGTGGCGATCGAGAAGGCCAAGGAATCGGGCAGGTTCGATTACGACGCGCCGATCGAAGGCCTGCAGGCGGTCGATCGTTATACGCTGCGTTTCAAGCTCAACTTTCCGGACACCGAGCTCCTCGCCAACCTCACCACGGCGTCGCTGTCGGCAGTGGCGCGCGAGGTCGTCGACGCCTACGGCGACGCGAGCGGCTGGATCATGAGCAATCCGGTCGGCACCGGTCCGTACCGCTTGAAGGACTGGCGACGCGGGCAGCGCATCGTGCTCGAGGCGAATCCCGCCTTTCGCGACGAGCGCTATCCCGTTCCCACGAACGCTGCGGACAAGGCCATGGCAGCGAAGGTCGCCGGCAAGCGCCTGCCGCTGTGTCCGCGCGTGGAGATCAGCATCATCGAGGAGCCGAACCCGCGGATGCTCGCGTTTCGCCAGAAGGCGCTCGACTACGTGCAGGTGCCGAACGACCAGGTGCGCACCGTCCTCGGCCCCGACGACAAGCTCGTTCCGGCGCTCGCGCAGGAGGGCGTCCGGCACTACCGTGGCGTGCAGCCGGCGATTTCCTACCTCTACTTCAACATGGAGGATGCGGTCGTCGGCGGCTACACGCCGGAGAAGGTCGCGCTGCGGCGCGCGATCGGCATGGCATACAACGTCGACGAGGAGATCCGCGTGCTGCGCCAGGGGCAGGGCAGGCCGGCCACGCAGGTGGTGCCGCCCGACATGAGCGGCCACGACCCGGCGCTCGCATTCAAGCATGTGTTCGATGTCTCGTCGGCAAAGGCGCTGCTCGACAAGTTCGGCTACAAGGACCGCGACGGCGACGGCTATCGGGAGCTCCCCGACGGCAAGCCGCTCCTGCTGAAGATGGCCTCCACACCGTCAGCGGACGACCGCCAGTACCAGGAGCTCTGGAAGCGCAGCCTCGACTCGATCGGCGTCAAGGTCGAGTTCAACGTGCAGCGCTGGCCCGATCTGCTCAAGGCGGCGCGCCTCGGCCAGATCCAGGCGTGGCAACTCGGTAACATCAACACGACGCCGGAAGGCTTCGGCTTCATGGCGCTGCTCTATGGCCCGCACAGCGGCTTCGCGAACCTCGCGCGCTTCCGGTTGCCCGAGTACGATCGCCTCTACGAGGAAGCGCGCGCCCTGCCCGACGGTGCGGCGCGCAATCAGAAGACCCGGCGCATGAACGAGCTCTTCAACGCCTACATGCCGTGGGTGCTCACGTCCTATCGCTACGAGAACGTGCTGGTGCAGCCGTGGGTGATCGGCTACAAGTACAGCGCGACGAACCAGCACCCGTTCCAATACCTGGACGTCGATACCGCACTTCGCGCTCAGGCGGTCAAATGATGCGCATCGCGCTCCTGCTCGTCGCGTGGCTGGCGGTTGCCGCCCCGGCGCACGCCGCCGATCCCAACAAGGTGCTCCACGTGGCGTTTCCGGTCGCCGAGACGGGCTTCGACCCGCAGGCGACGAGCGACCTCTACTCGGACACGGTGCAGCGCGCGATCTTCGAGGCGCCGTACGGGTTCGACTATCTCGCGCGACCTTACAAGCGCGTGCCGCGCACGGCGTCGGCGATGCCCGAGATCACGGACGGCGGCCGCGTGTGGGTCATCCACATCAAGCCGGGCCTGTATTTCGCCGACGACCCCGCGTTCAAGGGCAAGAAGCGCGAGCTCACCGCCGCCGACTACGTGTATTCGTGGAAGCGCCTGCTCGATCCGCGCATGCGCTCCCCGTTCGCGTGGTACCTCCAGGGCAAGATCGTGGGCGCCGATGCGGTGGTGGATGCCGCCCGGAAGACCAATCGCTTCGATTACGACGCGCCGATCCCGGGACTGCGCGCGCTCGATCGCTACACCATCCGCCTCGAGCTCAAGGAGCCCGATTACATCCTGATGGGGTACCTGTGCTCGAGCCCCATGGCAGCGGTGGCGCGCGAAGTGGTGGAAGCGTACGGCGACGCGAGCGGATGGGTCATGGCCAACCCCGTGGGCACGGGGCCGTATCGCCTCAAGAGCTGGCGGCGCGGCGTCCAGATCGTGCTCGAGGCCAATCCCAACTTCCGCATCGAGAAATTCCCGGACAAGGGCGATGCCGGCGATGACAGGATCATCGGGGAGATGAAGGGCAAGACGCTGCCGCAGATCGGCCGCATCGAGATCTCCATCATCGAGGAGTCGAACCCGCGCCTGCTCGCGTTCGACAGCAACGCGCTCGACTTCGTGAACGTGCCGTCCGATCTCGCCGATCGCGTGCTCGAGCCGTCGGGCAAGCTGCGGCCCGAGTACGCGGCGCGCGGCGTGCGCGTCGAGCGCCTGACGCAGCCGTCGCTGCGCTGGACCTACTTCAACATGGAGGACCCGGTCGTCGGGGGCTACGCCAAGGACAGGATCGCCTTGCGACGGGCCATCGCCATGGCGTTCAACGTGCCGGATCTCGTGCGCGTGATCTACCAGGGCCAGGCGGAGCCCGCGACGCAGCTGGTGCCGCCCGGCATGCCGGGCTACGACCCGAAGCTCGACGTGTCGGTGCACTTCGACCTCGCGGGCGCGAAGGCGCTCCTCGACAAGTTCGGCTACGTGGATCGCGACGGCGACGGCTGGCGCGACCGGCCGGATGGCAAACCGCTCGTGCTGTCGATGGGCTCGGCGACGTCCGGGCGCGATCGCGATCTCGACGAGATCTGGGCGCGCAGCATGAAGGCGCTGGGCGTGCGCATCGAGTTCGTCAAGCAGAAGTGGCCCGATCTCCTGAAGATGGGCAAGGCGGGACAGCTGCAGATGTGGAACCTCGGCTGGATCAACGCGTACGCGGAAGGCGACGCGTTCGTGCAGCTGCTCTTCAGCGACAACATCGGCCAGACCAACTATTCGCGATTCCATCTCGCCGAATACGACGCGCTCTATCGCAAGTCGCGCACGCTCCCGGACGGGCCGGAACGCAACCGACTCTACCGTCGCATGTCCGAGATCGAGGCCGCCTACACCCCGTGGGTGCTCAACGTGTTCACCGTCGAGTCGACGCTCGTCCAGCCGTGGCTCAAGGGCTACAAGAAGCACGCGTACTGGGAGCACGCATGGGAGTACCTGGACACAAAAACCTACGCTGAAAGAAACTAAAGGCTCGGACGGCCACGCGCCGCCGCTGCGCGGCGACGCGACTTTGCGACGCTCTTCGTTGCGTCTTCGCCACATCGGCGAGCTCCTGCTCCGCCGCCGCGACTATTCGCGTTGCCGCGCCGCGGGGCGCGCCGGTATCATGAATCCCTCCATGTGCCGCACTCTGCCGACACCTCCATGAAGCCGTCGACCACGCTCATTCGCACCGCGACCGCCGTCGCGGCGGGCGTCATTGGCCGATCCGGCGGCATGCGCATGGCCGGCAGCGGCCTGCTGCACCCGAAGCTCTAGCTCCGCCCGCGCGGTCGCCCGCCGGGTGGTTCGGCGGGAAAACCGATCGCACAGGGAATCCTCCCGTTTCTTCGGCTTCCCGCCTCGTTGGCAGGACCAGCGTCGCGCGTCACGAGCGCGCGTCCGTGGGAAGAAGCCATGAAGACGAACGAACGATTACGCCGCCTGTTGCGCCGGACCTTCCGGGGTCTCTGGCGCTCGGCCGACTTTCGCAAGCTTTGGTTGTCGCTGACGGTCACGGCGTTCGGCGCGCAGGTCACCAACCTCGCGCTGCCGCTGACGGCCGCGCTGCTGCTGCAGGCAACGCCCCTGCAGATGGGTGTCCTGGTGGCGCTCGAGACGCTGCCGTTCGCGCTGGTCTCGCTGCACGCGGGCGTCATGCTGGATCGCATACGCAAGCTGCCCGTGGTGATCGCATGCGACGTGAGCCGCGGCGCTGCGCTGCTCCTCATTCCCGTCGCGGCGTACGGCGGCTGGCTGTCGATCGGCATCCTGTACGTCGTGGGATTCTTCTGCGGCGTGCAGAACGTCGTCGGCGGCGCGGCGTATCAGGTCCTCATCACGCAGATGGCGGGACGCAAGCGGCTGGTCGAGGCGAACGCCAAGATCGCGCTCGGCGAGACATCGTCGGCGCTGGTCGGCCCGGGCTTCGCCGGTGCGCTCGTCCAATTGCTGACGGCGCCGTTCGCGATCGCGTTCGACGCGATCACGTTCTTCGCCTCGGCCTGGATGCTGCGGCGGCTGAACCTGCCGAACGATGCGCCGACGGCGACGGCGCGGCGCTCGATGTGGGCGGAGATCCACGAAGGGCTGCTGCTCGTCTGGCGTAACCGCACGCTGTGGTCGCTCGCGATGGTCGCGGCGGCATGGCAGGTGCTGCACCACATGCAGATCGCCGTGCTGATCCTGTTCGCGACGCGCGAGCTCGGCCTGTCCGCCGGCGCGATCGGCCTCACGTACATGGCCGGCGGCCTCGGCTGCGTGCTCGCGTCGGCATCGGCGGAGCGGCTCTCGTCGCGGCTCGGCATCGGCACCGTGATCGTGCTGGGGCTCGGCCTGACGGCGCTCGCGTGGCAGGCGTTCGGCCTCGTGCGGGGCGAGAGCCACGTTGCAGCGCTCGCGCTCGGAGCCACCATGCTGGTGTTCGACTTCGGCGCGGTCCTGTACGGGATCAACTATCTCGCGCTGCGCCAGGCGATCACGCCCGACCGGCTCATGGGGCGCATGACGGCGACGATGCGCTTCCTCACCGTCGCCGCGGCGCCACTCGGCTCGCTCGCGGGCGGGGCGCTCGCGACCGCGATCGGGTTGCGCGGAACGCTGCTGACCGTCGGTGTGCTGGGGATTGCGCTGGCGCTCGCGGCGACGGCGTGGTCACCGGTGCGTGGTCACCGCCGTCTGCCGGCGATCGTGATGGATTAGACCGCGGAGCGACAAAAAAGCAGGCGGCCGTGAGGCCGCCTGCTTGCACTGGGCACAACGCTCAACAACGCGTCATGACCTGTCCGGCCAGGTTGCCCGACTTGGCCATCGTGTCGTCGCGCACGCCGGGCGGCGGGAACCCCGCGACGCGGCCGATCTCGGCCGCGCCCGCTGCGCGGTCGATGTCGCGACCCGGCACGCCGGCCGAGTTGGCGTTGCGCATTTCCTGCCGCGCCGTGTAGACCGTTACAGCCTTGCATTCCTGCTGGTCGGATGCCGCGCTGGCCTGCGGGCCCGGCGTATCCGTGCTCGCACAGGCGGACAACGCCAGTGCACCGATTGCAACGATCGCGCTGATAGCCGTTCTCATGCTGTGACCTCCGTGGTTCGCTTCAGGCACCGGTCCGCTGAAAGCGGTAGACCGGCGGTATCGCCAGGAGTTGCGTCAGCTCGTCGAGCGCGTGGCGCGACTCGTCGAGCAGGGCCGGGTCGGCGAGGTCGCCCGGCGCGAGCCGATCGCGGTAATGGCGGTCGATCCATCCTTCGAGGTCGTGCGCGAGCGCGTCGTCCAGGAACACGCGCCCCCGCACCGCGGCGCGCTCCTCGGCTGTCAGGGGCACCCGCAGGCGCAGGCATGCGGGGCCGCCGCCGTTGCGCATGCTCTGCCGCAGGTCGAAGACCAGCGCCTCGGCGATGGGCGTCCCGTCCTGCGTCAGGCGCTCGATGAGCGCCCGCGTGCGCGCATGCTCCTGCGCCTCGGCCGGCGCGACGAGCGCGTAACGGCCGTCCGGCCGCGCCAGCAGCTGGCTGTTGAAGAGATACGTCGCTACCGCTTCGTCCAGGGTAACCTCGCTTTCGCGCACGACCAGCGCGGTGAGCGCCGATGACAGGCGCTCGCGCAGTGCGTCGAGCACGCGCGGGGTGTCGACGAACGCCCGCTCGTGACAGAACAACAACGTTTGTTCGCCCACGGCGATGACATCGTTGTGAAACACGCCGGCATCGATCGCGGCCGGGTCCTGCTGCGCGAGGACGGTGCGGTCGGGATCGAGACCGTGGAGGCGCGCGACCGCCTCGCTCGCCTCGCGCGTCTGGCGAGCGGGAAAGCGCGCGGGCGCCGGGCCCTCGCCGAACGCGCTGCGGCCATAGACGAAGAGCTCGACCCCCGCTTCGCCCGGCACTGCGAGCCGCGTGTGGTTCGCCGCGCCCTCGTCGCCCAGTTGAGGGGCGGCCGGCAAGGCATCGTGAACGCAAAAGCGTGTCGCGTCGGCGAACAGCGCGCGCAGCACGCGCGTGGTGGTCGGGGCTTCGAGCGCGCGATGGAAATGCGAGACCAGGTTGGCGGGTGTGAAGTGCGCGCGGGCGTCCGCCGTATCGGCCGATGCGCTCACCGTCGCCGCATTCGCCACCCACATGGCGGCCGCTGACGAGCAGGCGGCGAGAAGTCGCGGCGCGTCGCGCGCCGCGCGCGCGACGACCTCGCTATCGGTGCCACCGAATCCGAGCGCGCGCAACGCGTGCACGTCGGGCCGCTCGTGCGGCGGCAGCACCGCCTGCGGGAATCCGCGCGCGGCGAGCGCGCGCATCTTGGCGAGGCCCTGGCGCGCGGCCTCGCGCGGGTTCGCCGGCAGCTGTGCATGGCGCTCGGCGGCGAGATTCCCGTGCGCGAGCCCGGCATAGTTGTGCGTGGGGCCGGGAATGCCGTCGAAGTTCCAGGTCACCGGTGCGGGGGAACGCCGAGCGGTCGCCATGTCGTGTGCCGTTGCCTGTTACCTGTCGGCCGGATCCAGCGCCACCGCACGCACCGTGTCGCCCTCTTCGACGCCGAGCGCCGCGGCCGCGTAGGGCAGGAGCGCAAAGCGGTCCGCCGCGCGTGCCGGTGCGCTCGTGACGAGCGCGCGGAAGCCCTCGAACCGGCGGTTGCACACGAGCCACAGCACGTCGTCGGTGAGGCTGTCGGGCACCGGATCCTCCTCGCCGAGCGTCACGTTCATGACGCCCGAGCGGCGGATGGCGTCGATGTTGTCGCGAAAGCACTCGACCGTCGGTCCCGCGTCGAAGATGTCGACGTAGCCTTCGTAGCGAAAGCCCTCCTGCTCGAGCATCGCGCGTGCGGGCCTCGTGTCGTCGTGCACGGCCGCGATTGCGTCGCGTGCCGCCGGCGGGAGCAGGTTCACGTACACGGGGTGCTTGGGCATGAGCTCCGCGATGAACGACTTCTGGCCTATTCCGGTGAGGTAATCGGCGGTCGAGTATTCCATCGCGAAGAAATGTCGCCCCAGCCCTTCCCAGAACGGGCTGCGGCCGTCCGGCTCGAGGCGCCCCCGCAGCTCCGCCATGATCTTGGTGGCGAAGCGATCGGCGAATTCGGC
>DATJIS010000096.1:0-17795 GCA_035493035.1 Casimicrobiaceae bacterium | reverse complement strand
CAGCGCAAGCAGGTGACGGCGATGATGCGCGAGTGGGAGAAGCGCTTTCCCGGGCGCCTCGACTCGATCTTCAACGCGCTCGCGAACGTCGTGCCGACGCATCTGCTCGACCGCCGACTGCAGGATTTCGCCGCCGTGCGCCCCACGCACCAGCCCGAGCCCGACGGCGACCTCGCGTTCGACGTGGAGCTGCCCGGCGCGCAACTCGGCAACGTCCTCGCGCTCGTGCCGGAGTGACCCCGTTGCGGCCCGGCGCGATCGCCCGCCTCGCGCTGTTGCTGACGCTGGCGCTCGCGCCCGCGTGGGCGAGCGATGCGCCCGCGCTGTCCGCGCGCGCACTGGGCGACGCCTTGCGGCATGGCGGCTACGTGCTGTTCTTTCGCCATGCGTCGACCGACTTCGGCCAGAGCGACGAGGCGATGACATCGTTCGACGATTGCTCGCAGCAGCGCAACCTCACCGACAAGGGTCGTGAGGAGGCGCGCGCGGTCGGCATCGCGATCCGCAAGCTCGCCATTCCGATCGGGGACGTGCTTGCGAGCCCCTTCTGCCGCACGCGCGAGACCGCGCGCCTCATGTTCGGACGCGAGGTGACGAGCAACGATGTGCGCGGCGGACCTGCGCAACCCGAGGACCCGGCGCGCTATGCACCGCTCAAGGCCTTGCTGTCGCGGCCGGTCCCGGCCGGAACCAACCGCGTCATCGTCAGCCACGGCAATCCCTTCCGCGCCGTGGCCGGCGGCGGCTATCTCGCGGAAGGCGAAGCGGCCGTCATCGAGCCGCGTGCTGCGGAGGGCTTTCGCGTCGTCGCGCGCATACCGCGCGACGGCTGGAGCGCGCTTTAGCGCGAATACGAGCGATGAACCCGCGCGCTCGGCGCGCTAGCGCACGGTGTGCGCGTCCTGTCCGAACAGCACCTTGCGCGATTGCTCGTCGGTCGCCGCGGGTTCCGTGTTGATCGACTTCGCGAGCTCGTAGGCGCGCTGCACCGCGGGCCTCTCGCGAATGCTCGCACGCCAGCGCGCGAGATGCGGAAACTGCGTGATGTCCTGCGACTGGCGCTGCGGGTTGATCCACGGGTAGCTCGCCATGTCCGCGATCGAATACTCGCCCGCGATGTACTCGCGATCGGCCAGGCGCCGATTCAGCACGGCGTACAGACGTCCCGACTCGCGCACGTAGCGATCGATGGCGTACGGGATCTTCTCCGGCGCGTAGAGCGAGAAGTGATGGTTCTGGCCGTTCATGGGACCGAGGTTGCCCATCTGCCAGAAGAGCCACTGGATGCAATCGAGCCGCGCGCGGCCGTCGCGTGCGATGAAGCGGCCCACCTTGTCGGCGAGGTACAGCAGGATCGCGCCCGACTCGAACATCGGCAGCGGACCTGCACCGTCGAGCGGCGCATGGTCGACGATCGCCGGAATGCGGTTGTTCGGCGAGATCTTGAGGAACTCGGGATCGAACTGGTGCCCTTTGGAGATGTTCACCGGAATGAGCCGGTACGGCAGCCCGGTCTCCTCCAGGAAGATCGTGATCTTGTGCCCGTTGGGCGTGGTCCAGTAGTAGAGATCGATCATGTCGCGCGCCGGGCATCAGAGGGGAGCGCACATTATGACCGCATCCGCCCCATAGCCCTCGGGGACCCAACCCTGCGCCAGCATCGCCGCGCGCGTCGCGAGGCTCGTGGTGTAGCGGTGGTTCGGCGCCGCACCCATGCCGTTGTTGTACAGGCGATAGACCGGTTGCGTCGCGGCGGCGCAATTGCCGTTCGCATCGGGCGTGCCGACGTTGAACACGCGCGCCTCGAACTGCCAGTTCGGATTGCGCTGCACGGTGGCGCATTCGGGGGCGTTCGCGGTATAGAAATGCGAGCTCCTGGGCGCGAACGCGGTGCTGAAGAAACGGCACACCCGGCTGGTGCCGACCTGGTCGCCCGCATACACATTGAACGTGCCGCCGGTGCGCGCCCACCCGGCAATGGTGCCGTTGTCGAGCTTGGCGATCTCGTCGGCGATCGCCGTCATGAAATAGTGATCGAATCCCTCATGGTGATACTCGACGGCGACCACTTTCGGCGCTTCGACCGGGTCGAGCCGGAACGCCTTCGAGCACGTGGGCGGCACCGTGCAGCTCATTGCGACGATCTGGCCTGCATCGTTGATGGCGCTCGCCGTCGACAGCACCGCGCCGTTCAATCCCGATGTCACCGCATTGAGGTCGATCATCGCGCCGCCGGCGAAAACGAACGCGCGCAGCGTGCCTTGCGCGTCGGTGGACTCGCCGACGATGGTGTCGGCGGCATTGACCGCCAGCGCACGGCTCGCCGTTCCGCCGAGCGTGCCGAGATCGAGCATCGCGGTGCGGTCATGCAGGAAGGCATGCGGACCGGCGTCGCCGAGCAGGAACGTCTCGCCGACGACCTGGCCGAGCGGATCGATGCCATGGCCGATGCTCGTGCGACCGCCGAGCGTCCCGAGATCGATGAGCCCTGCCCCGTCGTAGCGGAATGCGTGCCCGTCCTGCGACGGCACGTGGGCGTATCCGGTAACGTCACCGAACGCATTGATGCCGTACGCCTGGCTCAGCGTGCCGCCCAAGGTGCCCAGGTCCGTCACCACGCCGCCGCGATATCGAAACGCGTGGGTCGTGCCGGCGGTGTTCAACGCGCCCGCGACATCGCCCGATGCGTTGATGGCGTACGCGTTGCTGGATGGGCTGCCCAGGATGGCATTGAGATCGGTGACCGTTCCGCCGCCGAACAGGGCCGCATGGAATCCCGCCGTGCCCGCGCCATTCGAATGGCCGGCCACGATTCCCGCGTCGTTGATCGCCTGGCCGAAGCTCTGCGTGCCGCCGGCCAGCGTCCCAAGGTTCATCAGCACACCACCGCTGTAGAGCGTCGCGTGGCGATGCAAGGCGCCGGTCGCATCGGTGTCCGCCCAGCCGGCGACCTGGCCGCTGGCATTGATGCCGGTCCCGTAGACCGAGGCACCGCCGAGCGAGCCGAGCGTCACCGCGACGTAGGCCGGCGCCGCGCTTGCGGTGAGCGGGATCAGGCACGACGCGAGCACGAGCGAGCGAAATGCCAACGCCATCGGCTTCCCCTTCGAGAATGCGATCGGGAAATCGAAGAGCTGCGCCGCCGCGGTGCGGCCACGCGACAGGAGATTGAAAGTTACCGCAAAACGGACGCGCGCGTGCTAGAACGTGCCGGGGTACGCGCCGCCGTCGAGCAGGATGTTCTGGCCCACGAGATAGCTCGCCTGCGTGCTGCAGATGAACGCGCAGACCTGTCCGAACTCCGTCGGATCGCCGAAGCGGCCCGCGGGGATCGCCTTCATGGCGGCGGCGCGCAGCGCCTCGATGGGCTCTCCGGTCGCCTGGGCACGCCGCTGCTGATTCGCCTGCAGCCGCGCGGTGTCGAAGCTGCCGGGCAGCAGGTTGTTGATCGTGACGTTGTGCGCGGCGACCTTGCGCGCGAGGCCCGCGACGAACCCGGTGAGCCCGGACCGTGCGCCGTTGGACAAGCCGAGCACGTCGATCGGCGCCTTCACCGCGCTGGAGGTGATGTTCACGATGCGACCGAAGCGGCGCGCGATCATGCCGTCGATCGTGGATCGGATGAGCTCGATCGGCGTGAGCATGTTCGCGTCGATCGCGCGAATCCACGCGGCACGATCCCATTCGCGGAAGTCGCCCGGCGGGGGACCGCCGGCGTTATTGATCAGGATGTCGGGGTCGGGACATGCCGCGAGCGCGGCGGCACGGCCATCCGGCGTCGTGATGTCGCAGGCGACGTAGCCGACGGGGCGATCCGCGAGCTCGGCGATCTCGCGCGCCGCGCGCTCGACCTCGCTCGCCGTGCGCGCACAGATGGTGACGTGCGCACCCTCGCGGGCGAGCGCCTCCGCGCAGCCCCGTCCCAACCCTTTGCTCGCCGCGCAGACCAGCGCGCGCCTTCCGTCGAGTCCGAGATCCATGGTCAGGCCGCGGCGGGCAGCGCGCGCGAGCGGCGCACGTTGACGACCGTCGCGATCGCCAGCAGATAGAGCAATGCGATGACGAAGAACATCTCGCGGCCGAGATGACGGTCGAGCATGAGGCCGAAGCCGACCGGGCCGAGCGTCGCGCCGAGGTCGAGGCCCGAGTAGACGAAGCCGTATACGCGGCCCGCGGCGCCCTTGGGTGTCGCATTGCGAACGATCAGATCGCGCGAGGGTCCCGTCGCGCCGACGACGAATCCGGTGAGCGCGAACATTGGCACCATGCCCGCGATCGGCACGAGGCCGGTCGCGACCAGCGCGAGCAGCACGGCACCCCCGAACAGCCCCGACGCGGCGACGCGATCGTGCCGATCGGTGCGCGCGGCGAGGAAGCCGCCGGCGACCACCCCCGCGGTGCTCCCAAGCAGGTAGCCAGTCACGGCAGACGTCGCGATCACGAGAGGCACCGCGAGCGCGGCGTTGAGTCCCGCGGGCAGGAACGTCTGCAGGCTCACGCCCGCGGCGGTCTGCAGGATGAAATAGCCGAAGCACAGCACGATGGCCGGCTGCGCGAAGAGCTCGAAGCTGCCGCGCACGGTATGTGCACGCGCATCCGGCGCACGGTGCGACTCCAGGTACTGGCGCTGCGTGACCAGCATGGCGAGCACGGCGAGCGCGGCCATGCCCATGCACGCCAGCGCGACGCGCCAGCCGAACGCCGTGCCGAGGCCGAAGCTCACGATCGGCGCGAGCGCGTAGCCGAGCGTGCCGCCCACGCCGTGCATCGAATACGCGTGGCCGAGGCGCCGCGACGCGACGGTCGCGTTGAGGATCGCGTAATCCGCCGGATGGAACACACCGTTGCCGGCGCCCATCAACGCCGCGAACGGGAACAGCCAGTAGGCGCCGGGCGCGAGCGACGCGAGCAGCGTGCCGCAGGCGAGCAGCGCCATGCCGCCCAGCAGCACCGGGCGCGCGCCGAAGCGGTCGACGAGAAAGCCGGCGGTGAACTGCATGGCGCCGCTGGCGATGTAGAAGACGCCGACGAGCGAGCCGAGTAGCGTCCACGACACGTCGAACTGCGCGCGCAGCAGCGGGAACAGCGGCGGCAGCGCAAGCTGGAGGAAATGCGAGAGGCCGTGCGCGACGCCGACCAGGCCGATGACGCGCACGTCCCGGCGGAACGACTCGGCGGGGACGGTATCCAAGAGCGGTGTAAGTTCTGCGCTGCGAAAGCGACGAAGCCTCGTCACTATAGCGCACCCCTAGCGCTGCATCCGGGAGCCAAGACAACCATGGTCGATCGTGTCAACAAGTCCCAGGCGGAATGGAAGGAACAGCTCACGCCCGAGCAGTATCACGTCACGCGCGAGAAGGGCACCGAGCGCCCGTTCACGGGCGAGTACTGGAACACCGAAGCCCAAGGCACCTATCGCTGCGTGTGCTGCGGCACGCCGCTGTTCGAGTCGGACACGAAGTTCGACGCGGGCTGCGGCTGGCCCTCGTTCTACGCGCCGGTTACGGCCGAGAACGTCCAGGAGCACACCGATCACTCGTACAACATGCGCCGCACCGAAGTCGTGTGCGCGGCGTGTGACGCGCATCTCGGGCACGTGTTCTCGGACGGTCCCGAGCCGACGGGCCTGCGCTACTGCATGAACTCGGCGTCGCTCAAGTTCGAGCCCAAGAAGTAGCGGTTTCAATAAGCGGTTTCCCTTCGGCGTCCGTCCGCGGCCGGCGCGCGCCGCGCGGCGGCCGTTCGGATCGGCGATCGGTTTGCCACCGTTCGTCACGACCCGCTCTGCGGCGGGTGGCTCCGATCGACTTTGGCACCTTCCGCCACGGGCTCGTCTCGCGCCGGTTCGGATCGCGATCGACCGACTTTGTCGCGATTCGTCCCGGGCCCCTATCTGCCCGGCGTCCCGACGAGCGGCCTTGCCGTCTGGTATCGCGGTGATATCATTTCGATACTGCGTCGCGAGCCGACGCGTCTCGTGGGAGCCTCCATGTCCACCGTCATGCGTCCATCCGGCACCGCGCACATCGAGCAGCGCGTCACGACGGCGAGCGGTTTCGTGGCGCTCGCCATCGGCGTGCTGTTGCTCGCCGCGGGCGCCTGGGCGCTGTTCCAGGCGATCCGTCCCTTCTCGCTCGGCATGCTGCTGCTCGCGGTGCTGCTCTTCGTGGTCGCCGTGCTCATGCTCGCAGGGCTGTATACGCTGCAGCCGAACGAGGCGGCGATCCTCCAGCTCTTCGGCGCCTATCGCGGCACGAGCCGCGTGGCCGGGCTGCGCGCTACCAATCCGTTCTACACGCGCCGCAAGATCTCGCTGCGCGCGCGCAACCTCAACGGCGAGCGGCTGAAGGTCAACGACAAGCGCGGCAATCCGATCGAGATCGCCGCGGTGGTGGTCTGGCACGTCGACGACTCCGCCAAGGCGGCATTCGACGTCAACGACTACGAGAACTTCGTCAAGGTGCAGAGCGAGGCCGCGGTGCGCCACCTCGCCTCCTCGTTCGCCTACGACACCGGCGAGATCGGGGGCGCGCCGGCCGAGCCCACGCTCCTCGAAAGCGCCGACGTCGTGGCGCGCGCGCTCGTGCGCGAGCTGCAGGCCCGTCTCGACCAGGCCGGCGTGATCGTCGACGAAGCGCGCTTGTCGCATCTCGCCTATGCCCCGGAGATCGCGCAAGTGATGCTGCGACGCCAGCAGGCGGAGGCGATCATCGCGGCGCGCCAGAAGATCGTGCAGGGTGCGGTGTCGATGGTCGAGATGGCGCTCGTCGAGCTCTCCGCCAAGCAGGTGGTCACGCTCGACGACGAGCGGCGCGCCGCGATGGTGTCGAACCTGATGACCGTGCTGTGCGCGGAGAACGAGGTCCAGCCGGTCATCAACACCGGCACGCTGTACAGCGGCTAGGCGCGATCCCCATGAACCGCCTGCCCGAGCTGGCTCTCGCGGTCGCGCTCATCGTCGCCGGAACGATCATCGTGTCGACCATCGGACTGCTGCCGCCGATCGTGCCTTCGCATTTCGGCTTGGACGGGCGCCCGGATCGTTGGTCGCCGCGCGACGCGTACGTCGCGATCATGCTCGCGCTCGCGCTCGGCCTGCCGCTTCTGATCGTCGCATCGACGGCGACGTTGCGCGGCATCCCGACGCGGTGGATCAACCTGCCCCACCGCGACTACTGGCTCGCGCCGGAGCGCCGCGAGCACACCTATCACACGCTGCGCGCCTTCGCGTGCAGCGTCGGCGCGCTGGTCGCGCTCTTCATCGCGGGCCTCCACGTAGTTGTGATCACGGGCGCGCTCACGCGCGGCGGCGCCTCGCCCAATGCGCCGTTCCTGGCGCTGCTCGGGCTGTTCGTCGCGGGCATCGCGATCATGCTGATCTGGCTCGCGCGCCGCTTCGCCCGGCCTGGCGGATGACGGAGCGCAAAGCCTTCCTGCTGCGCATGGATCCTGCGCTGTGGGCCGAGCTCGAGCGTCTCGCGCAGCAGGAGCTCCGCAGCGTGAATGCGCAGATCGAGTTCATGCTGCGCGAGGCGCTGGCGCGCCGCGGCCATCGGCGCAGCGACGAGCCGCCGAAGACTAAAGGCTAGGCCGGCGCGCGCAGCACGCGCGCGATGAACGCACCCGCGGCGGCGATCTCCTCCATCACCGCGCTGTGCTCCATCGGATACTCGTGCCACTCGACGGTCCAGCCGCCCATCTCGAGTGCGCTGCGGGAAGCGACGCCCCACGGATACTGCACCACGGGATCGCGCGTGCCGTGCGCCATGAAAATCGGCACGTCGCGGTTGGCGCTGCTCGCCTCGGCGGCGAGCATCGATTCACCGATGAGATAGGTGGACAGCGCGACGATCCCGGCGAGCCGCTGCGGATAGCGCAGCCCGGCGAACAGCGCGATGGCGCCGCCCTGCGAGAAGCCCGCGAGCAGCGTGCGCGCAGGCGAGATGCCGCGCGCCGCCTCGCGCTCGACGAGCGCATCCACCCGGCGCTGCGAGCTGCGCACGCCGTCGACGTCGGCGCGGTCGGTGATGTTCGCCGCGCGCACGTCGTACCACGCGCGCATGCGCATGCCCTGGTTGATGGTGACCGGCATGACCGGGGCATGCGGGAACAGGAATCGCACGCGCAGGTCCGCTGGAAGCTGCAGCGCAGGCACCACCTCGGACCATCCGCGCCCATCGTCGCCCAGCCCGTGCATCCAGATGACGGCGGCGTCGGGCTGGCGCGCGGTTTCGATCTCGATCGCGGGGAGCAGGTCTTCGGCCATTCGATGCAATCCTCCTGCGCGATTCTAGCCGACGCGCGCTACTCGACCGTGACGTTGGCCTCGCGGATCACCTTGGCCCAGCGCGCGATCTCGTTCTTCAGGAAGTCGCCGAATGCCGCGGGTGTGTTCGGCGGCACCGACTCGACGCCGATGGCGCGGTACTTCTCCACGATGTCCGGCGACTGCAACGCCTTCATCACTTCGGTGTTCACGCGCTGCACGATCTCCGGCGGCGTCTTCGCGGGCATCAGCAAGCCGAACCACGTGGCGACCGTCAGGTCCGGATAGCCTTCCTCCACGATGGTCGGGACGTCGGGCAGTTGCGGGTGCCGTTTTGGCGCGAGGATCGCGAGCGGCTTCAGCCGACCGGACTTGATCTGCGGCAGCGCCGCGATGACGCCGGTCGACATGAACTGCGTGCGTCCGGACAGGAGATCGGACATCGCCGCCGGGATGCCCGCGTACGGGATCATCTCCATCCTGATGCCGACTTCGCGCGCGAACAGCTCGGTGGACAGATGCGTGATCGACCCCACCGACGTGCCCGCATACGACAGCTGTCCCGGCCGCGCCTTCGCATACGCGATGAACTCCTTCAGGGTGTTCACCGGCACCGAGGTCGGCACGACGAGCACGAACGACGCGGCCCCGAGATCGGCCACCGGCTCGAAGTCGCGCACGGGATCGTAGCGGAGCTTCTTCGGCTGCAGGCTGATCTGCGTGGTGAACGGGCCGCTGGTGGACAGCCACGTGTAACCGTCGGGCGCGCTGCGCGCAACGGCTTCGGCGGCGATGTTGCCGTCCGCACCGGTGCGCACCTCGACGACGATCGGCTGGCCGAGCGCAGGCGCGATCTTGTCCGCGATCAGGCGCACCACCACGTCGAGCTGGCCGCCGGCGGGAAACGGCACCAGGATCCTGATGGGATGCTCGGGCCATGCCGCCGTTGCGCTCGCGCACAGCATGAAACAAAACGCGGCGACGATGCCGCGAAGCCAGTCTCGATGCCCGATCCTCATCGTTCCTCCATGGATGTCATGCTGGTTCGACTCAATCGCGTTGCGCCAGCCGCTCCGGGCGGTTGGCGTAGCTGTCCGCGGGATGCGCGCCGGGCTCGATACGTACGAATCGCACGCTTCCCCCGTACGGAAAGGGATCGGTGCGCCCGTACAGCGGCGTCACGTGCAGCTTGCGGTCCATGCCGATGTCGAGGCCTTCGCCGACACCGAGCCCCAGGATGGTCGTCGGCGACATGTCGAGCGTGCCGATCTCCGCGCCGTCCAGTAAAACCGTGCCCCGTCCGCGGCGCTCGCCGAGCGCGCGATGCGCGAGGTCGAAGCGGTGCGCACCCGCGCGCAAGTTAGTCTCGAGGCGCTGCGGCCTTCCCTGCCCGCCGTGATACACGAACCGCAGCGTGCCGTCGCGGACGAAGAGCGCGAGGCCGGCGATCGCATCGCCGAGCGCGAAGACCACGCCTTCATGGCCGTCGGCATGCTCGAATTCGCAACAGATGCGGTAATCCCGATCCGCGATGAGCGGCGCCACGACGCCGATGACCGCCGTGCCTGCACCGGGAAGGAACGTGTGGGTGCGATTCACGGCCTCCTCGAGGAACGGCGGCACCGTCAGCGATCGACGCACGCCGCGATTGTCGAGCGGGTACACGTCGTTCGCGCGCGCGTCGCGGTCGAACGCCGCCACGAGCGAGGCGAGCTTGTCGGGCCGCTCGCGCGCGAGATCGGTCACTTCGGTCGCGTCGTGCGCGAGGTCGAACAGCATCCAGTTGTCGAGGTCCATGGGCTTGCCGGGCGGCTGCAGCGACACGATCTTCCAGCCGTCCTCGATGTAGCCGCGGTTGCCCGCGAGCTCGTAGTGCTGCGACGTTCGCGCGCCCGGCGCGTCGGCGCGATCGAGCACGGCGCGAAAGCTGGTCCCGTCGAGACCGCGCGTTCGCCGGCCGTTCACCTGCTGCGGATAGCCGGCGCCCACGATGTCCAGCAGCGTGGGCACGACGTCGGTCACGTGCACCCATTGATGGCGGATGTCGCCGCGCGCCGCGATGCCGCGCGTCCATTGCATCACCAGCGGCACGCGGATGCCGCCGTTCATGGTCGTCGTCTTGTAGAGGCGAAACGGCGCCGACGAAACGTCCGTCCATCCGAGTGGGTACGCCGGCCACGATTCGGCGCTGCCGATGCGCCCCTCCTCCATCATGGCGCGCACCCACGCGCCGTCCTCGCGCTGCACGAGGCGCTTGGCGAGGTTGTTCACCGCCCCGTCGACGCCGCCGATGCCGTTCGAGCCGTTGTCGGACGTGACGAGGATGAGCGTGTTGTCGAGCCGTCCCAGCGCACGCAGGCACTCCACCACACGCGCGACGTTCTGGTCGATGTTGTCGACCACGGCCGCGTAGAGCTCCATGAAGCGCGCGTGGAGCCGGCGCGTCTGCGGATCGAGCGACGTCCACGCGGGCACGCCGGGGCTGTGCGGCGCGCACGGCCATGCACGCGGGTGCAGTCCCATCGCATCCTGGCGAGCGATGCGCGCGTCGCGGATGGTGTCCCAGCCGGCGTCGTACGCGCCCGCGTAATGCGCAAGGTCGTCCCGCTTTGCGTGGAGCGGCGCATGCGGCGCGTTGTACGGCAGGTACAGCAGGAACGGCTTGTCCGGCGACGACGCGGCGTGCGCCTTCATCCACGCGACCGCGGTGTCGGTCCAGTCGTCGGTGCAGTAGTAGTCGCTCGCGTAGCTGTCGCGATCGACGATCGCGTTGTCGCTCACGAGCTGCGCTGGCGAGAAGTAGTGCGTCTCCCCGCCGATGAAGCCGTAGAAGCGGTCGAACCCGCGTGCGAGCGGCCATGCCGACCGGTCGCTCGACGGCGTCACGTTGAAGTCGGCGGTGTTGTGCCACTTGCCGACGCAGTACGTCGAGTAGCCGATCGACCGCAGGAGCTCCGCCAGCGTCGGCGCGTCGCGTGCGATCTCGCCCGCCTGGTAGCCGGGATACCCGGGCAGGTTGAACGTCAGCCAGCCGCAGCCCACGGCGTGGGGATTCTTGCCGGTCAGGAGCGCCGCGCGCGCGGGCGTGCACATCGGCACGGTCGTGTAGTTGGAAAAGCGCAGGCCGCCTTGCGCCAGCGCGTCGATCGCCGGCGTGCGGATCTCGGCGCCGAAGCAGCCGAAGTCAGAGTAGCCGAGGTCGTCGAGCAGGATCACCACCACGTCGGGCGCGCCCGCGGGTGCGCGCAGCGGCGCGGGCCACCAGGGCGTCGATTCCTTCAGCGTGCGGCCGATGCGACCGCGGAAGCCGGCGCCAGGATCGCCGACGCCCTCCACTGCACCCACGTCCGAGTCCGGCGTTCCCATCTCAATCGAGCTCGATGTTCGCTTCGCGCACGACCGTCTTCCAGCGCGCGGCGTCGTCCTTCAGGAACGTGCCGAACTCGGCCGGCGACTGCGGCTTGGCCGCGTCGACGCCCATCGCATCGAGCTTCGCGACGATGTCCGGCGATTGCAGCAGCTTGTTCACCTCGGCATTCACGCGCTGCACGATCGGCGCCGGCGTGCCGTGAGGCATCGCGATGCCGAACCACGTCGACATGACGAGGTCCGGATAGCCGAGCTCCACCACGCTCGGCACATCGGGCAGGTGCTTGTCGCGCGTGCGATCGAGCACGGCGAGCGCGCGCAGCTTGCCTGCCTTGATCTGCGGCTCGGCGAGGATCAAGCCGAGCGTCATGAACTGCACCCGTGCCGTGATGAGGTCGGCGATGGCGCTCGGCTGGCCCTGGTAGCCGATCATCTCCATCGAGATCCCGGCGTCATGCTTGAAGAGCTCGGTGGCGAGATGCACGACCGTGCCGCGCGCGGAGCCGGCGTACGACAGCGCGCCGGGCTTGCCCTTGGCGTATGCGACGAAATTCTTCAGCGATGAAACCGGGATCGACGCCGGCACGACGAAAAGGAACGGGCTCGTGCCGATGAACGCGACCGGCTCGAAGTCTCGAATCGGGTCATAGCGCAGCGTCTTGGGCCGTACGCTCGGTTGAATGGTCGTGGGCGGGCTCACGGCGACCCACGTGTAGCCGTCCGGCTCCGCCTTGGCGACGAGCTCGGTGCCGATGTTGCCGTCGGCGCCCGGCTTGACCTCGACGATCACAGGCTGGCCGAGCACGACGGCGAGTCTCTCCGCGAACAGCCGCGACACCACGTCGAGCTGCCCGCCGGCGGGAAACGGCACGACCAGGCGGATGGGCTTGGCCGGCCACGCCGGCTGCGCCGACACGGGTGCCACGCAAAGCGCCAGCGCAAGCGCGACGACGATTCGAACCACGTGATGCATCGATCTCCTCCTCGTAGACGGCGCTATCCCGCGCCTTGGGATGACTCAGCGTTGCAGCAAGCCCCAGCGACCGACGGTGCGGCGCTCGATCTCGGTAAAGATGAGCCGGTCCATGAGCACCCACAGGATGCCGATCACGATCATGCCGAGGATGATGGTCTCGGTGCGCTGCCACTGCACCGCCTCCATCGTCATGTAGCCGAGGCCGTTGCTGCCCGCGATCATCTCCGCGGCGACCAGCGCGCGCCACCCGTATGCCATGGACGTGCGCACGCCGAGCAGGATCTGCACCAGCGCGCCGGGGATGATCAGGTTCGTGAGCAGCGACAGCCCCTTGCCGCCGTGGCTGCGCACCGCGCGGTGCAGCGCGAGCGGGATCGACTGCACGCCCGTCACCGTGTTGTACAGCGACGCGAAGAAGATCGTGTTGGCGACGACGAAGATCACCGAGCCGTTGCCGACGCCGAACCAGACGAGCGTCAGCGGCACCCACGCGATGCCCGCGATCGCCTGCAGGAAGGAGAGCAGCGGCCGGAACAGGTCGGCCACGTGGCGGTTGAGCGCGATCGCGATGCCGAGCGGAATCGCGAGCCCCATGCCGACCGCGAAGCCGATGAAGAGGCGCGAAAGGCTCGCCGCCACGTTCTGCACGAGCGTTCCGTCGCGCGCGATGTCCACCGCGTACGCGAGCACGGTGCCGACCGAAGGCAGCATGTACGCCGGGTATTGCACGAGGTACGGCAGCGCCAGCCAGCCGCCCAGGATCACCACGAAAGGCAGCGTGCCGAACGCGGCGGCCTCGACATTGCGCGGCGTCACGCGCGCTCTCCCGCTTCGGTCGTCAGGCCCCAGCGCTGGATCGTTGCGCGCTCGATGGGTCGCAGATAGAGCTGGTCGATGGCGAGCCACAGCAGGCCCATGACGATCATGCCGACGATCGTGCGCGCGGTCTGGTGGCTCTCGGTGCCCTCGAAGATGAGATAGCCGATGCCCGACTTCGCCGCCACGATCTCGGCAAACACGAGGCCGCGGAACGCGAACCCGGCGCCCACGCGCAGGCCGGTGATGATGTTCGGCAACGCGGAAGGAAGGATGACCAGACGCAGGACTTGCAGCCGCGACGCACCGAGCGAGCGCACCGCGTTCACCAGGATCTGCGGTGCGGTGCGCACGCCGAGCAGCGTGTTGTAGAGCACGGGAAAGAACACGACGTAGATGAGCGTCAGCACGATGGTCTTGACGCCGTAGCCGAACCAGATGACGAAGATGGGGATCCAGGCCACCTCGACGATCGCGAACATGAACGTCAGCAGCGGCGACAGCATCAGCGACGCGCGCCGGTTGATGCCGATCAGCACGCCGCCGGCAATGCCCAGCGTGGCGCCGGCGGAGAGGCCCACGAGGTAGCGCCACAGGCTGTCGCCGAGATACGAGGGCAGGATGCCCTTGCGGATCAGCTCGCCGAATGCCGCGATGACGTCCGACGGCGCGGGATAGAAGTACGGGCCGAGGCCCACGAGCGGCACGGACAGCTGCCATGCTACGAGCAGCAGCAGCACGCCGAGCGCCCCCTTGGCAGCGCGTGCGGCGCCGCCGCGACGCGGCCGGCGAGGCGCGGTCAGCGCCGCCGTCGCCGGAAGCGTGCTCACCGCCCGCTCCACCGCTCGATCGACGAAACCCAGTACTGCCGCGCGATGTCGCGCAGCGCCGCCGGCTCGACGTCCATCATGTCGACGACGTTGCCGTGCACACCGACCATGCGGCCCTTGTCCTGCAGGAACAGCTGGTGGAAGCGCTCCGGCGGAAAGTCGAGTGCCACGCGGTAGTTGGCGCGGGTGTCGGATAGCGGCGCGAGCGGCGCGAGCTTGCGCTGCGCGCCGAGCGCGCCCGCCGCGAAGTACACCAGCAGCACGGCGAGAATCGTGATGGTGGCGGTGAGGGGCAGCTTCAGCATCACGCGGCGAGGGCGGCGGGCGCCCGCACGAGCGACAACAGGCGCTCGCGCAGCGGCGCGAAGCCCGCGTGCGCGTTCAGCGCCGCCCACGTGCGCTCTTCCTTGGTGAACGGCACGTCGACGATCGTGCGCACGCGACCCGGTCCGGGCGTGAGAACCGCCACGCGGTCGCCGAGGAACAGCGCCTCCTCGACGCTGTGCGTGACGAACACGACGGTGAGTTGCGAGCGCGCGGAGATGCGCACGAGCTCTTCCTGCAGCACCATGCGGGTCTGCGCATCGACGGCCGCGAACGGCTCGTCCATCAACATGACCTCGGGCGCGTTGGCGAGCGTGCGCGCGACGGCCACGCGCTGCTTCATCCCGCCCGACAGCTCGTGCGGATACTTGTGTTCCACGCCGTGCAGGTTCGCCATCGCCAGGAAGCGGCGCGCGGTTTCGTAGCGCTCCTTGCGCGGAATGCCGCGCAGCTTCAGGCCCAGCGCGGCGTTGTCGAGCACCGTCATCCAGGGCAACAGCGCGTATTCCTGGAACACCACGCCGCGCTCCGCGCCCGGGCCGGCGATCGGCTGGCCGTTCATCGTGAGCGTGCCCTGCGCGGGCTTCAGGAAACCCGCGATGGCGGCGAGCAGAGTCGACTTGCCGCAGCCGCTCGGTCCCAGCACGCAGAGGAATTCGTTGGCAGCGACGGCGAGATCGAGGTTCTCGACGGCGCGGTGCGCGGCACCGGTGTCGAGATTCACGTAGTCGACCGCGAGGCGCGACGCGACGATCTTCGGCGATGCTTCGGTCATGGGATCACAGCC
Organism: Casimicrobiaceae bacterium; assembly: GCA_035493035.1. Taxonomy (GTDB): domain Bacteria; phylum Pseudomonadota; class Gammaproteobacteria; order Burkholderiales; family Casimicrobiaceae; genus VBCG01. Next base: position 2,427 of record DATJIS010000096.1, on the reverse strand, counting down.
CGAGCGCGCGCCGCTCGGCCGACTTGAGATGCTGCTGGAGCGCCGTGGCGGCGGCTTCCGGATCGCGGCGCTTCATCGCCTCGATCACCGCCAGATGCTCTTCCATCGCGAGCGGCAGGAAGCGCGGCGATCGGCCGTGCAGGCGGATCATCTTGATCTTGTCGAAGTTCTGCCGGTGCGCCGTGGTCATGATGTGGTTGCCGACCGATTCCACGATGCGGTCGTGCATGCCCCAGTCGACCTGGAGCGCGCGGTCGAGCAGCCGGGCGTCGGCTCGCTCGCCGCCGTCGAACGCGCGCAGTACGCTTTGCGTCGTGCCCTCCAGCTCGTCGAGCACGGCGTCGTCGGCGACGTTCACGAAATGACGCACCGCCGCGACCTCGAGGATCGTGCGGAATTGGAACGCCTCGTGGATGAGCGGGACGCCGATGTCGGTGATCTGGATGCCCCGCTGGGGGATCAGCCGCACGAGGCTTTCGGCCTCCAGGCGCTTCAGCGCCTCGCGCGTCGGGCCGAGCGGCGTATCGAGCAGCGCGCAGAGCTCGCCCTGCGACACGAATTGACCCGGTGCGAGGTTGCGCTTGAACAGCTCGGCCTTGAAACGCTCGTACGCGACTTCGCGCATGAGCGATTTCGGCTTCGAGATGCGTTTCGGGTTCACTCGCGTCAGCGTGGGTTGCCAAGCTCATCGTAGCACGATAGGATGCGACTGAGATATCACCGATAACCCAGATATCGAGCTCACCGCGCCTGCGCGGCGCGCCACGAAGGAGGAGACCATGTCCCTGCTGCATCCGTCGCTGCGGCGCCTGCTCGCCGCCAGCCTGCTGCTCGTCGCGTGCGCGGCGAGCGCCGACCCGCTGCGCGTCGCGGTCACGTCCGCCGCCGAGAACGCGCCGTTCTTCTCCGCGATGGAGCACGGCACGTTCTCGAAGCTCGGCCTCGACGTCAAGGTCGACGTCATGCCGAGCGGTGTGGAGATCTCCAATGCGCTCGCGAGCGGAACGGTCGACGTCGGGCTGTTCGGAACGTTCCCGTTCCTCACGGCCGTCGCGCGCGGCGTGCCCGTCGTGCTGATCGGTCACACCTGGAACAACGCGCTCAACAACCCGCAGAGCGAGATCCTCTCGGTCATCGCGCGCCCGGATTCGGGCGTCAAGGCCGGCGACCTCGCCACGCTCAAGGGCAAGAAGGTCGGTGTCACGCGCGGCGCGGGCGGCGAGCCCTACATCGTCGGGCTGCTGAAGCAGGTCGGACTCAACCGCGACGACGTCACGCTCGTCAACACCGCGCCGGCGCAGATGGCGACCGCGCTCGCCAACAAGGACGTTGACGTCATCACCTCGTGGGAGCCGTGGCCGAGCGCCGCGCTGGTGAAGGTCCCGGGCGCGTACAAGGTGATCTACGGCGGTTGCAAGAGCTGCTACGATGGCGGCACGATCGTCACGACCAAGTCGGCGATCGCCGCGAAGGCGCCGGAGCTACAGAAATTCATCCTCGGCTACGCGCAGGCGCAGGCGTGGACGCGCCAGCACCGCGACGAGGCGGCGAAGATCTCGACGCGCTGGATTCCCGGTCTCGACGAGGAGACGCTCAAGCTCGCGCTGAAGGACCTGCCGCTCGACGTGCGCCTGTCGAAGAACACCATCGAGGGCTTCAAGGAATACAGCATCCCGCTGCTGGTGCAGGACAAGCGCATCCCGCAGGCGTTCGATCCCGCGCCGGCCGTCGACAACGCGTTCGTCGCGGCGGCCATGAAGACGGACCCGTCCGCATTCGCGGACCTGAAGCCCATCCAGGCGGACAAGCGCCTGCCTTGAGCGCACCGCGCACCGTCCCGGCGGCGAGCGCGCGGCCGGGACACTTCACGCGCTGCGCGAGTCGATGCAAGAACACGAGCCGAGCCCGATGAGCCGCCCCAACCTGCTGTTCCTGTTCTCGGACCAGCACACCCAGCGCATCGCCGGCTGCTACGGCGATCCGCTCGGCGCAACGCCTCGTCTCGACCGGCTCGCGTCGCAAGGCCTCGCGTTCGACCGCGCGTACTGCCCGTCGCCGTTGTGCGTCCCGAGCCGCATGTCGATGCTGTCCGGGCGGTGGCCGTACGAGCAGGAGTGCTGGACCAACGACGATTACCTGCGCTCCGATGCGCCGACATGGCTGCACGCCGTCGGCGCGGCCGGCTATCGCCCGGTGCTCGCGGGCCGCCTGCACGCCATGGGGCCCGACCAGCTCCACGGTTACGCGGAGCGCATGGTGGGCGATCACAGTCCCAACTGGGGCGGGGTGCCGCGGCACGATCTGGGCGTGCTCGACAAGGCAAACGATCCCTGGCGCGAGAGCCTCGATCGCGCCGGCGTAGGCCAATCCGCCTACCAGGTGAAAGACATCGAGACCACGCGCGCGGCGTGCGCCTTTCTCCAGCGG
>DATJIS010000095.1:0-34316 GCA_035493035.1 Casimicrobiaceae bacterium | reverse complement strand
GCAACGGTATGGCGGAAGAGCAGCTCCGCCGCCGAACTCGGTCGCTAGCGCAAACCGTACGCGGTCTTGTCGCGGCAGGGCGCGGCTTCGGCCTACGCGTCAGCGGCGTTTGCAGTTTCGGCGCCCGCCGTAGGGCGCCGGCAGCCGAGCGTTCACGGCTCCAGGCGCCGGGCGGTGCCGCTCACCGCCGGGCCCGGGCCCGCCATCCGGCCTAGCCCGAAAGGAGGCTTGCGTCGAACGATCGTTCTATGGCACCATCGCGTGCGATAAGCCCCCCGGCCGCTTGCCGGGCGATACTCAGGAGTCTCCGCATGCCCCCGTTCGACAACGCCATGGACGACCAGAAAGGCAAGGCGCTCGCCGCCGCGCTCGCCCAGATCGAAAAGCAGTTCGGCAAGGGCTCCATCATGAAGATGGGCGAGGCCCAGATCCAGAACGACCTCCAGGTCGTGTCCACGGGATCGCTGGGCCTCGACATCGCGCTCGGCGTCGGCGGCCTGCCGCGCGGGCGGGTGGTCGAAGTGTACGGTCCCGAGTCCTCGGGCAAGACGACGCTGTGTCTCCAGGTCGTGGCCCAGGTCCAGAAGCAGGGCGGCGTCGCGGCGTACATCGACGCCGAGAACGCGCTCGATCCGGTGTACGCCGGCAAGCTCGGCGTCAACGTCGGTGAGCTCCTGATCTCGCAACCCGACACGGGCGAGCAGGCGCTGGAGATCGCCGACATGCTCGTGCGATCCGGCGGTGTGGACATCATCGTCATCGACTCGGTGGCCGCGCTCGTGCCCAAGGCCGAGATCGAGGGCGAGATGGGCGACCAGCTGCCCGGCCTGCAGGCTCGCCTGATGAGCCAGGCGCTGCGCAAGCTCACGGCGAACATCAAGCGCGCGAACGTGCTCGTCATCTTCATCAACCAGATCCGCATGAAGATCGGCGTGATGTTCGGCAATCCGGAGACGACCACGGGCGGCAACGCGCTCAAGTTCTATGCGTCGGTGCGTCTCGACATCCGCCGCATCGGCTCGATCAAGAAGGGCGAGGAAATGATCGGCAACGAGACGCGCGTGAAAGTGGTGAAGAACAAGGTGTCCCCGCCGTTCCGGGAGGCGCTGTTCGACATCCTCTACGGCGAGGGCATCTCGCGCGAAGGCGAGATCATCGAGCTCGGCGTGGCGCAGCGCATCGTCGACAAATCCGGCGCGTGGTATGCCTACAACGGTGACAAGATCGGGCAGGGCAAGGACAACGCGCGTGAGTTCCTGCGCGAGCACCCGGAGATCGCCGAGGAGATCGAAGGCAAGATCCGCCAGGCCGTCAACGTGCCTTCACCCACGCGCATCAAGCCGGGCGCGGAAGGCGCCGACGCGTAAGGACGGCGTTGCGCGCGGCGCGGCCCGGTCGAGCGACCTCGGCACGGCCGGCGCTCTCGATTAAGGCGCAAGCGATCCGATTGCTCGCGCGCCGCGAATATGGGCGTGCGGAGCTTGCAGCGCGGCTTCGCGCGCGTGGCGGCGACGCCGAGGCCATCGAACGCGCGCTGGACGAGCTCACCGCCCAGGGTTATCTGTCGGATCGGCGCTACGCCGACGCGCTCGTGCACAGCCGTCGCGGGCAGTTCAGCCGGCGGGCGATTGCCCACGAGCTCAGGAGTCGTGGCGTTGCCGACGATGCTGCGCGCGGCGCGCTCGATTCGCTGACCGCCGGCGAGGAGCTCGCGGAGGCGACCGCGCTATGGACGCGGCGGTACGGCACTGCGCCGCGCGATGAGCGCGAGAAAGCGCGCCAGGTTCGCTTCCTGCTGTCACGGGGGTACTCGCTGTCGGTCGCGCTCCGCGTGCTTCGCGCGTCGGGCGCCCGCGTGGACGACGAGTCCGGATAGCGCGTTGCCCCGGCGCGCGTCCGGCCTGCGGTCACCTCATCGCGCGACGGTGTGGTAAGTTTTGCCATCGTCCGGCCCGACCGCCATGACCGACAGCGACCCGGCTCAACGCGCCTACCGTTTCCTGCAGGCGCTTGCCAGCGATCTCTCGAACAAGCAGATATCGTTTCCGACGTTCACCGGGGCGACGATCCGCGTGCGCTCGGCGCTGGCGGACCCGGCGATCGACGCCGAGCGCCTCGCGCACGTGATCAGCGCCGAGCCGCTGCTGCCCGCGCGCCTCATCCAGATCGCCAATTCGGTGGCGATGAATCCCGGCGGCAAGCCGATCTCGGACGTCCGCAACGCGGTGATGCGCGTCGGGCATGACGTCGTGCGCTCCACCGCCGTGGCGCTCGCGATGGAGCAGCTGCGCGCGGCGAAGGACGTTCAGGTGTTCCACGAGCAGGCCGAGTGGGTGTGGCGGCACAGCCTCGAGGTCGCCGCGATCAGCTACGTGATGGCGAAGAAGGAGTCGCGGCTCAACCCCGACGAGGCGCTGTTCGCGGGCCTCGTGCACGACATCGGGCGCTTCTACCTGCTGTCGCGCGCCAGCGCCTACGCCGAGCTCGTGCAGCACCCGCAGGAGCTCGACGCGCTCATCCACGAGTGGCACGGATCGATCGGACAGGCAGTGCTGCACGAATTCCACGTGTCGGAGGCCACGCTGCGTGCGGTGAGCGAGCACGAGGACCACCACCCTTCGGTGCCGCCGCGGCAGCTGGTCGACGTCGTGACCCTCGCCAATCGCGTGGCGCTGCAAAGCAACCCGCCGCGGTATCCGGCACACGTCGAGCGCGACGTGCCGGGCATCGACAACCCCGCGCTGATGCAGAGCCTTGCCGCATCGGCCGACGACATCCGCGCGCTGCTCACCGCCCTGCGCGGCTGATCGGCGCGTTACGCGACCGGCGCGTCGTCGCCGACGGCGCGGTTCCAGTGCTCCACGAGGAGCGCAGGCAGCGGCGCTTCACAGTGCCACGCATGCCGCACGACCGCGATGTTGCCTGCCTGCACGGCGGCGTTCTCGTCGCCGGGCTGCGTGGTGCCGGGACGTCCGCGCCGCAGGCGGAAACGGATGCGGTCGTCGCCGCGCTCGAGCACGTCGCACTGGCCGCCGATCTTGTCGCTGCCGACCCGGGTCTGGACGATCGGCGCGGGCAGTCGATCGGGGAGCACCACGTTGAGCCAGTGCCCCCGCGCGGCCCAGTCGCGGTGGCTCTCCCATAGCGTGGTGAGAAGGCGGCGCAGCGCCGCGATCTCGTCGGGCGCGTCGTTCCAGCGCGTCGCGCGCGAGAAAGCGATCGCCGGGACGCCGAAGAACGTCGCTTCGCGCGCGACCGCCAGCGTGCCGGAATAGGCGATGTCCTCGCCGACGTTGCGCTTGTCGTTGATGCCGGCGAGCACGAGGTCGGGCTTCGCACCGTCGGCGAAGAGGACCGTCATTGCCGCAATGACGCCGTCCGCGGGTGTGCCGGAGCACGCGTACACGCGCTCGTCCTTGCGCGTGAGCGTGAGGTCGGCGTCGAACGACAGGTGATGACTCGCGGCAGTCCACTTGTGATCCGGCGCCACGATCCAGATGTCCGAGCCGAGCGCCTCGGCCGCCCTCGCGAGCAGCGCAAGGCCGGGCGATTGCAAGCCGTCGTCGTTGCCGATCAGGATGCGCATCGATGGCCCTAGATCGTCACGGCATCGCCGGTTCGAACATCGACGCGCAGCGCGGGAAGGTGGCGCGCCAGGCGCGCGAGCGCCGCGGGCTCGCACGAATGACCGAGAACCATGCGCGCGCCGGTGGCGCTTGCCACCGCGGCATTCTCGCGCAACGTCGGGTGCGTCGGCAGGCGGATCCACGCCGCGACGCCGGCGTCGACCATGCGCTCGCCCGGACTGCCCTTCGGCAGATGGCCCGTGAACAGCGTGGGATGCCGCTCGGCGCGGGCGGTCGCGAGGATGTCGCGGGAAGGACCTGCGAGGCCCATGGCGTCGTGACAGATCAGCGCCGCTCGGGGCAGTGGATCACCGGCCTGCCATTCGATCGCCTCCTCGAGACGCGGCACCAGGGCGCGCGCCACGTCGGCGTGGAGCCATGCGGCGTCGGTGAGCTGCGTGCGCAGCGCTTCGCGCATGCCCGGCGCGAGCGCGAGGGGCCCCGGAACGATCGCAAGCAATTCCGCGGAGCGGCCGTAGCGCGGCGTGGGAAGCACGCAGCCGCGCGCCTGCGCCGCGACCCATTCCGCGATCTCGGTCGCGCGCTGTCGCGCGGGCACGTCGTCGTCGCCGTAGGATGCGTCGAGCGCAACGGCGTCGCAGCGCGGCAGCGGGTCCATCGCGAACACCGGGCTCGCGGGCACGATGTCGCCGCAGAAAGCGAAGCGCGCATGCGCATCGCTCACCATGCACCACACGCCGCCGGCGATATGGCCCGAGCGGCCGGTCGTGATGGTGAGGCCGCCGATGCACAGCGTGCCATCGTTCACCGGCAGGCGGTCGATGCGCGCGGCGCGCACGAGCTCGCGCTGCGCGGGCGTCGCGTAGCCGGCGAGCGACTCATCGGCTTCGCGCTCGGTTTGCGCGGTCATGTAGATGCGCCCGCGAAAGCCATGCTCGAGGCACCAGCCGAGCGCGGCGACATGGTCCTCGTGACCGTGCGTGATCAGCATGGCGTCGCTCGCGCGAAGCGCCTCGTCGCCGATCGACGGATAGTAGTCAGGTCCGCCCGACGCGCTCGTCTTGACGCCCGCGTCGAGCAGCAGCCGCACGCCGCCGGCTTCCACCGCCATGCAGGTGCGACCTTTCTCGCCGAAACCACCATGCAGAACGAGGCGCATGCTCAAGCCGCTGCGGGGATGACCCAGCCCTCGGTGACGTCGAGGTTCAGCGCGCCGTCCGCCGGCACCTCGAAGGGCTCGGGCGCCGCGAGGTGCAGCCGCACGTCACGCGCCTGCGCGACATGCGCGTCCAGGCGGAAATGACCGCCCTGGTAGATCGCGCGCTCCACGACGGCGCGTACGCCGGGCGCGCCGTCGCCCACGATGCGAAGATGGTCGGCACGCAGGCAGGCTTGCGCCTGACCCGTGCGCTGTCCGGCGGCGCAACGCATCGGAACGCGGTGCCCGAATACCTCGGCCGTGCATTGCTGTCCGTGGATCTCGCTCACGCTGACGGGCACGACCATGCCGCCGCCGATGAACGCGGCGACCGTCGCGTCGGCAGGCTCGCGGTAGAGGGTCGACGGCGTGGCCACCTGGAGCACGCGGCCGCGATCCATGACCGCGATGCGATCGGCGAGCGCCATCGCCTCGCGCTGATCGTGGGTGATGTACACCATCGTCGTGCCGGTGCGCGCGTGGAAGCGGGCGAACTCGTTCTCCATCGCCGCGCGCAGGTGCACGTCGAGGTTCGCAAGCGGCTCGTCGAGGAGCACGAGCGACGGCTCGGTGACGAGGCAGCGCGCGAGCGCGACGCGCTGCCGCTGGCCGCCGGACAGCTGCGCGGGGCGCCGCTGCGCGAAGCCGCCGAGATCGACGAGCTCCAGCGCGGCGTCGACGCGACGCGACCGCTCCGGCTCGCGCACGCCGGCGACGGTCAGTCCGTACGCCACGTTCTCCGCGACCGTCATGTGCGGCCACAAGGCGTACGACTGGAACACGATTCCGATGCGCCGCCGCTCGGGCGGCACGTGCTCCGAGGTCGACGACATGACCGCGTCGCCGATCAGGATGCGTCCCGCGTCGAGCGTGTCGAAGCCGGCGACCTGGCGCAGCAGCGTGGTCTTGCCGCAACCCGACGGACCGAGGATCGCGATCAGCTCGCCATCCTCGACCTCGAGCGAGACGTCGTCGAGCGCGCGATGCTCGCCGAACGCCTTCACGACGTGTTCCAGGATCAGTCGCGCCACGGCAGCACTCCGCGCGGCAGGCGGCCCGCGACGAGCATCGTCGCGAGCATGAGCGATACGCTGACCACGACCGTCAGCATGGCGAGCGCGGCGGCGTAGGGCGTGTCGCCACCTTGCTGGAACGAAAAGACCGTCACGCCGAGCGTCTCGGAGCCCGAGGACCACAACAGCGCCGAGATCGTGAGCTCGTTGAACGCGGTGAGGAAGATCAGCAGCGCGCCGGCGGCGGCGGCCGGCGCGACGAGCGGCAGGATGACGGTGCGCAGCCGCCGCAGCAGGCGAGCGCCGGCGATCTGCGCGGCCTCCTCCAGCGTACGGTCGAGCTGGTGATAGCCGCTCACCACCGGCCGCAAGCCGAGCACGAGGAAGCGCGCGAGGTACCCGAAGAGGATGATCCACACGGTGTTGTAGATCGTCACGCCGATCACGGGCAGCGGCTTCAGGAAAAGCAGGATCGCCGCGATGGCGAGCACGACGCCGGGCAGTGCGTACGGCAGCTCCGCGATCAGGTTCAGCCATCGCAGCAGGCGCGTGCGCCGCCACACCATGAAGTAGGCGAGCGGCACGGCGAGCACGGCGATGAGGAGCGCAGCGGCGATGGAAAGCCCGAAGCTGTTGCGAAACGCGCGTCGCGCAGCGGCGTGCTCGAACAGCACGAAACGATAGTTGTCGAGCGTCGCGCTCGCCGCGGTCAGCGCCACGCCGATCGCCGGAACGAGCGAGGTCAACAGCAGCGCCGCCAGCGGCACGACGAGCACGAGCACCGACAACGACCACAGCGCGATCTCGACCGGCAGGCGCCAGCGGCGCAGGTGCCAGGTGCGCGGCGTGGTCGACGTGGTCACGATGCGGAAGTCGCGCCGACCGAGCATCACGTCCTGGAGCGCGAGGCCGGTCACGGCGATCACGCCGATCAGCATCGACAGCACGGCGACGTCGGACAGCACGCTCGGGCCGAGACCCGCGAGGCGCTGGTAGATCAGCGTCGGCAGCACGAGATAGCCGCCCGGAATGCCCAGGAACGCCGGTATGCCGAAGTTGCCGAGGCACGACACGAAGCACAGTGCGATGCCCGCGACCAGCGGAGGCGTCATGAGCGGCAGCACGATCGTGCGCAGCACCGTGAACGGACGCGCGCCGCCCGCGAGCGCCGCTTCCACGAGCTCGTTGGGCAGCGTGCGAAGGCCCGCTCGCAGCGTGAGGAACACGAGCGGCGCGTACTGCACGCCGAGCAGCAGCACGATGCCCGTCGGCGAGTAGAGCGGGTTGCGGCTGCCGAGCGCGGGCGCCATGCCGATCATCTTCAAAAGCGTGCTGGAGGGGCCGAACAACTGCAGCCAGGCGAGCGCCACGACCTGTGGCGCGAGCAGGAGCGGCAGCACGAAGAGGAACACGTACGCGCTTCGCGCACGCACGTCGGTGAGCGCGACGACCAGCCCCACCGCGACGCCGATGACGGTCGCGAGCAGCGTGCCGCCGAAAGCGGTGACGATGCTGTGACCCGTCGCAGTCCATGTTGCCGGATTGCTCAGCACCGACTCGAACGCGCGCCCCGAAAGCGTGCCGCCCGGCGCGACCGCCTCCAGCAGCAGGCGCAGCAGCGGCAGCAGCGAAAGGAGCATGGCGGCCAGCACGAGCGCCCACAGGAGCGCCCGTTCCTCGATCTGCTCGCCGGAACGCTGGGCCATCGGGATGTTCACGCGGCCGACGCCGCGCCGGTCAGTTGCCGAACAGGTCCGCGAAGCGCTTCAGGTTGGCGCTGTTCGATTGCACCACCGCCGAGATGTTGGTCGGCATGATGTTGATGCGTGTGCCCTGCGGAAACCATGACGGCATCCCCACGCTTGCGCGCGCCGGGATGTAGCCCATCGACGCCGCGAGCTTCTGGCCGGCGTCGGACAGGATGAAGTCGACGAACGCTCGCGCGGCGTCGGCGTTCTGCGTGGTCTTGAGGATCGCGACGGGCTCGGTCACCGCCGGCGAGCCTTCGGCAGGAAAGACGAAGTCCACCGGCGAGCCCTTCGCCTTCGCGTTGAACGCCATGAAGTCGACGAGAACGCCGTACGGCTTCTCGCCGTTCGCCACCGCGGTCAGCACGGCGCCGTTGCCTCGCACGGCGATCGCGTCGTCGGCCTTCAGCTTCTCGAAGAATTGCCAGCCCAGGTCCGAGCGCATGGTCATGGTGCCGAGCATGATCGCCGCGGCACCCGAGTACAGCGGGCTCGGCATCGCGATCTGGCCCTTGTAGTCGGGCTTCTCGAGATCGGCCCACGACTTCGGGCGATTCTTGGCGGAGGTGTTGACCGCGATGCCGGTGGTGATGAGCTTGGAGCCGAAGTATGTCTTGTCCGCGTCGAACGAGCCCGGCGCGAGGCCGCTCACGTTCGCGTTGGGATAGGCGAGGAGGCGGCCGTCGCGCTTCAGCGCTTCCATGCTGGCGGCGTCGGCGATCAGCAGCACGTCGGCTTTCGGCTGGCCCGCGGAGAATTCGGCGGCGAGCTTGCCCATCACCTCGGTCGTGCCCGAGCGGAACACTTCGACGTCGACCCCGGGATTGGCTTGCTTGAATCCCGCGACGGTCTGCGAGGCGTCGCGCTCGGGTTGCGAGGTATAGAGAACGAGCTTGCCCTTGGCGCCCTGCGCCGCGGCGGTGGCCGCGGTGAGTGCCATGGCGCATCCCAGCACGATGCGCAGCGCGCGTACCGCCCACGTCGTCATTGCAATTCCTCCAGAGGCTCGGGGTTCTCGATTGCCCGGCGCAAGTCTGCCATGAACCTGGCGGCGGTTATACCGTCCACGATGCGATGATCCGACGACAGGCAGAACGTGGCGATCGGCCGCAGCACGATCGAGCCGTCGCGTCCGACCGGCGTGTCGACGGTGCGGCCCACCGCGAGAATGGCGCTCTGCGGCGGATCGATGATGGCGGTGTACGCATCCACGCCGTACATGTCGAGGCTCGACAGCGAGAACGTGGCACCACGCATGTCGGCCGGCGCGATGGAGCGCGATCGTACCGCATCGCGCAGGCGCCGGAACTCCGCGGTCGACTCACGCAGCGAGCGGGTGTGCGCGTCGCGCAGCACGGGCACGTAGAGATCGCCTTCGCGCTCCATGGCGATGCCGACGTGCACGCGATCGTGCATGCGCACCGCCTCGCCTTCGACGCTGGCATTGAGCAGCGGGTGCCGCGCGAGCACCCGTGCCACGACGTGCGCGATCGCAACGGTCGACGTCGGCTTGGTGCCGATGGCGCGCGCGATGGACCGTCCGACGCGCGAAAGCTCCGCGCGGAGGCCCGACATGTCGACGTGCGCGGTCATGTAGAAGTGCGGCACCGTGCGCGTGCTCTCCGCGAGCCGGCGCGCGGCGGTGCGGCGCACCAGCGTGAAGGGCACCACGCGGCTGTCGCCGTCCTGGTGCGGCGCGCGCGACTGCGCGAAGTCGGCGACGTCGCGGCCGACGACCCGTCCCTTGGGACCGCTGCCCGGGACCGACCGCAGCTCGACCCCGTGCTCGCGGGCGAGCGAGCGCGCGTAGGGTGTCGCACGCACGCCCGAGGGCACCTCGCCTGGCGGCGCGGCGATGCGCGCTTGCGCGCGCTCGACCGGCGCGGTCGGCCGCGGTTCGCGGGGAAGCTCGGCGTGCAACGCAGGCGAGGGCGGCGCGGGACGCTCGTCGTCGCCTTCGGTGTCGATGCGGGCGACCACCGTTCCCACCGGCAGCGATGCGCCGTCGACGGGCGCAAGCCCGCGAACGATGCCGCTCGCCGGTGCCTCGACCTCCATGATCGACTTGCTCGTCTCCATGTCGAACAGGATGTCGCCCTGCCGCACGCTAGCGCCTTCCGTCACCTTCCATTCGGCGATGACGCCCGACTCCATGTCCATGTCGACCTTCGGCAGGACGACGTCGACCGGCATCACGCCACTCCGTGGCGAACGAGGCGCTGGGCCGCCGCGACGATGGTGTCTTCCTGCGGCACGGCGGCCTTCTCGAGCACCGGGTTGTACGGGATCGGCGTGTCCGCGCCGCCGAGGCGCACGATCGGAGCGTCGAGGTAGTCGAAGGCGTCGCTCTCGGCGATGCGCGCCGCGATCTCGGCGCCGATGCCCATGGTCTTCACGCCTTCGTAGACGACCATCAGGCGATGCGTCTTGCTCACGCTCGCGACGAGCGTGTCGGTGTCGATCGGACGGATGCAACGCAGATCGATGACCTCGGCATCGATGCCGTCGGCGGCGAGGCGCTCCGCGGCGGCTGCGGCGCGCAGCGCCATGATCGACGTCGCGACGATCGTCAGATCGCGTCCCTCGCGCCGCACGGCCGCGCGCCCGAGCGGCACGCGATACGGCTCCGACGGCACCGGGCCGCGCGTCTTGTAGAGCAGCTTGTGCTCGAAGATCAGAACGGGGTTGGGATCGTCGATGGCTGCGAGGAGGAGGCCCTTCGCGTCGTGCGGCGTCGACGGCTGCACGACTTTGAGTCCCGGGACATGCGCGAACCACGCCTCGAGGCTCTGGCTGTGCTGCGCCGCCGCGCCGGTGCCCGACCCGCCCGGCAGCCGCACGACCATGGGCACGCTCGCCTTGCCGCCGAACATGAAGCGGATCTTCGCCGCCTGGTTGACGATCTGCTCCATCGCGAGCGTGATGAAGTCCGAGAACTGGATCTCCAGCACAGGCCGCATGCCGGTGAGCGCCGCGCCGACGGCCGCGCCGGCGATGCCGAGCTCGCTGATCGGCGTGTCGAGCACGCGATCCTGGCCGAACCGATGGAAGAGATCGCCGGACACGCCGAACGCGCCGCCGTACACGCCGACGTCTTCACCGAACAGGAACACGCGCGGATCCGCCTCCATCGCCTGACCGAGCGCCTCGCGGATGGCTTCCGCGTACGAGAGCTCGCGCACTTGCGAGGCGGCCTCGGCGGCCGCGACGTCACTCGGCATAGACGTCGCGCGCGAGCTGCGCGGGATCGGGGTCTGGGCTCGATTGCGCGAACGCGAGCGCGGCGTCGATCTCGGCCGCGGCGCCCTTCTCGATGTCGGCGAGGACGCTGCGCGTGACGAGGCCGGCATCGAGAAGCTCGCTCGCGAGGCGCGCGATCGGATCCGCCGCGCGCCACGTTTCGATCTCTTCCTTCGTTCGGTACAGGTTGCGGTCGCTCTTGGAGTGGCCGCGGATGCGATACGTCACGCACTCGATGAGCGTCGGGCCGTCGCCTGCGCGTGCGCGCACGATCGCCTGGCGCGATGCCGCGGCGACGGCCGGCAGGTCGTTGCCGTCGACCGACACGCCCGGCATCGCGTACGCGGCTGCGCGTTCCGCGACGCTGCCCACCGCCATGGCGCGCGCGATGTCCATCGACATGCCGTACTTGTTGTTCTCGCAGACGAAGACGATGGGCAGCTTCCAGATCGACGCCATGTTGAGCGACTCGTGGAAGGCCCCTTCGTTGGCGGCTCCGTCGCCGAAGAACACCATGCACACGCGCGACTGGCGCTGTGCCTTGATGCTCATGCCCACGCCCACCGCGATCGGCAAGCCTCCGCCGACGATCCCATTGGCGCCGAGGTTGCCGCCTTCGACGTCGGCGATGTGCATGGAGCCGCCGCGCCCGCGGCAGTACCCCGTCTCCTTGCCGAAGAATTCCGCGAGCATGCGCGCCGGGTCGGCGCCCTTGGCGATGCAGTGGCCGTGGCCGCGATGGGTCGAGAGAATGTAGTCGTCCGCGTGCAGCGGCAGGACGGCGCCGACGGCGCTCGCCTCCTGCCCGATCGAAAGATGCATCGTGCCGTGCACGAGGCCGCGCATGTAGCTCGCCTCCGCCATCTCCTCGAACTTGCGGATGAGATGCATCCGCCGCAGCGCGAGCTGCAGCGTCTGTGCGTCGAGGGCGGCGAGCTCGGGCCGCAGCCGCGCCTCGTGGGCCGTGGACGTCGCCATGCTCAAGCGACGGCGTGCGCCGGCGCGATCTGCGCGTCCTGCGCGCGCCGCACCTCGACGATCTTGAGTCGCTCGTCGGGCGCGCAGTTCGCGTAGGTGAGGAGCTCACCCTTCGCGATGCGCCGCGTCACCTTCGCGCCCTGGGCGAGGCCGAGCGGCAGCGCGTGGCGCGCGCACGCGTCGGCGTACGTCAGCGCGAATCCGCGATAGCAGTATTGCCCGATCGCGTCGAGCGTCTCGCCTGGCGCGAGATCGCGCTTCGCGCGCGCGCCCACCTCGGCGCTCGGTAGCGGAAGCGGGCGCATGTGCGCCTGGCCGAAGAGCACCGCGGCCGCCGCGGACAACGGGACTTCGAGGCTCGTGAGGTGATAGGGCCGGTAGTACGTGAAGTACGGTCCCTCGCCGAGCCCGAGGTCGTTCATGCGCTCGCGTAGACGCGGATGGCTCATTTCCGCGACGACGAACACGCCCGGCGCGACGCCGCGCGCGACGCTGAAGTCGACCACGCCCTTGCGCGACAGGATCCCGCCTTCGTCGCGCGGACGGAACACTTGATCGAGCGTTTCGAGCGGCGCATTCGGCCCGTGCATGCCCGGGATGTCGGGGACGAGGCCGGTCGCGTTGGCGAGCGCCACCATCTCGACCATCGTCTTCGAGCCGTCGACGAACTCGACGAGCATGCGCGGGTTCATGTTCCTGCGCGCCGCTTCTTCCACGTACGCATCCGGCGTGGCGTCGATGCGAAACGCGTTGTTCTTGCCCTTGCCGGCGGCGACCACCGGGTAGCCGAGGCTGCGCACGAAGTTCACGAGCTCCATCGTGGCGGTCGGCTCGTCGCCGGCGCCGAGCGTGTAGACGACACCGGCCTCGGCGGCTCGCGCGGAGAGGTACGCGCCGATGGTGACGTCCGCCTCGACGTTCATCATGACCATGTGTTTGCGCGCGCCGATCGTGGTGAGGGCGACCTCGGCGCCGACGTTCGGGTTGCCTGTCGCATCGACGATGACGTCGACACCGTCGGCGGTGCAGACGTCGCGGTGCGAGCGCGCGACGGCCAGCGCGCCGCGCGCGACCAGGGCGGCAACGGACTGCGCGCCGTCGGCGACCACGGGACGCCGCGGACCGTCGCCAGCGACTTGGCAGGCGGCGAGCACGATGTCCGGTACGGTGTCGGCCGCCGCGACGACCTCGATGCCGGGCATGTGCGCGACCTGCACCAGGATGTCGGTGCCCATCTGTCCGGCGCCGATCAGCCCGATGCGCACCGGCCGGCCGTCGCGACGCCGTTGCTCGAGCGCTTCCGCCAGTGAACCGCCGGGGTGCTGCAGCTTGGGCGCGGTCATGCCATCCTCGGCCGATATGAACATTTGTCCTGAAAATGGAACATATATCCTGGCCTCCGCGCGGTCAAGGCGGTTCGTGTGTGGCATACAGGTGAACAAGCCCTAGAATCGAGCGCATGTCGGCTGTTCCGAACGCCGTCGACGACGCGAGCCCGCCCGACCCGATGGTGCGGGCCGCGTGGCTCTATTACGTGGAGGACCTGACGCAGGCGCAGATCGCGCGACTGATGAGCGTCACACGCGCGCGCGTCATTGCGCTCCTCGCCGGTGCACGCGACGCGGGGCTGGTCCGCGTGCACATCGACGCCAGCGCCAGCGGGCAGCTCGCGCTGCGGCAGCGCCTGATCGCGCAGTACGCGCTGCGCGACGCCGTCGTGGCTCCGAGCGCGAGCCGCACCTCGCACGTCGCCGCGATGGTCGGGCACGCTGCGGGTCGGTTCCTTTCCGAGCGCTTGCGCGACGGAATGACGGTCGGCATCGGATGGGGTGCCACGCTCCACATGGCATTGAAAGCCATCGAGCCCCGCTCGCGGGACCGTCTGGCCGTCGTGTCGCTGCTCGGGGGAACGACGCATTCGCGTCCCATGGCGCCGCCGGCCGTCGCCCGCCGGCTCGCCGACATGCTGCGGGCGGAGTGCTACCAGCTCACGGCGCCCCTGGTGGTCGCCGACGAGGCGAATCGCGCGGCGCTGTGGGCCGAGCCGGCATTGCGCGACCTGCGCGAGCGCGCGCGCCGCGTGGATCTCGCGCTCCTGAGCGTGGGCGACGTGTCCGCCGACGCGACGCTCTTCGCCTCCGACGTGCTGCCGCGCTCTGCGGTGCGCGAGCTGGCGTCCGCGGGCGCCGTGGGCGATGTGCTGTGCCGTTTCGTCGATGCGCACGGCGCCGCGGTGGACCATGCGCTCAACCGCCGCATGATGGCGGTGGATCCGGCCGATCTCGCGGCGGTGCCCGAAGTGGTGGTCGCGTCGGGGGGCCGCGCGAAGGCCCCGGCGCTTCGCGGCGCGTTGAAGGCGCTCCGCGTCACGACGCTCATTACCGACGAAGCGGCGGCGTCCGCGCTCCTCGATGGCTGACGCGGCGCCGACGGCCGCAACCGCCGCGCGCGACCTGCAGGTACGCGCCGCATGGTTCTACTACGTCGAAGGCCTCACGCAGGAAGAGATCGCGCGTGCCATGGACATCAGCCGCGCCAAGGTCGTGCGCCTGCTCGTGGCGGCGCGCAGCGAGGGCGTGGTGCGCCTCGAAGTCGCCGGCCGCGGTGGCGACCTGATCGCGCTGGAGCGCGCTCTCGTCGCGCGGTACGGCCTCGCCGAAGCGGTCGTGACGCCGGCGTGCGCGGACGACCGGGAGGCAGCGGCAGCGGTCGGCCATGCCGCCGGCACGTACCTTCGCTCGCAATTGCGCGACGGCCTGGTCCTCGGCGTCGGCTGGGGCGCCACGCTCACGATGGCGGTGGCCCCGCTCGAGGGCGTCGCGGCCGAGGGGGTCGCGGTCGTATCGCTCCTCGGCGGCATGACCCATTCGCGCGCGGTCAACCCCGCTGCCGTGGCCCGGCGGATGGCCGACGTGCTGCGCGCGGAGTGCTACCAGCTCACCGCGCCGCTCATCGTGGCCGACGAGCTCACCCGCGAGGGCCTCTGGCGGGAACCAGGACTGCGCGAGCTGCGCGAGCGCGCGCGGCGAGCCGATATCGCGCTGGTGAGCGTAGGCGATGCGAGCGCGGAAGCCACGCTCTTCCGCGAGGAAGTGCTGCCGCGGTCCTATCTCACCAGCCTCGCGGCGGCTTCGGCCGCCGGTGACCTGCTGTGCCACTTCCTCGACGCCGACGGCCGCACCGTCGACCACCCCGTGAATCGGCGCGTCATGGCGGTCAGCCTCGAGGACCTGCGCCGCGTGCCGCGCATCGTGGTGGCGTCCGGCGGACGGCGCAAGGTCGATGCACTGCGCGCGGCGCTCCAGGCGGTGCCCGTGCGCGTGCTGGTGACCGACGCCACGGCGGCCCGCGGCCTGCTCGAGCAGGGTCCGGCCGAGGTCGCATGATAAAATCCGCGCTCTCTCCCCCTCCGATCCGCACGCCGTGGATCGGTCACTGCGACGTGCCCAAACTCCCCTTCCAATTCCCACATGGCGCCGCGGTCGCGCTGCGGCTGCCGCGATGAGTTCCCTCGATCGTCCCACCATCGTTCGCCGCCGAACGCACCTCGTCATGATCGGCGGCGTCGCGGTCGGCGGCAGCGCGCCGATCGTCGTCCAGTCGATGACCAACACCGACACGACGGACGTCGAGGCGACGGTCGTGCAGGTGAAACAGCTGGCGGACGCCGGCTCCGAGCTCGTCCGCATCGCCGTGAACACCGCCGAGGCCGCCGACGCCGTCCCGCGCATCCGCGAGCGTCTCGATGCGCTCGGCTGCCATGTGCCGCTGATCGGGGACTTTCACTTCAACGGCCACAAGCTCCTGACCAACTACCCGGCTTGCGCGCAGGCGCTCGCCAAATACCGGATCAATCCCGGCAACGTGGGGCGCGGCACGCGGCACGACCCGCAGTTCGCGATGATGATCGAGCAGGCGCTCGAGCACGGAAAGCCCGTCCGGATCGGCGTCAACTGGGGAAGCCTCGACCAGGATCTGCTCGGCTCGCTGATGGACGAGAACGCGCGCTCGCGCACGCCGCTCGACGCGTCGCACGTCATGCGCCAGGCGCTCGTGACATCGGCGATCCGCAGCGCGCAATTCGCCGAATCGCTCGGCCTGCCTGCCGACCGCATCATCCTGGCCTGCAAGGTTTCGAACGTGCAGGACCTGATCGCCGTGTACACCGAGCTCGCGCAAAGCTGCGATTACCCGCTGCACCTGGGCCTCACCGAGGCGGGCATGGGCTCGAAGGGCATCGTGGCGTCGACGGCGGCGCTGGCCGTGCTGCTGCAGAAGGGCATCGGTGACACGATCCGCGTGTCGCTCACACCCGAGCCCAACGGCGATCGCACGCGCGAGGTCGTCGTCGCGCAGGAGATCCTGCAGACGATGGGATTGCGCTCGTTCTCGCCTCTGGTGAGCGCGTGCCCGGGTTGCGGCCGCACGACCAGCGTCGTGTTCCAGGAGCTCGCCGACAAGATCCAGACCTGGCTGCGGGCCCAGATGCCCGTCTGGCGCATTCGCTATCCCGGGGTCGAGAACATGACGGTTGCCGTCATGGGCTGCGTTGTCAATGGTCCCGGCGAATCGAAGATGGCGAACATCGGCATCAGCCTGCCGGGCACCGGCGAGGTTCCCGTGGCGCCCGTGTACGTCGATGGGCAGAAGACCGTCACGCTGAAGGGAGAGAGCATCGCCGAAGAGTTCGAGCAGATCGTCGCCGACTACGTGCGCTCCACGTACGGTGGCGAGCCGGCCGCGCCCCACCTGCGGCCGATGCGCAAGCAGATCGCGCTGGTCCGCAAGGCCTGACCCGCTTGAACGCGCGCTATCACGCGCTCGTGGCAGCCGCCGGCGTGGGACGGCGCTTCGGTGGCGAGGCGCCGAAGCAATACGCGATGCTCGATGGCAAGCCCGTGCTCGCGCATGCCATCGAGCGCCTGCAGGCCGCGTTCGCGCTGCAGGCCACCTACGTCGCGCTGTCGGCCCATGATCGCTGGTTCGAGCGCGCGACGCGCCTGCCGCATCGCATCGTGCCGTTGCGGTGCGGCGGCGACACGCGCGCCGCCACGGTGCGCAACGCGCTCGACGCGCTCACCGGCGTGGCGCCCGACGACTGGATCGTCGTCCACGACGCGGTCCGCCCCTGCACCGACGCGGCGTCGCTCCTGCGCCTGCGTACCGAGATCGGCGACGACCGCATCGGCGGCCTGCTCGCGGTGCCGGTCGCGAGCACGCTCAAATCCGCCGACGACGCCCGGCGAAGCACGGGCACGGTCTCGCGCGAAGGACTCTGGCAGGCGCAGACGCCGCAGATGTTCCGGTTTCATGTGCTGCGCGCGGCGCTCGCGCAGGCGGACATCGATCACATCACCGACGAGGCCCAGGCGGTCGAGGCGCTCGGGTTCCGGCCGCGCATCGTGATGGGCAGCCGCACGAACCTCAAGCTGACGTTTCCCGAAGACCTCGGGCTCGTGGCCGCGGTACTCGCGGTGGAACGCGAGACGGCGCGGCAATCCGCCTGATCGGGCCGCGAGCGGCGCCGTGACGGCGGGCGCCTCGTAGACGGCGCCGCCGAGCAGCGCGAGCGTGCGCCTCGGCAGGTCGCCGATGTCGACCTTCAGCGCGGTGGGCCGCGCATCTGCCCCAAGACGCGCGCCGAGCGCCGGATCGGCGCGAACGGCCATCACGCGCTGCACCGCCTCCGCGGTGGAATCGAAGAGCAGCGCGTTCGCGCCGTCGCGCAGGTGATCGACATAGCCGCCGCGCGGGGAAACCACGACAGGGAGCCCGGTCGCCATGGCTTGCGTGACCACGCGTCCGTACGCGTCGGACCCGCGCTCGCTCGTGCGATAGATGAAGCAATTCAGCGTGCGCAGGAAGGTGGCCGCGTCCTCGGCGCCCGCAGGCAGGAGCTCGATGCCGGGAATGTTCGCGAGCTCGCGCGCGAGACACGTCCCGCCGAGGATTCGCACGGCGCAGCCGGCTTGGGCGAGCGCACGCCAGAGCGCGGGACGTCATCGTGATGCTTGGAGCGCACGTGACGGGACAGACGGCCCACCGTGAACGGCCGCGGCGGTCGCGACATGTCCTGCGATCGGAAACGGCGCACGTCGCTGGGCGACTCCAGGACGGGCCCGGCACCGCCGTGCAGCCGTCGGAGCGCGCGGGACGTGTAGACGATCTCGGGGCGCGGGCCCGCATGCGCGATGCGCGCGAGGTTCTTCTCCAGCCGCCCGGGCTGATCATTTATAGAGGATCACCGCGCGATCCGCGCGCGCCATGCGCACCCGATGGCCCACGCGGAAGTACGTGCCCACGAAGACAAGCGTGCCGCCGCGCGGGAATGCGAGCCGCCACGGCCGGATGCGACGGATCGGACACTGCTCGACGAAGCGTAGATGCGGCTCGTACTCCGACCACACCTGCACGTCGGCGACGTCGCGCAACATCGGCGATGGCACGCCGATTTTTGTAACGTTCCATGTCCCGTGCCTCGAAGTGGGGCGCTGGTCTTGTCTCGCGCTTTGCAGGTACAATTTAAGTCTTTGATTTGGCGCCACGAGCGCCGATGGCAGGACCTCGCGCCGCGTGCGCCGGACCCGCCGCCACGCCATGAACGTCGCCGACATCCGCCGGAAATTCCTCGAGTACTTCGTCTCGAAGGGTCACACGCTCGTGCCGAGCTCGCCGCTCGTTCCCGGCAACGATCCGACGCTGCTCTTCACCAACGCCGGCATGGTGCAGTTCAAGGACGTATTCCTCGGTCTCGAGCAGCGTCCCTACAAGCGCGCGACGAGCTCGCAGCGCTGCGTGCGCGCGGGGGGCAAGCACAACGATCTGGAGAACGTCGGGTACACGGCGCGGCATCACACGTTCTTCGAGATGCTCGGCAACTTCAGCTTCGGGGACTATTTCAAGCGCGACGCCATCCGCTATGCGTGGGAGCTCCTCACGAAGGTGTACGGCCTGCCGCCCGAAAAGCTGTGGACGACCGTCTATGCCGAGGACGACGAGGCCTTCGACCTGTGGACGAAGGACATCGGCGTGCCGGTCGAGCGCTGCATCCGCATCGGCGACAACAAGGGCACGCGCTACGCGAGCGACAACTTCTGGCAGATGGCCGACACCGGCCCGTGCGGGCCGTGCTCGGAGATCTTCTACGACCATGGGCCCGACGTGTTCGGCGGACCGCCGGGATCGCCGGACGAGGACGGCGACCGCTACATCGAGATCTGGAACCTCGTGTTCATGCAATTCAACCGCGACGCGTCGGGCACCATGACGCCGCTGCCCAAGCCCTGCGTCGACACCGGCATGGGCCTCGAGCGCCTCGCGGCGGTGCTGCAGCACGTGCACTCGAACTACGAGATCGATCTCTTCGTCGACCTCATCAAGGCCGCTGCGCGGGAGACCGGCACGAAGGATCTGGACAGTCCCTCGCTCAAGGTCATCGCCGAGCACATCCGCGCGTGCGCGTTCCTGATCGTCGATGGCGTCATCCCGAGCGCGGAAGGGCGCGGCTACGTGCTGCGCCGGATCGTGCGCCGCGCGATCCGTCACGGCTACAAGCTCGGACAGAAGAGGCCGTTCTTCCACCGGCTCGTCGACGACCTCGACCGGCAGATGGGCGACGCATATCCCGAGCTCCGGCGCGACAAGGCGCGCGTGGCGCAGGTGCTGAAGGCCGAGGAGGAGCGCTTCGGCGAGACGCTCGAGAACGGGATGCGCATCCTCGAGCAGGCGCTCGCCGGCGACAAAAAAGTGCTCGACGGCCGCACCGCGTTCACGCTCTACGACACCTTCGGCTTTCCGCTCGACCTCACCGCCGACGTGTGCCGCGAGCGCGGCGTGTCCGTGGACGAGGCGGGCTTCGACACCGCCATGGATGCGCAGCGCGAGCGCGCGCGCGCAGCGTCGCAGTTCAAGACGGGGCAGGCGCTCGCCTACGACGGTCCCAAGACGCGCTTCCGCGGCTACGAGACGCTCTCGGAAGAAGGACGCGTCGCGGCGCTCTATCACGAAGGCGCAGAGGTCGAGTCGCTGTCGATCGGCGAGCGCGGCATCGTGGTGCTCGATCGCACCCCGTTCTACGCGGAATCGGGCGGCCAGGTCGGCGACCGCGGCGAGCTCACCAAGGGCGGCGCCTGCCTCACGCTCTTCGCGGTCGAGGACACCCAGAAGATCCAGCCGGACGTCTACGGTCACATCGGTGAAGTCAAGACCGGCGAGCTGCGCGTCGGCGACGTGGTCGCGGCGCAGGTCGACCAGGAAGCGCGCGGCCGCACGATGCGCAATCACTCGGCGACGCACCTCATGCACAAGGCGCTGCGCGAAGTCCTCGGCGAGCACGTGCAGCAGAAGGGCTCGCTCGTCGACCCGGACAAGACGCGCTTCGACTTCGCGCACAACGCGCCGCTCACCGACGAGGAGCTGCGGCGCGTGGAGCGGATCGTCAACGCGGAGATCCTCGACAACCACCCGACCAACGCGCGCGTGATGCCGATCGACGAGGCGCAGAAGCTCGGCGCGATGATGCTGTTCGGCGAGAAGTACGGCGACGAGGTGCGCGTGCTGGACATCGGAACCTCGCGCGAGCTCTGCGGCGGCACGCACGTCGCGCGCACGGGCGACATCGGATTCTTCAAGATCGTGTCCGAGAGCGGCGTCGCCGCCGGCATCCGTCGCGTCGAGGCGGTCACCGGCAAGGGCGCCCTCGAATACGTGCAGCGCCAGGAAGCGCAGCTCGAAGCCGCCGCGGACCAGCTGAAGGCGCCCGTGGCGGAGATCGAGGCGCGCATCGCCCAGATCATGGACGGCGCGCGCGCCACGGAGAAGGAGCTCGTGCGCCTCAAGGCCAAGGCGGCGGCGAGCGCGGGTGACGATCTCGCGTCGAGCGCCGTCGACGTGAAGGGCGCGAAAGTGGTCGCGGCGGCGCTCGACGGCGCCGACGCCCGGGCGCTGCGCGAGACCATGGACAAGCTGAAGGACAAGCTGAAGAGCGCCGCGATCGTGCTCGGCAGCGTGAGCGACGGCAAGGTGACGCTGATCGCCGGCGTGACGAACGATCTCACCGGCAAGGTCAAGGCCGGCGAGCTCGTGAACCACGTCGCGCAGCAGGTCGGCGGCAAGGGCGGTGGACGACCCGACATGGCGCAGGCGGGCGGGACGAATCCTGCCGCGTTGGCGGGTGCGCTCGATTCGGTGCGCGGGTTCGTGGCGGAGCGGCTGTGAGCGACGCGCCACGTTCGGCCTCGCCGCAGTTCGCGAGCGACAACAACGCCGGCATCTGTCCCGAAGCGATGGAGGCGCTGGCAGCCGCCAACGCCAGCCACGCGCCGGGCTACGGCGCGGACGACTGGACCGCCGCCGCGACGCGCGCGGTGCAGGACGTGTTCGAGCGCGCGTGCGACGTCTACTTCGTGTTCAACGGCACGGCCGCCAACTCGCTGTCGCTCGCGTCGATCTGCCGCAGCACCGACGCCATCGTGTGCCATGCGAGCGCGCACATCAACGTCGATGAATGCGGCGGCCCGGAGTTCATGAGCGGCGGCGCCAAGCTGCTCACCGTCGACACGCCGTACGCCAAGCTCACGCCCGACGCGGTCGTGGCTCGCGCGGTGACGCCGCACGACGAGCACGCGTCGCGCCCGCGCGCGCTGTCGCTCACGCAGGCCACCGAGCTCGGCACGGTCTATTCGCTCGACGAGCTGCGTGCGTTGAGCGAGACCGCCCATGCGCGCGGGATGAAGGTGCACATGGACGGCGCGCGCTTCGCCAATGCGCTCGCATATCTCCAATGCTCGCCCGCCGACATGTCCTGGCGCGCCGGCGTCGACGTGCTGTCGTTCGGCGGCACCAAGAACGGCCTGCCGTTCGGCGAGGCCGTCGTGTTCTTCGACCGGGGCCTCGGGGACGAATTCGCGCGCCGCCGCAAGCAGGCGGGCCAGCTCGCCTCCAAGATGCGCTATCTCGCCGCGCCGTGGAGCGCCGTGCTGCGCGACGGCGTCTGGTTGAAGCACGCGGTTCACGCCAACGCGATGGCGCAGCGCCTCGTGCGCGCGATCGAGCACCTGCCCGGCGCGCGCCTGCTCGCCCCGGTGCAGGCCAATGGCGTGTTCATCGATCTGCCCGTGCGCGCGGTGCAGGGCCTGCGCGAGCGCGGCTGGCGCTTCTACACGTTCGTGGGCGAGACGGGATGCCGGTTGATGTGCGCCTGGGACACCACCTCCGACGTCGTCGATCGCTTCGCGCGGGACATCCGCGAATTGACGGAGCAGTGAGCATGCCGCTTCGACCCGAAGCCACGCTCGAGAACGCGCAGAAGATCGGCGTCGACCGGCTGCCCGGCCTCGTAGGGTTCACCGTCACCGGGCTCGAGGAGAACCGCGTCTCCGCGGAGCTGGAGGTGAAGCCGCATCTCGTCGCCCCCAACGGCTACCTGCACGCGGCCACGGTGATCGCGCTCGCCGACACAGCCTGCGGGTACGGGTGCCGCGCGCACCTTCCCGAAGGCGCGGAAGGCTTCACGACTATCGAGCTCAAGGCGAATTTTCTCGGCACGGCGCGCGACGGCATCATTCAGACCGTTGCGACACCCGCGCACCTCGGGGGCACGACGCACGTCTGGGACGCGACCGTGACGCGCAAGAGCGACGGCAAGGCCATCGCGCTCTTCCGCTGCACGCAGATGATCCTCTACCCGAAGCGCTAGCTTCATCCGAAGGTTGCATGGTGCGGCGCGCTCGCGCGCGCTAGCGTGATCGCATGCGCGACGACGGATGCGATCGCGGAATCCGCGTGGTCGCCTCCCTCGCGGCCTTCCCGGCGGGCGTATTGGCGCTCTCGCTCTGCGCGGCGTTGCCGCCGTATCCGCTGGCATGGCTGGGTGCGGGACTTTGCGCGGGTGCCGCAGCCTCGCGTGCGCGCGCACGCGTGGCACTCGCTGCGATCGCAGCGTGCGCCTTGGTCGCCGGCTTCGGCTACGCCGCGTGGCGGGCGCACATGCGTCTCGCCGACGCGCTGCCCGTGCAATGGGAAGGCCAGGACGTGGCCATCGTCGGGGTCGTCGACGATCTGCCCCAGGCGGACGAACGCGGAACGCGCTTTGCCTTTACCGTCGAGGCCATCGACACCGCGCAGGCCGTGGTGCCGTCGCGGCTGTCGCTCGGCTGGTACGCCGCCGCACCGACGGCCGACTCGCCCGCGCCGCCGATCCCGGTCGTGCATGCCGGGGAGCGCTGGCGGCTCACCGTGCGGCTCAAGCGACCGCATGGATACGTCAATCCCGCGGGGTTCGACCTCGAGGCGTGGCTGCTGGAGCACGATCTTCGCGCGACCGGCTACGTCGTCGCGCCTCACGCGGCGCAGCGTCTGGATGCGTTCGTCGGTCGATTCGGCGATCACGTGCAGCGGTTGCGCGAGCGTGTGCGCGCACGCATCCTCGCCGCGTTGCCGGGCGCGCCGTACGCGGGCGTGCTGGTCGCGCTCGCCATCGGCGACCAGCGGGCGATTCCCGAGTCGCAATGGCAGGTGTTCAACCGCACGGGGGTTTCGCATCTGATCTCGATCTCCGGGCTGCACGTCACGGCCTTCGCGGCGCTCGCCGGCGCCGCCGTGCTGGCGCTCGCGCGCCGCTTCGCGTGGCTGACGTCGCGTCTGCCCGCGCGCAAGGTCGCCGTCGCGGTGGGTGCGCTGCTGGCCACCGCGTACGTGCTCCTCGCCGGCGCCGAAGTGCCGGCCGTGCGCACGCTGGCCATGCTCGTCGTGGCGGCGATCGGCTTGTGGCTCGGGCGACCGGGGACCGCCTGCTGCGTGTGGCTGTGGTCGCTCGTCGCAGTGATGCTGCTCGATCCCTGGGCCGGCTTCGCCCCCGGCTTCTGGCTGTCCTTCGGCGCCGTCGGGCTTCTGCTGTTCGCGGGGTCCGGCCGTCTCGAGGAGCCGCCGGCGCGCGCATGGCGCAGTCGAGCCGCGCGCATGCTGAGCGAAGCGACACGCACGCAATGGGCCGTGACGATCGGCCTCGTTCCGGGAACGCTGGCGCTGTTCCAGCAGGTGTCGCTCGTCTCGGCCATTGCCAACGCCTTCGCCATCCCGGTCGTCACGGTGCTCATCGTGCCGCTCGCGTTGGCCGGCATCCTGGTTCCGCTCGACGTGCTGTGGCGCGTCGCGCACGGGATGCTGCGCGCGCTCATGTGGGGGCTGGAACGGCTCGCCGCCCTGCCGTCCGCGGCCTGGGCATCGCACGCCCCGATGACGTGGACGCTGCTGGTTGCGCTCGCGGGCGTCGCGCTGATGCTCGCGCCGCGCGGCTTGCCGGGCCGCTTCACCGGCGTGCTGTGGCTCGCGCCCATGCTGCTGATGCTGCCGGCGCGTCCGCCGCCGGGTGAGGCGCGCATCACGGCGCTCGACGTGGGGCAGGGCCTCGCGGTCGTGGTGCAGACCGCCACGCATGCGCTGGTCTACGACACGGGGCCGCGGTTCGGAGACGCCGGCGACGCAGGCGGCCGTCTCGTCGTGCCCGTGTTGCGTGCGTTCGGCGTTCGTGCCCTCGATGCCCTCGTAGTCAGCCACGCGGACACCGATCACTCGGGCGGCGCGCTGTCGCTGCTCGCCATGGTGCCGGCGCGCACGCTGTGGTCATCGTTGCCGATCGAGCACGCGATCGTGCAGCGCGCGGCCGCGCAGGGGAGCGTCCGGCGCTGCGATCCGGATCGAACGTGGATGTGGGATGACGTGCAATTCACGATCCTGCATCCGCCGCCGGAGCACTACGACGTCGACTTCAAGACCAACGATCGCTCGTGCGTGCTGCGCATCGAGGCGTCTGGTCGCGCCGCGCTCATCACGGGTGACATCGAGGCGCGCAGCGAAGCGGTGCTGCTGCGCGATCACGCGGCGGCGCTGCGCGCCGACGTGCTGGTCGTCCCGCACCACGGTTCGCGCACGTCCTCGACCGCGGCGTTCATCGCGACGGTCGGCCCGCGCGTCGCCATCGTGACGGCGGGTTATCGCAACCGCTTCGGCCACCCGCGCGGGGACGTGATCGCCCGCTACGAGCGCGCCGGCGCGACGATCGCGCGCACCGACCTCGACGGCGCGATCGCGGTCACGCTCGGTGCTACCGCGCCGCACGCGGTCGCGGCGCGACGCGAGCATGCCCGCTACTGGTACGACTCGCCGCAGACGGGCGACTGACCCGCGGTCAGGAGACGTAGCGCCCGAGGCGAACGGCGGTCTCGCCGCGGCGCGGCCGGCGCGTGGGCATGATCAGCACGCACTCGTCGTACGGCGTGCGAACCGGTGACCCGCCATCGCGTGCGAGGAGCGTGCCGCGCCGCGGCACCGTCATCAGGCCGTGCACCGGCATCTCGAACTGGAAATCGTCGCTGGTGATCGTGACCACATCGGTCACTTCGATGGCGCGCTGGAACGGCAGCGGCGAAGGGTCGATCAGCGTCTCGGCGTCGCGCGGCGCGAGCATCTCGAGATGGCGCAGGAAGCGCACGACCGCCGCCTTGGCGACGGCTGGAGCATCGCGGTGCCAGTGCTGGCCGCATTCGATCAGCAGCGCGGCGCGCGGGTCATCCGCCTCGTCGAAGAAGGCGTAATCGCGCAGGCGCTTGCCCGCCTGGTGGCCGGCGTCGATCACGATGTGCTGCGGCAGCCCGACCGCGTAGGCGAGCTCGAGCCCCTTGCGTTGCCGGCCCGCCAGTGCGAGCGGCGGACACGGATCGGTCATCGAATGCAGATCGAGCAGGTAGTCCGTGGCCTCGTAGCAGGGTCGCAGCTGGCGCGCGCGGGCGAGCTCGGCGCTGCGGCGTGCGCTGTCCAGCACTTCGGCAGTCCACAGACGGTTGAAGTCCTCGTCGACGCAGCGCGACGCGAAGGGCTCGCTGCGGTCGAACGCGCGATAGGCGTCGACGTTCGCGAAGATCAGCGTCAGCGTGCCGCGCGCTGGCTGCAGCTCGCGTGCGAGCAGCCAATCGAGCGCGATCGCGCCGCACACCTCGTTGCCGTGCGTGAGCGCCTGCAGCGTCGCGCGCGGGCCCGGTTGCGCGGCGGCGAAGCGCCAGACGTACGGAATGCCGGTGTTGCCCTGCGCCCACCGCGCGATGTCGGGAAACTCGACCTCGATGGCAGGAACCGAGCTCATGCAAGGATCCCCGTGCGCGAACGCCGCCTGCGCGGACCGACCCTACGACGCACAGATGCGATCGCCGAGGCGCTCCATGAACGCCTCGCACCGCACGAGCTGGTCGAGGCCGATCCATTCGTTCGGCTGATGTGCCTGCTCGATGTGGCCGGGTCCGCACAAAACGGCGGGTACCGCGGCGTCGTGGAAGAGCGCCGCCTCGCTGCCGAAGCTCACCTTGCCGAACGAATGGGTACCGTTGCACGCGCGGCCGAGCGCGATGACCTCGCTGTCGTGGCTCGTATCGAAGCCGGGCAGCGTGGAGAGGTGGTCGAACTCGACGTACGTCGAAGGATCGACGCGTTGCATCTCGGGCACGAAGCGATGCGCGAACGCCTGCACGTCGGCGAAGAAGACCTCTGGATCGTCGAGGGGCAGGTGACGCAGCTCGAACTCGAAGCTGCAGTCGCGCGGCACGATGTTGAGCGCGGTGCCGCCGCGGATGATGCCGACGTGCGCCGTGGTGTACGGCACGTCGTAGGCCTTGTCCTGAACGGTGCCGTCGCGGAACTCGCGCGCGCGCCGCGCGATGTACGCGACGATCTCGCAGGCGATCTGCACGGCGTTGACGCCGCGCGGCGTGAGCGAGGAATGCGCCTCGCGCCCGCGCACGCGGCAGCGCCAGCTCATCTTGCCCTTGTGCGCCACGACGAGCTCCATGCCCGTCGGCTCGCCGACGATGCACCCCATCGGATGGATACCTTGCGCCACGACGTCGGCGATGAGGCGCCGCACGCCGATGCAACCGACTTCCTCGTCGTACGACAACGCGAAATGGAGCGGCTTGCGCAGCCCGCGCGCGAGAAAGCGCGGCACGAACGCGAGGCCGATCGCGGAAAAGCTCTTCATGTCCGCGACGCCGCGACCATAGAGCCGGCCGTCCTTGTGCGTCACGGTGAACGGATCGCTGTCCCACGGCTGGCCGTCGACCGGCACGACGTCCGTATGACCGGACAGCACCACGCCGCCGGTCACGGCGTTCCCGTCCCGCGCCGGGAAGGTGATCCACAGGTTCGCCTTGCGCCGGTCGTCGTTGTACGTGAGCGCCGTGGCCGCGCCGTGCGACTCGGCGTAGGCGCGCACCCACTCGATCAGCTCGAGGTTCGAGTCGCGACTCACGGTCGGGAACGAGACCAGGCGGCGGATGAGGTCGTAGCCGACCAGGTCCTCGGGACGCTCGATCGGCGTGCGTCCGGCGACTTCGCGCGCGACAGCGGGAGCATTCATGCGGCGGCCTCTTTCACGTCAGGATGGAAGAATAGCACCGGCCCCGGCGCCGCCCACGGTCGCGCAGGTGAACCGCCGGCGCTCGCACAACTCCAAGGTCCATGCTGCAGCCGCTCCTCGTGGCATCCTTCCTGCTCGCATCGCTGCTCGCGCACGATGCGGCGGCGCAAACCCCTCATCTCGACGCGATCCGGCTGCCGCCGGGTTTCGCGATCGAACTCGTCGC
The DNA here is from genome assembly GCA_035493035.1 of Casimicrobiaceae bacterium. GTDB lineage: Bacteria > Pseudomonadota > Gammaproteobacteria > Burkholderiales > Casimicrobiaceae > VBCG01. Next base: position 6,923 of record DATJIS010000095.1, on the reverse strand, counting down.
CCGCGTGCCGGGCGCGCGTGAGATGACGTGGGGTGCGCGCGGGACGCTCTTCGTCGGGTCCAACGACGGCGATGTCCGCGCGGTGTCGTTTCCGGCCGGTGCGCAGCCCGTCGTGCGAACCATCGCCAGGGGCTTGCGCCAGCCGGTCGGTGTCGCGTTTCACGACGGAGCGCTGTACGTGTCCGCGGTGAGCCGCATCCTGCGCCTGCCCGACATCGAAGCGCATCTGGATCGGCCGCCCGATCCCGTGGTCGTGAGCGACCGTTTCCCGAGCGATCGCGCGCACGGCTGGAAGTTCATCGCGTTCGGACCCGACGGCAAGCTCTACGTGCCCGTCGGCGCGCCTTGCAACATCTGCGAGCCGGACCCGGACAAGTACGCGACGATCAATCGCATCAATCCGGACGGATCCGGGTTCGAGGTCGTCGCGCGTGGCCTGCGCAACACCGTCGGCTTCGACTGGGATCCGCGCACGCACGATCTGTGGTTCACCAACAACGGCCGCGACAACCTCGGCGACGACGTACCGCCCGACACGCTCAACCACGTGACCAAACCCGGCGAGAATTTCGGCTATCCGTATTGCCATGCGGGCGACATTCCGGATCCGGAGTTCGGCGCGAAGCGCGCTTGTCGCGAGTTCGCGCCGCCCGCGGCGAAGCTGGGCCCGCACGTCGCTTCGCTCGGCATGCGGTTCTACACGGGCACCCAGTTTCCGCCGGAATATCGCAACCAGGTCTTCATTGCCGAGCACGGGTCCTGGAACCGCAGCCACAAGATCGGCTATCGGGTGACGGTGGTGCGGCTCGATTCATCCGGCAAGGTCCTCTCGTACCAGCCGTTTGCCGAAGGGTGGCTGCAGGGCGAATCGGCGTGGGGTCGCCCCGCCGACGTCCTGGTCGCCCCCGACGGTTCGCTGCTCGTGTCCGACGACACGGCGGGCGCCGTCTATCGCATCCGGTACCGGGGCTGACGAAACCGTTGCGCCGGCCCGGGCAACGCGCTATCGTGCGGCCCGCGATGCATGTACGTGCATCTAATTGCGGAGCGTGACGCATGGCCCGACCCCGCGCGGCAGGACGCAGCAGCGCATCGACGCCGGACGCCGCGACGCTCGAAGCGTACGCGCGTCGCGGGCGCGAATGCGCCTTCGCCAACGTGCGCATGCTGGGCCGCATCATCGGCGCGTACTACGACGAGGCGTTGCGGCCCGCCGACGTGCGCGCGAGCCAGCTCGCGCTGCTGTGGGCGATCCTCGCCTCCGAGCCGGTCGACCACAAGACGCTCGGGCGACTCACGCGTACCGACCAGACGACGCTCTCCCGCACGGTCGACCATTTGCGCGACGCCGGCCTGGTGCGCATCGAGGCCGGCGAGGATCGCCGTGTGCGCGTGCTGCGGTTGTCGCCGCGCGGCCGGCGCGTCTTCCTGCGCGCGATGCCGTACTGGGAGGAGGCGCAGCGCGCGGTCGCCGAGGCGCTCTCGCTCACCGAGCTCGCAGCGATGTCCAAGGCGGCGCGAGCGCTGATGCGCTCGCAGCGCGAGGCGGTGTAGCGTCGCTTGTAGAATCGCGTCTCGCAGCATGCGCGAGACGCACACGTGGACGCATCCGTTTCCAACGCCGCGCTGGCGGCACGCTACGACACGATCGCTTACGCCGCGCTGCCCCATGCGGCCACGCATCCCGACCGCATCGCGTCGGTCGCGACGTTCCTCGGTCATCCAGCGGCCGACCCCGCGCACTGTCGTGTGCTCGAGGTGGGATGCAACGACGGCTCCAACCTGATCCCCATGGCCGTCACGCTGCCGCATGCGTCGTTCGTGGGCTGCGACCTGTCGTCGTCCGCCATCGGCGCCGGCCGCGCCACCGTCGCGGCGCTCGGCCTCGCCAACGTCACCCTGTTGTGCGAAGACCTCGCGGGACTCGATCCCTCGCTGGGGCCGTTCGATTTCATCGTGGCGCACGGCGTCTATTCCTGGGTGCCGGCGCACGTGCGCGACGCGCTCTTGGCGCTTGCGCGCCGTTCGCTCGCCCCGGACGGCGTCATGTTCGTGAGCTTCAACGTGCTCCCGGGATGCCGCGTGCGCCAGGCCGCGTGGGAGATGGTTCATCACCATGTCGACCGCATCGTCGACCCACGCGCGCGCCTCGCGGCGGCGCGTGCGATCGCGCGGCTCATCGCCGAAGGCGGGGCCTCGCAGCACGCGTCCGACGACGCCGTGCGCGCGGAATTGCGCTCGATGGCCGAGCACACCGACAGCCAGCTCTTCCACGACGACCTCGCGGTGCCGAACGATCCGGTTTACTTCGGAGAGTTCGTCGCGCACGCGGCACGGCATGGCCTCGCGTACCTCGCCGAGGCCGAGCTGCACACCATGAGCGGTGCCGGCGTGTCGGCGAACGCACGCCAGTTCCTGTCCGGGCTCGATGCCATCGGGCGCGAGCAGTATCTCGACTTCATGCGCATGCGGCGCTTTCGTCAATCGCTGCTGCGCCACGCCGACGCGCAGCCTTCCGCGGCGCTGGACCCGCAACGCATGGAAACGCTGCACCTCGCCGCCGATGCATCGCTGCTGCGCGCGGCGCAAGCCGGCAAGGTTCCCGACATCGCGCGCGATCTGGATCCGGCGGCCGGCGGCGGCGGTCCGGTGCGCGCGCTGCTCGAAGCGCTGCTGCAGCGCGCGCCGGGCGCGATGCCACTCGCCGAGGCGCGCGCGCTGCTCGGCCGCGCGTCGGCGCGACCGCTCGAGACGCTGTTGCGCGATGCGTACGTCGCCGGCGTGGTGACCCTGCATGTGCGGCCGCCGCCGCTCGCCGTCGTTGTTGGCGAGCGGCCGGTCGCGAGTCCGCTCGCGCGGTGGCAGGCAGCGCGCCAGGAAGAGCTCACGTCGCTGCTGCATGCGCGCGTGCGCATTCCGGATGCCAACGCGCGCCGCTTGCTGGCATTGCTCGATGGGACCCGCGACCGCGCGGCGCTCGTGGCAGCGACCGCGGCGACATGGCCGGCGGCCGTGCGTCAGGATGCCGAAGCGTTCGTTGCGCACGCGCTCGCGCAGTTCGGCCGCCTCGCGCTCCTCATGGCATGAAAACGGCCTCCGCGGACGCGCCGGGGAGGCCGTGGAACATGGACTTCAACGAAGATCAGTAGCGGTAGTACACGCGTCCGGGCGGATAGTAGACCGGCACCGGCTCGACCACGACGGGTGGACGGTAGACGACCGGCGGCGCGACGTAGACCGGGGCCGGGACATAGCGCGGACCCCAATAGCGATGCGGGTGATAGTAATAGGGTCGACCGTGATACACCGGCGCGTTGCCCACCGACACGCCGTAGCCGGGACCCGCGAACGAGAGATTGAACCCGATATGATCGGCACGGGCCGCGGGCGCCATGGCCATGCCACCCACCGCGAGCGTGGCGCCGAGTGCGGCGATCAGAGCTTTACGACGAACCATGTGGAAACCTCCTTCACCTCAGTGTGACTGCGACGCGGTTCCGGGGGTTCCCGGTTGGCGACGCGCTCACCACCCACAACGTCGCAAATGGGTCCGGCGTTTACGGGGTCAAGGAGGGCGTAGCATTTTGTTACCCATGACCGAGCCCTCACGGACCTGTCCCGCGCGCGAGCCAGGCTGCCGGACGAGGGGCGCGGTGAGGGGCCGTATGCCATTTCAACCACGAGGGCTTCGATGAAACTGCTGCGCCTGTGCCTTGCATGCTGCTTCGCCGCGCTCGGCGCGTGCCTGCCCGCGTTCGTGTCCGCTGCCGACCTCACGATCGGGCTCGGCACGGACGTGACGTCGCTCGACCCGCACTATCACAACCTCACGCCGAACAACAACGTCGCCCAGCACGTGTACGGGCTGCTCGTGCAGCGCAACGAAAAGGAGCAGCTCGAGCCCGGCCTCGCGACCGAGTGGAAAGCCGTCGACCCGACGACCTGGGAGTTCAAGCTGCGACGCGGCGTGAAGTTCCACGACGGCAGCGACTTCACTGCCGAGGACGTCGTCGCATCGATCAACCGCGTGCCGAAGGTCCCGAACAGCCCGTCCCCGTTCACCGCGTACACCAAGCAGATCGTCAAGATGGACGTCGTCGATCCGTACACCGTTCGATTCCACACCGCGACGCCGTATCCGCTCATGCCCTCCGACATGACGCAGGTTTTCATGATCTCGCGCAAGTACGAGAACGCGAGCACCGACGATTTCAACAGCGGCAAGGCCGCGATCGGCACCGGACCGTACAAGCTCGTGCGCTACGCCAAGGGCGATCGAATCGAGCTCGCGCGCTTCGACGGCTGGTGGGGCGGAAAAACGCCGTGGGACAAGGTGACGATGCGGCTGCTTCCCCAGAACGCGGCGCGGGTGGCCGCGCTGCTCGCCGGCGACGTGCAGGCGATCGAGGCGGTGCCGAGCGAGGACATCGCGCGGCTGAAGCAGGACAAGCGCTTCTCGCTGTATCGCACGGTCGTCGATCGCCTGATCTACCTGCATCTGGACAGCAACCGGGACGCGTCGCCGTACGTCACCGACAAGGAAGGCAAACCCCTCGAGCGCAATCCGCTCAAGGACGCGCGCGTGCGTCACGCGCTGTCGCTCGCCATCGACCGCAAGGCCATCGTCGACCGCGTGATGGAGGGCGAGGCGGTGCCCGCCGGCCAGCTCGTTCCCGACTTCCTGTTCGGCGCGAGCAAGAACCTGAAGCCGGACAAATTCGATCCCGAAGGCGCGAAGAAACTGCTCGCGGAAGCCGGCTGGGCGCAGGGTTTCGGCCTGACGCTCCACACGCCCAACGACCGCTACGCGAACGACTCGAAGATCGCCCAGACGATCGCGCAGATGTGGACGCGCATCGGCATCCCGACCAAGGTCGTCGCGATGCCGTCGGCGACCTATTTTCCTCAGGCCACGGAGCTGAAGTTCAGCGCGATGCTGCTCGGCTGGAGCACCGGAACGGGCGAGGCGTCGTCATCGCTGAAGGCGATCGTCATGACGTACAACAAGGAGAAGGGCTTCGGCGGCACGAACCGCGGCCGCTACTCCAACCCCAAGCTCGACGCGTTCACCGAGGATGCGCTGCAGACCGTCGACGACGTCAAGCGCGAGGCGTATCTCGCGCGCGCCAACGAGATCCTCATGGCCGACGAGGGCATCATTCCCATCCATCTCCAGGTGGATACGTGGGCGACGCGCGCCGGCATCACGTACGTGCCGCGCGTCGACGAGACGACGCTTGCGTGGAAGTTCGTCCCCAAGGCCGGCGATGCGGCCGCCGCGAGCAAGCATTCGTGAGGCCTTGAGCGTCGCATGCTGAAGCCCGGGCAGCCGGCGATGACCGTGCTGCTCGGCGCGCTCATCGCCATCGCGCCGCTCGCGATGGACATCTACCTCGCGTCGATGCCGTCGATGACGCACGCGCTGTCGGCGACACCCGCGCAGGTGCAGCTCACGCTGTCGGTGTACATGTATGCCTGGGGCGCGTCGCAGCTCGTGGCGGGGCCATTGTCGGATCGCTACGGACGGCGTCCCGCGCTCATCGGGGGCCTGTCGGTGTTCGTCCTCGCGTCGCTTGCGTGTGCCGCGGCGCGCGACGTGCATGTGCTCATCGCGGCGCGCGCCGTGCAGGCGATCGCCATGGCGACGGTCGCGGTGGTGCCGCGGGCCGTGGTGCGCGACCTCTACGCCGGCACGCAGGCTGCGCACATGCTGTCGCTCATGGGCATGGTGCTCGGCATCGCGCCGATCGTCGCGCCCATTCTCGGCAGCAACCTCCATGTGTGGCTGGGCTGGCAGGCGAACTTCGTCCTCGTTGCGATCTATGGCGCGGTGCTGTGGGTGGCGGTCTCCTCGGCGCTGCCCGAGACGCTGCGCACGCCGAACCTGCGCGCGCTCGCGCCGGCGGTGGTCGTGGTCAACTATCGCAAGCTGCTCGCCTCGCGCGTGTTCGTCGGCTACATGCTCGTCGCAGCATTCACGGCTTGCGGCCTCTTCGCCTTCCTCGCCGGCAGCGCTTTCGTGTTCGTGCAGGTGATGGGACAGGGTGAGCGCGGTTTCGGCGTGCTGTTCGGCGCGGTGATGCTCGGCAACCTGAGCGGCGCCATCTTCGGCGCGCGCGTGGTGCGTCGCTGGGGAATCGATCGCACCATCGGACGCGCGCTGTGGGTCATGATCGGCGGCGCGATGGTGCTCGCGATGCTGGCATGGCTCGACGTACGCCATCCTTTGGCGGTGGTGGCACCGATGTTCTGCTACATGGTCGCGCTGATGATGACGATGCCGCAGTCGACCGCCGGCGCGATGACGCCGTTCCCCGAGATGGCGGGCGCAGCGTCGTCGCTGCTGGCGTTCGTGCAATTCGTCGTCGCTTCCACGGGCGCGCTGTTCGTAGGGCTCGCGTTCGACGGCACCGTCCGCCCGATGGCGACGACCATCGCCGTGAGCGCCATGCTCGCGGCGGCCGCGTTCCGCGGACTCGTGGTTGCGCGCCGTGCGCCTACGCTTGTCGCTCGATCTCGGCGTTGAGTTGCGCGCCGGCAAGGACGGTGAGCACACCCACGTAAGACCACAGCATGAAGATGGCGATGGCGCCGAGCGAGCCGAGCAGGGGATTGAGCCGGCCGTACTGCGCGGCGTAATAGGAGAACGCCACGGAGACCACGACCCAGCTCGCCGCGCTGAAGGCGGCGCCCCACGTCACCCAGCGCCAGCGCGGCTTGCGCCGGCTGGGCGCGTAGCGATAGAGAATCGAGAGCAGCAGCATCAGCAGCCCCACGACGACGATCCACTTCACGATCGTGATGATCGACGACGGGGCGTCGACGTTCGCGGATGCGCGCAGCGCCGGGAGCCCGGCGACCATCAGCGCCGTGGCGAGCAGGAACGCCCCACACAGCGTCGACAGGACGAACGCGAGCGCCTG
>DATJIS010000094.1:0-93917 GCA_035493035.1 Casimicrobiaceae bacterium | reverse complement strand
CTTTCCGCTGATCGCCAACACCGCGGGTGCCCTCGAGCAGGCGCTGCTCGCGCTGCAACGGCACGGCGCGCCGTTGCCCGGCGCCGCGCAACCCGTGCTCGCTCGTGCCATCGCCGGCCTCGACGAATTCGTGATTCGCGTGCGCGCGCGCTTCGGTTTCATGAGCGCGCACGAGCAGGAAGGCGCTGACATCGAGCGCGAGCTCGAGTCGCTGCGCCAGGATGCGATGGCGGCCTCCTCGGCCGAGGCCGACGCCGCCATCGAGCAGCCGACCGAAGTCGAAGACGCCGACGCAGCGGACGATGGCGCGCTCGCAGAGGCCGACCACGCGGAACCGGCGCAGGATGCCGTGGCCGAACAGCACATCCCCGCGCACGTGCCGCGCCTCGCGCCGCTACCGCCGCTTCGCGCTGTGCCTCCGATCGCGCCGGCCGACATCGTGTTGCCGAAGCCCGTCGAGCCGCCGCAGGAGACGCTGCTCGAGCTGCACGACGAGGTCGACGACACGGTGCTCGCGATCTTCCTGGAAGAAGCGGGCGACCTCTTCCCGCAGGCGGGCGAGCAGGTGCGCGGCTGGCGGCGCAACCCCGAGGACGCGAACATCGCGCAGCAGCTGCGCCGCACGCTGCACACGTTCAAGGGCAGCGCCCGCATGGCCGGCGCGATGCGCCTCGGCGAGCTCACGCATCGCATGGAATCGCGGCTGATGGACGGCGAGTCGCTCGCGCAGCCCACGCCGGAGCTCTTCGAGGCGCTCGACACCGACCTCGACCATATCAGCTACGTGCTCGATGCACTGCGCGCGGGACGCACCAACGTGCCGTTGCCGTGGCTCGCGCAGGCAGCGTCGGAAGCTGAGCAAGAAGCGGACGCGCCCGCCGGGGCCGTCGTCGCTGCGTCCGCGACGGGCGCGCAATCGATCGTCGTGCCCGCCGCGCCCGCCGTCGCGCCCACGCGCGCGGAGCCGATGGAGGTCGAGACCGCGCACGCCGCCATGCTTCGGGTACGCGCGGACACGGTCGACCGCCTGGTGAACGAAGCCGGCGAGGTCGCGATTGCGCGCGCTCGCGTGGAAGGCGAGCTGCGCACGCTGAAGGCCAACCTGCTCGAGCTGACCAGCAGCGTGATCCGGTTGCGCAGCCAGGTGCGCGAGATCGAGCTGCAGGCCGAGACGCAGATCCAGTCGCGCATGTCGGCGCTGTCGTCGACGCACGAGGGATTCGATCCGCTCGAGCTTGATCGCTACACGCGCTTCCAGGAGCTCACGCGATCGCTGGCCGAAGGCGTGAACGACGTCTCGACGGTGCAGCAGTCGCTGCTGCGCAACCTCGACGACGCCGGCGCCGCGCTGCTCGCGCAGGCGCGCCTGTCGCGCGACGTCCAGCAGAGGCTTTTCGCGATCCGCACCGTGCCGTTCGGCAGCCTGTCGGAGCGCCTGTATCGCATCGTGCGCACCACCGCCCGCGAGCTCGACAAGCGCGCCAACCTGGAGATTCACGGTGCGCAGACCGAGCTCGACCGTTCGGTCCTCGAGAAGCTGGTCGGCCCGCTCGAGCATCTGCTGCGCAACTCGCTCGACCACGGCCTGGAATCGCGCGACGCACGGCAGAAAGCGGACAAGCCGGAGACCGGCGAGGTGAGCCTCACGGTGCGCCAGGTCGGCAACGAAATCCTGATCGAGCTGGCCGACGACGGCGCCGGCATCGACTTCGACCGCGTGCGCGAGCGTGCGCGCGCCATCGGCCTCGTCGCGACCGACGCCGAGCCGACCGAGCAGCAGCTGATCGAATGCCTGTTCCAGCCCGGGTTCTCCACCGCTTCGAAGGTCACGCAGATCTCCGGGCGCGGCATCGGCATGGATGTCGTGCGCAGCGAGATCGCCGCGCTCGGCGGCCGTGTGGAGGTCCAGTCGAGGCCCGGCAAGGGCACGCAATTCAACCTCTACCTCCCGCTGACGCTCGCCGTCGCGCAGGCGGTGCTCGTCCGCGCGGGGGGGCGCCTCTGGGCCCTCCCGGCACCGATGGTCGAGCAGGTCCAGCAGGTGAAGGGTGATGCGCTGCTGCAGCTCTATGTCGCCCGCGCCGTCGAGTGGCAAGGACGCAGCTATCCGTTCCACTACCTGCCGCGCCTGCTGGGAGACCTCGCGCATATTCCGGAGACGCTCCGGTACAACCCGGTGCTGCTGCTGCGCAGCGGCCAGGGCGTTGCGGCCATCCATGTCGACGAGATGGTCGGCAACCAGGAAGTCGTCGTGAAGAACATCGGGCCGCAGCTCGCCCGCGTATCGGGCATCTCCGGCGCGACGGTGCTCGGTACGGGCGAGATCGTGCTGATCATCAACCCGGTCCAGCTCGCGCAGCGGGCGGACGTGCCGACATTCGATCCGTACGCCGACGACCGCGTGGCCCGCATCGATGCGAAGCCGGCGCGCGACACGCGGCCGCTCGTCATGATCGTCGACGACTCGCTCACGGTGCGCAAGATCACGAGCCGCCTGCTCGCGCGCGAGGGCTTCGACGTGCTCACCGCCAAGGACGGCGTGGACGCGTTGCAGGTGCTGACCGAGCACCACCCCGACGTGATCCTGCTCGACATCGAGATGCCGCGCATGGACGGGTTCGAGTTCACCAAGACCATCAAGGGCGACGCGAAGAACGCCCACATCCCGATCATCATGATCACGTCGCGCACGGCGGAGAAGCACCGTAATCACGCGGCCGAGCTGGGCGTCGACCTCTATCTCGGCAAGCCGTACCAGGAAGACGAGCTGCTGCGCCACCTGCGCGACATGCTCAGCATGGCCGCGCCGGCGTGAGGTTCGCCTCGCGGCGTGCGTGCTCGCGGCACCTCCCGGCGCCGACCGCCACCGCGCGCGCGGCGCGGACAAGCTAGCGCGTTCGCATTCCCTGCGGCTTGCGCTCGATCGGCTCGCTGCCGATGCGCTCGTATTCCGCGATGATCTGCGCCCCGAAGAGCAGCACGATCGCCGCGATCTCCAGGCTGAGCAGCACCACGATGGCCGTGGTGAGGTTGCCGTACACCGTGCTCACCTGCGACAGCGTGTTGAAGTACCACACCAGCACATGGCGCGAGATTTCCCACAGGATGGCGGCGGCGACGCCACCGATGAGCGCGTGCCGCCATGAGAGCCGGCCGACCGGCATCACGAGATAAATGGTCGACAGCAGCACGATCTCGCCCACCACGCCGATGAGGTACAGCAGGATCGACGAGAGCCGACCGAGCGACCACTCGCGGCCGTTGAATGCGATCGACTCGCCGGCCATGTTCTGCAGCACGCTCGCGACGAGGGTCACCACGAAGAGACCCACGGCGAGGAGCAGGATGTAGAGGTAGGGCAGCAGCGCGGACATCACGAAGTGCCGCCGCCGGATCGCCACGCGGTGGAAGAAGATGACCGACATCGCGTTCTCCAGCACGGTGAACGCGAGCGAGCTGAAGAAGAGCAGCGTGACCGCGAGCGGCACGCCCATGACGTCGCGGTTGGCGACGAACAGGCGCACGTCGTCCATGATGGGACGCGACTGTCCGGGCACCACGAGCTCGATGTAGCGCGCGACGGTGCCGAGCAGCTCCTGCGTGTCGATGACGTGCGACAGCACGATCACGAGAAGGATCGCGAGCGGCACGATCGACAGCAGCGTGTAATACGCCACGCCGCCGGCGAGGAGCAGCCCCTGATTCGCCTTGAACGCCTTGCAGACCTGGACCAGGAAGCCGATCGGGTTGGCGGCGACCCTGCGGGCGGAGCGGCGAAACGCGAGCATCGGCAGGACCGGGTGAGGATCGACGCCGGAGTCTACCCACTTCTCAGAGTGCTCCGGATGGGGCACAGTATGGGCATCCCCGCTTCACCCGTCTTCCGCATCCCGTTCCGATGCCGTCGCCGCGTCCCCCGCTGTCCTCCGGTTCGCCGCACGACGCGCGCCGGAGCGCGGGTGCGCGAGGGCGTCCGACATCGCGCGCGCCGGCATGCGTCCGGCGGGCGCGCACCCTACGCACAGGAGGAACAACGCCATGGCGCAATTCGCGACGGAAAACATTCGTACTGTAGCGCTGGTGGGTGACGGCGCCGCGGGCAAGACCACGCTCGCGGAAGCGCTGCTCGCGCATGCGGGCGCGGTCCAGGCGCCGGGCAGCGTCGAGCGCGGCACAACGGTCAGCGATTTCGACCCGCTCGAGAAGTCCTACCAGCATTCGCTGCGCGCGTCGCTCATGCACTTCGAGAGCGACGGCTCGCGCATCCACCTGATCGACACGCCGGGGTTCCCCGACTTCATCGGGCAGTCGATCGGCGCGCTCGACGCCGTCGAGACGGCAGCGGTCGTCATCAACGCCTCGAGCGGCGTGCAGATGATCGCCACGCGCATGATGGAATGGGCCGCCAAGCGCGGCCTCTGCCGCCTCGTGATCATCAACAAGATCGACGCCGAGAACGTCGATCTTCCGGGCGTGCTCGAGGCCGTGCGCAACGCGTTCGGCAAGGAGTGCCTGCCCATCAACCTGCCCGCCGACGGCGGCGCGCGGGTGGTCGACTGCTTTTTCAATCCAGCGGGCGAAAGCGATTTCTCATCCGTCGACGAGGCGCATCGCGCGCTCGTCGACCAGGTCGTCGAGGTCGACGAGGATTTGATGTCGGTCTACCTGGAGCAGGGCGAGGTCGAGCCGTCGCAGCTGCACGCGCCGTTCGAGAAGGCGCTGCGCGAAGGCCATCTCGTGCCGGTGTGCTTCGTGAGCGCGCGCACCGGCGCGGGCGTGCGCGAGCTGATCGACATCCTCGTGAAGCTTGCGCCGAACCCGGCCGAGGGGAATCCGCCGCTGTTCTACAAGGGCGAAGGGGAGAATGCGAGCGAGTTCCGATCGGTACCGGATGCTTCGAAGCACGTGCTCGCGCACGTATTCAAGGTGGTCGTCGACCCGTTCGTGGGCAAGCTCGGCGTGTTCCGCGTGCATCAGGGGACGGTCACGCGCGACACGCAGCTCTTCGTCGGCGACGGCCGCAAGGCGTTCAAGGTGGGGCACCTCTTCATGCTGCAGGGGGGCAAGTACGTCGAGGTCGATCACGCGGTGCCGGGCGATCTCGCCGCCGTGTCGAAGGTCGAGGAGATCACGTTCGACTGCGTCCTGCACGATTCCCACGACGAGGACCACATCCACATGCGGCCCCTCGAGTTTCCCGTCCCCATGCACGGCTTCGCGATCACGCCCAAGCGCCGCGGCGACGAGCAGCGCATCTCCGACGTGCTGCACAAGATGATGGCCGAGGATCCGACGCTCGTGGTCGAGCACGATCCCGCCGTGAACGAGACCGTTCTGCGCGGTCTCGGCGAGCTGCACCTGCGCTCCGTGTTCGAGCGCATGGCGAACCAGTTCAAGCTCGAGGTCGAGACGCGCCCGCCGCGCGTTCCGTATCGCGAGACCATCACGAGCAAGGCGGAAGGCCACCACCGCCACAAGAAGCAGACCGGCGGCGCGGGTCAGTTCGGCGAGGTGTTCCTGCGCATCGAGCCGCTGCCGCGCGGCACCGGCTTCGAGTTCGTCGACCAGGTGAAAGGCGGCGCGATCCCGAACACGCTGATCCCGGCGGTGCAGAAGGGTGTCGAGCAGGTGCTGCAGGCGGGGCCCGTCGCCGGCTTCCCGCTGCAGGACGTGCGCGTCATCGTGTACGACGGCAAGTACCATCCGGTCGACTCGAAGGAGGTCGCGTTCGTCTCGGCAGGACGCAAGGCGTTCCTCGACGCCATCGGCAAGGCGCGCCCGATCGTGCTCGAGCCGATCGTCGGCGTCGAGATCAATTGTCCGTCGACCACGATGGGCGACGTGACCGGCGACCTGTCGTCACGGCGCGGGCAGGTGACGGGCACGCAGACGCTGCCCGCCGGCATGCTGGCCGTCAACGGCCTCGCGCCGCTCTCCGAGCTCGACGGCTACGCCGCGCGGCTCAAGTCGATGACCGGCGGCCACGGCGCCTGGACCATGTCGCTGTCGCATTACGAGCAGGCCCCCCCGAATCTGCAGCAGCAGCTCGCGACCGAATACGCGAAGCATCGCAAGCACGAGGAGGAGTAAGGCCGCGGGCCGCCGATCTGATAACGCGCCGGGGCCATCGCGTCCGTCGTCCGCCGACGCGAAGCGCCGCGGACGCGCGGCTCACGGTCTCACCGAGAGCTCGTCGAACACCCGCTCGACGTTCGGCTGCTTCTTCGCGAAGTCGACGAGCGCCCGTCGCTGCGCATTGCTGCGCACGCAGCCCTGCAGCGTGACCCACTTGCGCATGGTGGTCACCCATACCGACGTGTTCGCGAAACGACGGTCGGCGCCGATCGCCCTCGCGACCGCTTCATTGATCTCGGGATCGCGCTTGTAGGCGCCACCCGCCTCGCAGCTGCCGTCCATGCCGCAGCGCGTGCCGCGCTCGACGCGCACATGCGCCTCGTTGCGCGCGTCCTCGGGGGTCAGCAGTGGCGGTGGCTGCTGCGGGCAGCGGGGGTCACCTTGCGTGGCCCGCGTGAACGGATCGAGCTGCACGCGGTCATCCGCGGCGAAGCTCGCCGTGCAGGCCGCGAGCGCGAGCAGGGCAGCGACGGTGCGCATGGGCCGTCATTGTGCCGTCATCCCGACGTCGCACGCCACGCGAATGCGTTTGCGCCACACAGACGGTTGATGAGCGGCACCGCGGGCGTGGCGAGGAACAGCGCCCAGATGAGCGCGTTCGGGCGGAACAGCAGGTATTGCCACGCGTAGGCGATCAGCGCCACGCCGACGGCGTACGCCACGCGCGCGCGCCGGTCCGCCGGGGTGGTCATGGGGTCGGAGATCATGAAGAAGGCGAACAGCAGCAGCGCGCCGTTGCCGAGCTGATGCAGCCATACCGACCACGACTGGCCGAGCCAGGCGACGCGCAGCGCGATCGCACCGAGCCACGCGGCGAGAAAAGCCCATGCGATGTCGCCGCGGCGCGCCCGGTCGGTCACGACCGCGCCGAGCGTCACGAACCACACCGCCGCCGCGAGGGCGTTACCCCATTGGCCCGGCGAGACCCATGCGCCGGGCAGCAGGCTCGTCGCCGCCAGCACGCCCAGATTCGCCGGGTTGTAGAGGTGACGTCCGCCGATGCGCAGGAGGAACTTCGCGCTGATCGCGAGGCACGCGGCGAGCGGATGCACCCACAGGCTGTCCGCCCGCAACAGGATCGCGAGACCGAAGCACGTCACCAGCGCGGAGAGATAGCCTTTGTGCTGCAGTCCTTTCACGCGAAGCCACGCCGCCTGGGTCGCCAGTCCTGCCGCGAACGCGAGGAGCATCTGCGCGGGCCGAATCGTGAAATCGCGCGCCAGCACGCCGAAGGTCAGCAGCACCGCGAGGAAGACGATCTGGTAGACGCGCGCGTCGCGCGGCAGCACGATGCGTGCGCCCGCACGCAGCGCGTGCGCGCTCGGCAGACCCGGCCGCAGCGGCACGACGATCGCGCGATGGTCGGTCACCTGGCCGGCCACAGCGCCTCCCACCATTTCGATGCGCTGAGCGGCGGCAGCGACATGCGCGCACGAATCGTGGCGACGTCCCAGCCGGTCAGGCCCGCGAGCGTCGCCGCCTGGCTTGCCTCGCGCTCCCGAACGGCTTCGAAGTATCGCGGCGCCTGCTCGCACGCGTCTGCGGCGCCGACCCAGGGGTGGCGCAGGACGTAACGCGCCTGAAACGGTTGCCGGTCCGCGGTCTGCTGGAACACGAGGTCCTCGGGCAGCGAGTCGTGCGTGTAGCGCAGATGCAGTCGCGTGACCATCACCGGGCTCGGACCTTTGCCCGCGCCCGCTACCGGCGGCAGCCAGAATACGCCGGCCTCGCGGAGCTCGTCGGGGGTCAGCGGCGCGGCGGCGCAGGGATCGCACCAGCTCATGTCCCAGAAGAATTCCGTGAACACCGCGCGCATGCTCTCGCGGCGGACCTGCTCGTCGAAAATGGCGCGATAGACGCTCGCGAAGTCGTCGCGAACGTGCAGCGGCAGCTCGGCATCCGTCGGGAGCTTCACGGTGCGGTAGTTCGCGGTCTCCACGCGTCCGTTCCGGGTCAGGACGTACACGACGAGGTCCTGCGCGCCGTCCGCGTTGAGCATCCCGAGGCGCACCGGCAGCATGAACTTCGGCGACTCGAACGCGAATTGCAGCGGCGACAGCCACGTGCGCCCGGTCTTCGCGTGCTCTGCGAGGTTCACGCGGGCGACGAAGAACTTGAGGTTCTGCCGGACATACGGCTTCAACGCGGCGGCGGCGCCGCCCGGGATTCGATAGCCGTTCTGGCGCAACCACGTCTCGAGGCCGTTCGACTGAGCGGCAGACAGGATCACGATGTCGTATTCGCCGACGGTGTAGCGCGCCTCGACCTTCACGCCGAGCGCCTTGTCGAGGCCACGTTGCGCTGGCGCCGCGGCGTCCATCGCCCTGCTCATGGGCAGACGGTTGGCGATCTCGTTGCGCGCGCACGGGTCCGGGTCGAAGTATTCCGCGAGGCGCGGCGCGGTGAAGGCTTCGATGTGCTCGAAGATCCTGCGATCCCCGACGCGTATCTGGCCGCGCTCGAGCACTTGCGGAACCGGCACGACGAGCGCGAACTGCGACGGATCGCCGCGATAGTCGTTGAGCATGCTGATGACCGTGCGCTCGCCGTCGCGCACGACGATGACCTGCGAGGCCTTGTTGTAGAGCGTGCCGTCGGCCTTGCCGACGAAGAAGCCGCAGAAGGCATCGGCGCGCGCGGCGATCAGCGCCAGCAGCAGGACGCCCGCATGACGTGCCAGCATGGAGTGCTCCCACGAGGTGACGGTGCAGTTGTCAACGAGCGTCGCCGCGCGGCGAGGTTGGCGGCGTGCGCTCGTCGCGCGCGGCTCGCTGCGGGCGTACCCATGACAACCGCGCGCCCGGGTCGCGCGTTGTGGCAACCTGTGACCCGCTCCAAGCGGTGTGACTCGGGAGACGACCAGCATGCGAACGATCAGGATGCTCTTCGCCGTCGCGGCCCTCATGGCCGCAGGCCAGGCGGCGGCGCAGATCACTTTCTACGAGGGCGAAGCGTTCCGCGGACGCGCCTTCTCCACCGACAAGCCGGTCTGGAACTTCGAGCAATACGGTTTCAACGATCGCGCGTCGTCGGTGGTCGTGGACCGCGGGCGCTGGCAAGTGTGCGAGGACGCGCGCTTCCGGGGCCGCTGCGTGGTGCTGCGCAAGGGCGGCTACGACACGCTCGCCTCGATGGGCATGAGCAACCGCATCTCGTCGGTGCGCCCGGTCGGGCATGAGACGCGTGTCGTCGAAGCGCCGCCGCCGCCCCAGCCGGTGCCCGTGTACGAATACCGCCGCCGCCCCGGCGAACGTCTTTTCGAGGTCCCCGTCGAATCCGTGCGCGCGGTCGTCGGGCCACCCGAGCAGCGTTGCTGGGTCGAGCGCCAGCAAGTCGAGCGCCCGGACGTCAACGTGCCCGGCGCGATCGCGGGCGCCGTGATCGGCGGCATCCTCGGACACCAGATCGGCGCAGGCAGCGGACGCGACGTCGCGACCGGACTCGGCGTGGTGGGCGGTGCCGCGCTTGGCGCGAACGTCGGTCGCGGCGGCTCGCAGGTGTATACGCAGGACGTGCATCGCTGCGGCAGCGTGCCCGGCTCGTCGCGTCCCGCGTACTGGGACGTGACGTACGCGTTCCGTGGCGCGTTCCACCGCGTTCAGATGAGCGCGCCACCGGGACCGACGATCTGGGTCAACGCCGCCGGTGAACCTCGGGGGTGAGCGCTGTCGAACCCATCGCCGGGGCGCTCGCGTCGCGGCGCCCCGGGAGCCGGGTCACCTTCAAGGGTTATAATTGCCGGCGCGTCACATGTCCGAAACCGTCAACCTGACGCATCACTTCCTCATCGCCATGCCGGCGATGATGGACCCGCATTTCGCCAACTCGCTCACCTACGTGTGCGAGCACAGCAAGGACGGCGCGCTCGGCATCGTCGTCAACAAGCCGATCGACATGACGCTGTCGACGCTGTTCGAGCAGATCGACATTCCGCTCGACGACGCCGGCCTGCAGGAGTCGCCCGTGCACTTCGGCGGCCCGGTGCAGGTGGATCGCGGCTTCGTGCTGCATCGCCCGCTCGGCAATTGGCAATCCACGCTCGCGATCAGCGACGAACTCGGGCTCACCACGTCCAAGGATGTGCTCGAGGCGGTCGGTCGCGGCGAAGGCCCGAAGGAGCTCCTCGTGTCGCTCGGCTACGCCGGATGGTCCGCGGGGCAGCTCGAGCAGGAGCTCGCGCAAAACGCGTGGCTCACGGTCGAGGCCGACCCGAACCTGCTGTTCGGGCTGCCGGCCGAGGACCGGCTGCCGGCGGCCATGCGGCTGCTCGGCATCGATTTTTCGCGCCTGTCCGACGACGTCGGGCACGCGTGAGCGAACGTGCCTCCCTCCACGGACGCGACGCTCCTCGCGTTCGATTTCGGAACGCGCCGGATCGGCGTCGCGCTCGGCACCACACGCCTCGGCAGCGCGCGGCCGCTGACGACCATCGACACCGAGCGCAACGATGCGCGGTTTGCCGCCATCGACGCGCTCGTCGCGGAGTGGAAGCCCGAGCGGCTGGTGGTGGGACTGCCGCTGCACGCCGACGGCACGCCGCACGACATGACCGCGCGCGCCCGGCGCTTCGCGCGGCAGCTCGCGGCGCGGTATCGGTTGCCCGTCGCGGAAGTCGACGAGCGCCACACCTCCGAGCTCGCGACCTCCGCGCTGCGGGTGCAAGGCCGCGGCGGGCGCGACGATCGCGCGATGCGCGATGCGGTCGCCGCGCAGATCATCCTGCAGGCTTATCTCGATACGCCGCATGACGACCGGCCTGCCTGACGCGGAGGGCACGCTGCACGAGCTCGTCGAGCGCATGCGCCCCGCGGTCGCGTACGACGCCGCATTCGTCGGCATCTATTCCGGCGGTGCGTGGCTCGCCGAACGGCTCGCGCGCGAGATCGCCGGCGACCATCCGCTCGGCTTCATCGACGTGTCGTTCTACCGCGACGACTACGCCACGACGGGATTGAAAGGCGGCACCAAGCGCAGCGAGATTCCGTTCGACGTGACGGGCGCCACGATCGTCCTGATCGACGACGTGCTCTTCACCGGGCGCAGCGTACGCGCGGCGATCAACGAGCTGTTCGATTTCGGACGGCCTGCGAGCATCGAGCTCGCCGTGCTGATCGACCGCGGCGGTCGCGAGCTGCCGATCGAGGCGACCTACGCGGGCGCCCGGCTCGCGGTCGCGCGCGACCAGAACGTCGTGCTGTCGCGCGATGCCGCGGGCAGGCTGTCGCTCGGCATCGAGCCTTTCCGGGCGTCCTGACCAGGCGATGCCGAACCGCAACCCTCAGCTCAACGCCGACGGCGCGCTGACGCACCTGCTCACGCTCGAAGGCCTGCCGCCCGCGGTCATCCGCCAGATCCTCGACACCGCGGTCCCGTTCGTCGGCATCGCCGAGCGCGAAGTGAAGAAAGTGCCGCTGCTGCGCGGCAAGGCGGTGTTCAACCTGTTCTTCGAGAACTCGACGCGCACGCGCACGACGTTCGAGATCGCCGCCAAGCGGCTGTCGGCGGACGTCATCAATCTCAACATCGGCGCGTCGTCCACGTCGAAGGGCGAGACGCTCCTCGACACCGTCGACAACCTGGTCGCGATGGACGCCGACCTCTTCGTGGTGCGCCATGCGCAGTCCGGCGCCCCGCACCTGATCGCGTCGCATCTCATCGCGAAGGGAAGGACCCACGTGCATGTCGTCAACGCGGGCGACGGCCGTCACGCGCATCCGACGCAGGGACTGCTCGACCTCTACACGATCCGGCATTACAAGGGCGACTTCGCGAACCTCACCGTGGCCGTCGTGGGTGATGTGCTGCATTCGCGCGTCGCGCGCTCGCTCATTCACGGGCTTACCACGCTTGGCACGGCGGAGGTGCGCGTGATCGGCCCGCGTACGCTCCTGCCGGCCCACGTCGAGTCGATGGGCGTGCAGGTGTACGAGGACATGCGCCTGGGCCTTGCGAATTGCGACGTGGTCGTCATGCTGCGGCTGCAAAACGAGCGCATGAAAGGTGCGCTGCTGCCCTCCGCCGGCGAGTACTTCAAGCATTACGGCCTGACGATGGACAAGCTGGCGGCAGCGAAGGAAGACGTCATCGTGATGCATCCCGGGCCCATGAACCGCGGCGTCGAGATCGATTCCGCGGTCGCCGACGGCGCGCGCTCCGTCATCCTGCCGCAGGTGACGTTCGGAATCGCCGTGCGCATGGCCGTCATGAGCATCCTGGCGGGCGCCTGATGAGCGCCGCCGGTTACCGCTACGGGAGGGACGCGATCGGCACGCTGGAGATCCGCAACGGACGCGTGATCGATCCGGCGAGCGGCACGGATCGACACGTACCGGTGTACGTGGCCGACGGCACCATTGCGGCGATCGGCGATGCGCCGAGCGGCTGGCGCGCCGAGCGCATGCTCGATGCGGCGGGACGCGTGGTTGCGCCCGGGCTCGTCGACCTCGCCGCGCGCCTGCGTGAGCCCGGCCTCGAGCACAAGGCCACGCTGGAATCGGAGCTCGAGGCCGCCATCGCCGGCGGCGTGACGAGCCTTGCCTGCCCGCCTGACACCGACCCGCCGCTCGATGAACCGGGCCTGGTCGAGATGCTGAAGCACCGCGCGAGGCTCATCAACCGTGCGCACGTGTATCCGATCGGTGCGCTGACCATCGGACTCGCGGGCGAGACGCTGACCGAGATGGGTGAGCTCGCGGAGGCGGGTTGCGTCGCGTTCTCGCAGGCCGACACGCCGCTCGTGGACACGCAGGTGCTGCTGCGAGCGATGCAGTATGCCGCGACATTCGGTCACGCGGTCTGGCTGCGTCCGCAGGATCCTTACCTCGCGCGTGGCGGCGTCGCGCACGAAGGCGAGGTCGCCACGCGGCTCGGCTTGCCGGCGATCCCGGCGATGGCGGAAACGGTGGCGCTGTCGACGATCTTCGCGCTCGTGCGCGACACGCGGGTGCATCTGCACGTCTGCCGGCTCTCGACCGCCGAAGGCGTTGCCATGGTGGCCGCCGCCAAACGCGAGGGGCTGCCCGTCACCTGCGACGTCGCCGTGCACCATCTGCATCTGTGCGACGTGGACATCGGCTGGTTCGACTCCATGGCCCACCTCGTGCCGCCCTTGCGCGGCACGCGCGACCGCGCTGCGCTGCGTGCCGGTGTTGCCGACGGCACGATCGACGCGGTGTGCTCGGATCACGCGCCGGTCGACGACGACGGCAAGCAGCTTCCGTTCGGCGAGGCCGAGCCGGGCGCCACGGGCCTGGAGCTGCTGTTGCCGCTGACGCTCAAGTGGGCGCAGGAAGAACGTGTCGATCTCGCATCGGCACTGGCGCGCATCACCGTGCACGCGGCGCGGGTGCTGCGCGTGCCGGCCGGCTCGCTGGCGGTGGGTGCTCCGGCCGACATCTGCATCTTCGACCCCCACCACGCGTGGCGGGTGACGCCCGCCGCGTTGCGAAGCCAGGGCCGCAACACGCCTTTCGCGGGCTACGAGCTGGTCGGGCGCACGATGACCACCATCGTCGGCGGCCAGGTCGTGTTCGAGGCGTAGCGCCGCGCGCGGCTACTTCCTCGGTACCCGGCCGATGAGATGGAACTCGTCGTTCGGTCGCATGGAGATCATGTTCGCCATGCGATTCGACAGCGCGAAGAACGCGGCGATGGCGCCGATGTCCCAGACGTCCTCGTCCGAGAAGCCGTGCTCGCGCAATCCCGCGAAGTCGGCGTCCTCGATCTCCTGGCTTCGCTGCGCGACCTTGAGCGCGAACGCGAGCATCGCCTTCTGCCGCGGCGTGATGTCCGCCTTGCGATAGTTCACGGCGACCTGGTCCGCGACGAGCGGCTGCTTCGCATACACGCGCAGGATCGCGCCGTGCGCGATGACGCAGTACAGGCATTGGTTGGCGCCCGAAGTCGCGACGACGATCATCTCGCGCTCGGCCTTGCTGAGGCCGCCTTCCTTCAGCATCAGCGCGTCGTGGTACGCCAAGAACGCGCGGAACTCGTCGGGTCGATGGGCGAGCGTGAGAAAGACGTTCGGGATGAAGCCCGCCTTGTCCTGCACTTCGACGATGCGCGCGCGAATGTCATCGGGCAGGTCGGCGAGCTCGGGAACGGGATAACGCGAGATCACGGCAGGCATGAGGTCCACCTTCGGGGTGCCAGCGCACGATTCTACTGGGGCCAACAAAAACCCGAGCGGAGGCGGGATCCCGGCGATTGTGGCGATCGACGCGCGCACAAGGCGAGGCGATGAACTGCGCCGCAGGCATAACCTCCTGTTTTCGTTGAGTGGCGACAGGTGCAGGAGCCGCCGCTCAACGGCTTCGACCCTTGCACAACGGTGGCGGCACGGCTCGAGGTCGACGGACGCGGCCGCGATTTCCGCGAAAGCCCGGAAGCCTCGGTGTTGCCAGGAATCGGCTCAGCCGCGCGTCGCGCGTCCCGAAGCCCGGACCGCCATCGGCATCCGCATCGAGGGTGGGGTAACTCTCGGCGGCGTGCGAATGGGATGCGAAGGTCGATGGAAATCGCGGCCGCGCGGCGACGTTACGAAAAAGGCCGCCGGGTAGCCATAGGGCCACCAGGACGTTGCGCAACCGACCCACGCGCAGCCGTACTGCGCGTAGGCAGCGGTTGGGTCCGGCTGCGCCGGCGGCAGGACGACCACGTTGACCTGCGGCGGTGGCGCCGGCGCGGCATAGGACAGCGGTGGCGCGTAGGTCACGGGCGGGGGCGCGTTGAAGGCGGCTTCCGTCCTGCTCTCGAGCTCGGCGACGCGCTCGGCGAGCCTGTTGACCTCGCTCTGCCGCGCCGCTTCGCGGGCGGCTTCCGCCTGCGCCTTCGCCTGCGGGTTCTCGCGCGTCACGCTGAGAATGCGCGCGCCTTCGGGCGGCTCGACGTTGCCGACGTTCGTGTTGCCCTTCGCGTCGACCCACGTGTAGACGTCCGCATGAGCCAATGCGCCGAACGCCAGGCCCGCGACGAGCACGATCGCCCCGCGAGTGGGTGCGCCGATCCGCACGATCTTGTCTGGACGCTTGGGCATTCGATCGATGACGTTCGCTTGGAGTCGAATCCTACCTCTTCGTTCGCGCATCGGTCGAGATGCCGTCGAGTAGAATCGCCGCAACGTCTTGCAACAGGCAGGAACGGCATCTTGTTCCATCCGATCGCCTCCTCCGCGGCCGCGTGATGAGTCGCAACGAGCTTTGCGGCTGCGGCAGCGGCAAGCGCTACAAGCACTGTCACGGCAAGGTCGAGTTCGCGGGACCTTCTTCGCTGCACATGCAGGCGGTCGCCGCGCACCAGGCCGGCATGCTGCGCCGTGCCGAGGCGCTCTACCGCCAGGCGATCGAATCGAACCCGCGCGACGTCGACTCGGTGCACATGCTCGGCGTGGTCAACTTCGAGCGCCGCCGGTATCGCGAAGCCCTCGACCTCATGTGGGAAGCGGCCGAGCGTGCCGGGTGGAACGACGAGGTCCTGCGCCAGAACCTCGGCTTGCTGCTCGCCAAGCTGCTCGCGCCCGAGGCCAACGCGCGCCAGGAGATGCTGGTCGCGGCTTACCACGCGCGGATGCGCGAAATCGCCGCATCGGCGCCGGTCCACGCCACGGTGAGCGTGGTCGTGCCCGTTCGCGACCGAACGGACAGCGTCGCGCGCGCGATGGCCTCCATCGAAGCGCAGACTTACCGCGACATCGAGGTCGTCGTCGAGGAGGGCAGCACGGACGCGCAAGCCATCAATTTCGGCGTGCAGCGCGCGCGCGGGCGTTACGTCGCTTTGCTCGATGCGGGCGACTGGTTCGAGCCCGGACGCATCGAAGCGATGGTCGCCGCGATCGCGCGCGCCACGCCGCTGTGGGGTTTCTCGCGCGTGCGTCATGCCGAAGGCGAGGCAGCGGCGCACATGCATGCGCGCGATTTTCTCGCGCACGAGCCGCCGAGCTTCACGCTGCTCGCGCGCGACGCGATGGAGTGCCGAGGCAATCTGTTCGTCCATCGCGACCTGTTCGTCGCCGCCGGCGGCTTTCGCGACGACGCGCCGAGTCCCGGGTGGGACTTCGCGGTGCGCGCCGCGAAGATCGTCGAGCCCGTGGTGCTCGCAAAGCCCCTGTACGTTCACGGCGCAGCCACAAAGACGCACGGATCGCCCCTCAACCCGTTCTCGGGCGTGGCCGACCAGCCCGTGCCGGCCCTCCTGGCCGATGCGTTGAAGGGCGACGCCGCGGCAACGAATCCGTTCTGTCCGCAATTTCCCGCCAACCGAATCCTGCTGCTGCGCTCGGAGCTGCGCGCCGGTCGCGGCGATCGCCTGCCGATCGCGCTGCTGCGCGAGATCGCGGCCGGGTTTCGCGCGCGGCCGATCGAGACGACACGACGCGACCCGCCGTCGCTACGCGCCACGGAGCGGATCGCGGTGGTCGTGCTCGGCATGTACCGCAGCGGCACCTCGGCGCTTGCGCGCACGCTGAACCTCTGTGGTGCTGCGCTGCCCGAACGCGTGATCGCCGCGCGGCTCGGCATCAATCGCAAGGGATTCTGGGAAGCCGAGGCGGTCACCGATCTCGACGCGCGCATGCTCCAGCATCTCGGGGGCGACTGGGACCGCGTCGGCCTCGCGGTGCCGGCGGCGGGTGCGCTCGCCGACGAGTTCGTGCTGAACGCGCGGGAAGTCCTCGAGACCGAGTACGCGGATGCGCCGGTGGCACTGATCAAGGACCCGCGCATGTGCGTGCTCGCACCGCTGTGGCATCGCGCGCTGCGCGAAACCGGGTATCGGCCGGCGTACGTCGTCGTCGTGCGCCATCCGCTGGAAGTGGCCGGCTCCCTGCGCACGCAGGGCGACATGCCGGTCGAGCGGGGGCTCGCGCTCTGGCTCGACTACATGCAGCGCGTCGAGGTGTTCATCGAGTCCGCGCGTGCCGACGTCGTGTACGTGCGCTACACCGACCTGCTCGCGGACTGGCGCGAGGTCATGCGTCGGATCGCACGCCGGCTTGACGTCCCGCTGGAGGTGCACGCGCACGCGCAGGACATCGATCGCTTCCTCGAAGCCGACATGCGCAGCCACCATTCGCGCGATGACGACTTCGACCTACCCGCCGGTGCGCAGACCGAAGCGCTGCGCGCGCTCTATGGCCGCTTATCGGCGCGGTGCGACGTCGACCGCGGCCGGGCTCAGGGCGTGGGCGGCACGTAGCCCGACGGCATCTCGGCGCCGGCGCCGAAGAAATGCTTTTCCATCTGCTCGGCGAGCCATTTGCGCGCGCGCGGATCCGCGAGCGACAGCCGGTTCTCGTTGACGAGCATGGTCTGGTGCTTCAGCCACTGCTGCCACGCTTCCTTCGAGACGCTCTCGTAGATGCGCTTGCCGAGCTCGCCGGGATACGGCGGGAAATCCAGACCTTCGGCCTCGCGGCCGAGCTTCACGCAATTCACCATGCGCGCCATGGCGCCTCCTTCATCCGATTCACGCCGATCCCGCCGGCAGCGGCTTGCAGTAGACCAGCGACTTGCGCTGGTAATTGTAGAGGGCCTGCTTCTGCTGCGGCAGGTCGGCGATGGTTGCGCTGCGAAAGCCGCGCTCCAGAAACCAGTGGGCCGTGCGGGTGGTGAGCACGAACAGGCTCGTGAGCTTGAGCCGCCGTGCGCGCGTCTCGATCTCGCGCATCAGCGCCTCGCCATACCCTTCGCGCCGGAAATCCGGGTGCACCGCCAGCGCCGCGAGCTCTCCCACCCGCTCGTCCGGGAACGCATAGAGCGCCGCGCAGCCGATGATGTGGTTATCGTACTCCGCGACGACGAACCGCTCGATCTCCGCCTCCAGCCGCTCGCGCGAGCGGCGGACGAGGACACCCTGCTCCTCCAGCGGCTCGATGATCGCGAGGATGCCGCCGGCATCGTCGATGGTGGCATTGCGGATGTGCGCGAGCGCGGTCGCCGCCACCATGGTGCCGACGCCGTCGCGCGTGAAGAGCTCGAGCAGCAGCGCGCCGTCATGGTGCCGGCTGATGAGATGGCCGCGCTTGACGCCGTTGTTGCAGGCGCGGATCACCGCGGGCAAATACAGCCGCACGTCGGGCGCGAGGCGATCCGGCCGCGCGAGCAGCGCCTCGGCGTCGCGCGTCGACAGATCCGACAGCAGCTGTCGCCGGGCGTTGCGCACGCCGTCGGTGTCCATCAGGAAAATGAGCTTGGCCGCGCGCATGTGCACGGCGACCTGTGTAGCCACTTCCTCGACGGTCAGATTGAAGATCTCACCGGTCGGCGAATACCCGATCGGCGAGATCAGCACGATGTCGCCATCCTCGAGGCGCTGGTGGATCGCCTCGGTGTCGATGCGGCGCACCTCCCCGGTGAGCTCCATGTCGACGCCGTCCACGATGCCCATCGGCTTGGCCGTGAGGTAGTTGCCGCTCGACACGCGATTGCGCGCACCGGCCATCGGCGAATTGGCGAGGCCGAGCGACAGCAGCGCCTCGATGCGCGCGCGCACCTGGCCCGCCGCCTCGAGCACGCAGTCCATGGCATCGGCGTCGGTGACGCGCACGCCGTGCGCGTAGCGGCTCTCGTAACCCTGCTGCGACAGGATGGCTTCGACCTGCGGGCGGCAACCGTGCGCGACCACGAGGCGGATGCCGAGGCTGTGCAGCAGATTCAGATCGTGCACCACGCCGAGGAACGAATCGTCGGCGACGACTTCGCCGCCGAACGCGATGATGAACGTCTGGCCGCGAAACGCGTGCACGTACGGCGCCGCGGCGCGGATCCAGTGCACGAACGCGCGCATCGTCGCGGAATTCGCGGGCGGCGTTTCGTCCGGGGCGCGCGGCGCGCGGGCCATCACCGCCGAGCCGCGCCAGGCGACGGACGAGCCGCCGCCGGGGCCGGCGAACGAAGTGAGCGTGGGAGCTGTTCCATTCGTGAAGCGCGCGATTATAGCCCCGGCCCGGCGGCTATAATGATTCGTTTGCGCGTGCCGCGGTCAGCGCGCACGCTTCGCATGGCTTCGCCTCTTCTCGCCAATCTCAATCCCGAGCAGCTCGCCGCGGTGACGCTGCCGCACGCATCGGCGCTGATCCTCGCCGGCGCCGGCAGCGGCAAGACGCGGGTGCTCACCACCCGCATCGCATGGCTCCTCGGGACCGGGCAGGCGAGCCCGCTGTCGATCCTCGCCGTCACGTTCACCAACAAGGCGGCGAAGGAGATGCTGACGCGCGTGTCGGCTCTCACGCCGATGCACACGCGCGGCATGTGGATCGGCACCTTCCATGGGCTGTGCAATCGCATGCTGCGCGCGCATCACCGCGCGGCGCAGCTGCCGCCCGCGTTCCAGATCCTCGACACGCAGGACCAGCTCGCGCTCATCAAGCGCGTCTACCGCGCGCACAACATCGACGACGAGCGCTATCCGGCGCGCCAGCTCCAGTACTTCATCATGAACGCCAAGGAGCAGGGCCGGCGGCCCAACGCGGTGGAGGCGACCGACGAGTTCACGCGCCGTCAGATCGAGCATTACGCGCTGTACGAGTCGACGTGCCAGCGCGAGGGCGCGGTGGACTTCGCCGAGCTCCTGTTGCGGAGCTACGAGCTGCTGCTCGCGCACGAAGGGCTTCGCGAGCACTACCGGCGCCGCTTCTCGCACCTGCTCGTCGACGAGTTCCAGGACACGAACCTCCTGCAGTACCAATGGCTGCGCACGCTCGCCGGCCCGGATACCGCGGTGTTCGCGGTCGGCGACGACGATCAGTCGATCTACGCGTTTCGCGGCGCGAACGTCGCCAACATGCAGCATTTCGAGCACGACTTCGCGCGGCCCGACCGGCCCGTGCACCTCATCAAGCTCGAGCAGAACTACCGCTCGCACGGCACCATCCTCGATGCCGCGAACGCGCTCATCAGGAACAACCAGACGCGGCTCGGCAAGAACCTGTGGACCGATGCCGGCAAGGGCGACCCGGTGCGCGCGTTCGTCGCGCCGACCGATCATGCGGAGGCCGCCTTCGTCGTCGACGCGGTGAAGAGCATCGCCGACGACGGCACGCCGCTCGACGAGATCGCGCTCCTGTACCGCAGCAACGCGCAATCGCGCGTGCTCGAGCATGCGCTTTTCAATGCCGCATTGCCCTATCGCGTCTACGGCGGCATGCGCTTCTTCGAGCGCGCGGAGATCAAGCATGCGCTCGCGTACCTTCGGCTCGTCGCGATGCCGGAGGACGACGGCGCGATGCTTCGCGTGATCAACTTCCCGCCGCGCGGCATCGGTGCGAGAACGCTCGAGCAGCTCGGAGAGCAGTCGCGCGGCCAGGGCACGACCTTGTGGCAGGTGGCGTGCAGCGGCGCGCTCGGCGGCAAGGCGGGCAGCGCGGTGAGCGCGTTCGTGCGCCTCGTCGAGGCGATGCGCGAGGCGACGCGCGGCCTTCCGCTGTCCGAGCAGGTCGCCCATGTCGTCGAGGCGTCGGGTCTCCTTGCGCATTACCGGCAGGAGAAGGACGGCCAGGAGCGCATCGAGAACCTGGAGGAGCTCGTGAACGCGGCGGCGAGCTTCGTGCGCGAGGCCGACCTCGCCGTCGACGCGCCGATTCGACTGTCGCCTTCCGAAGTGCCTGCGGATGCCGTGCTGGCGCTCGCCGGGGCGCCGCCGGTCGAGCCGCCGCCGCCCGAGCCGACTGCCGAAGAAGGCGCAACCGATGCGCTGACGGCGTTCCTCGCGCACGCCGCGCTCGAGGCAGGTGATACGCAGGCCGCGGAAGGCCGCCCGGCGTTGCAGCTCATGACCGTGCACGCCGCGAAGGGCCTCGAGTTCCACACGGTGTTCGTCACCGGGCTCGAGGAAGGCCTGTTCCCGCACGAGAACAGCCTGAACGAGCTCGACGGCGTCGAGGAAGAGCGGCGCCTCATGTACGTCGCGATCACGCGCGCGCGGCGCAAGCTCTACCTCACGCACGCGCAGACGCGCATGCTGCACGGCCAGACACGCTACAACATCGTGTCGCGGTTCCTCGACGAGATCCCGCGCGAGCTCGTGCAATGGCTGTCGCCGCGCAGCCAGCGGATGTCGATCGACGTCGATGCGTCGGAGTGGGGCGCGGTCCAATCGGCGCCGCAGGCAACGCCGCCGGCGTCGACGTGGCGCATCGGCCAGAGCGTGCGTCACGCCAAGTTCGGCGTGGGGGTCATCATCGACGCCGAGGGCCGCGGCGGCGACGCGCGCGTGCAGGTCAACTTCCGCGACGTCGGCGTGAAGTGGCTCGCCCTGGAGTACGCGCGGCTCGAGCGCGTCTGATCAGGCGTTGCGTGGCGGTCGCTCGACCGGCGCCAGGGTCTCGCCGGCGTGGAACACGTCGCGGTAGCACACGTAGTCACTGATCTGCATGACGGCGACGACCGACCACACGTAGACGATGAAGAGCCCGGCGATGACGACGCCGGCAATCGAGGACGGCAGGACGAGCCACAGCAGCTCGCCGATCACCGTCGGCACGACGCTCGAGAAGAAGAACACCACGAAGCACCACACCAGCATCGGCCGCCAGTTGGCGAGCGATGCACGCAGGCTCGTGCGCAGCGCGGTGCGCAGGTTCGCGTCCTGGAACACGACGAGCGCGGGCGCCCACCACAGCGCGAGGAGCAGCGGCAAGGCGCATAGCATGCCGAAGACCATGCCGATCTCGACGCGAGGATCGCTGAACGCCTCGCTGACGCGCGCGCGCGCGGCGTCCGCGTCCAGGCCCTCGGGCGCGGGGTTCATCAGGACGCCAACGAGCCGGCCCCCGTCGACCAGCGAGGCGGCGCCCATCGCGATCGCGATGTTGACGATGATGAGCACGCCGAGCGGCACGAGCACCCACAGGTTCGAGCGGAATCCCTGGAACAGGTGGCGAGGCGATGGGCGCGCGCCGCGCTCCTGGTTCCACGCCGCGGCGAGGAAGCCGACCGCGAAGACCGGTCTCACGACCATCGCCCCGATGCCGCCCACGTACGGCAGGAGATTGATCACGAGCAGCACGATGTAATAGCAGAGCACGAGCGCGACCCAGGGCACGCGCGCGCGGCGGAACAGGCCGTAGCTTTGCCGCATCCACTCGAGGCCGCGCGCCGCGTCGTGGCGTGTGAAGACGGTCTCGCGGGGAGCGTCGCCCATGGGTGCGTCGAGCATGTCTACAGCCGCCTGGAGGAGTCGATGCGCTGGCGCAGGATGCGCTCGAACTGCGCAGGATCGTGCGCATGCGTGAGCTCACCCGGCCGCGGCAGATACAGATCGTACAGCCGCGACAGCCAGAAGCGCAGCGCCGCCGCGCGCAGCAGCGTCGGCCATTGCGCGCGCTCGTCGTCGCTCAGCGGCCGCACGGCTTCATACGCGCGCACCAGCACCTCGCATCGGTTCGGATCGAGCGTGCCGGACTCGTCGATCACGCACCAGTCGTTCGCCGTGATCGCGAGATCGTACGCGAGGAAGTCGGTGGCGGCGAAGCCGAAATCGATGATGCCGGCAACGTGTCGATCGGCGAAGAGCACGTTGTCGCAGAAGAGGTCGCCGTGGATCGCGCCCTTCGGAAGCTTCACCTTGCCGTAGCCGGTCTGGAACTTGATCTCCGCCGAGAGCAGGTCGCGCTGCTCGGCGGTGAGGAATGGCTGCACCGCGCGCGCGGCCTGGCGCCACCAGGCGGGTCCGCGTCGATTGGTGAGACGCGCGCGATACGTCTGGGACGCGCGGTGCATGCGCGCGAGCGCATCGCCCACGGCCTCGCAGTGCCAAAGCTCCGGATGCTCCACCGCGGCGCCGTCGATGCGCGCGACGAGTCCTGCCGGGCGGCCGTTGAGCATCGAGAACAACGCGCCGGTGCGATCGGGCTCGGGCGCGGGTGCGGGCACGCGGGCGCGCGCCAGGTGCGCCATCAGGTTGAGGTAGAACGGCAGCTCCGGCGGCGGCAACCGCTCGTACAGCGTGAGCACGTAGCGGCCCTTTTCCGTGGTCACGAAGTAATTGGTGTTCTCGATCCCCGATGCGATGGCGTCCATGTCGACGAGGCCGCCCACGCTGTAGCGCGCAAGCCAGGCGTCGAGCTGTTCGGGTGTGACGTTGGTGTAAACGGACATGGATCAGCGCGGCGCGTTGCGACGCGCCGGCCGGTCGTGAATGGCGGCGACTCAGCTCAGAACGAGAACAGCACCCACATCGGAACCTTCAGCGTCGGATCCAGGCTGTCGCGACGGATGTACGTGTTGCCGTTCTGGTCGGGAAACAGGAAGTAGGGCCGGCCGCCGCGAGGCGTGACCCTGATGTAGCGCAGCTCGCCTCGAATGCGCACTTCCTCGACGACCTGATCTTCGCGACGAATGATGGTGACCTGAGGCTCCACTTCCGGATCGCCGGACAGGTCCGGCGGCGGCGGTGGCGTGGGATCGACCTTCGGAGCCGGCGGTGTCTGCGCGCACGCGACGGCCGCCGCGACCATCAGGGACGCGAGCAAGGTAGACGCGAGGCGCGGGACCTTCATGGTCGATGACCACCGTCGGGGATGATGATGATTCTACCCCAGCGCGTCGCTCGGCGCCGTAGGACAAGCGCGCGGCAGCGGGTCGGCGAGTCGCCGATTTGCGCGCGCGCAACAGTGCGCGCAGCGCGCTACAGGTTGAGCATCTGCTCGCGCTCCTCGCGCGACGGTTGGAAGCCGCGGTTCTCGTAGAAATCGAAAATGGCTTCCACGATAGCGTCGGGATCATCGAGCACGCGCATGAGGTCGATGTCCGCCGGATCGACCATCTTTTCGCCGACGAGCCGGTCCTTCAGCCAGTCGAGGAAGCCGCCCCAGAAATCCGAGCCCACGAGGATGATCGGGATGCGGCGCGTCTTGCGCGTCTGCACGAGCGTGAGGCATTCGGAGAGCTCGTCGAGCGTTCCGAATCCTCCCGGCAGCACGACATACGCCGACGCGAAGCGCACGAACATCATCTTGCGCGCGAAGAAGTAGCGGAAATTGATCGACACGTCCTGGAACGGATTGCCGCCCTGCTCGTGCGGCAGGTAGATGTTGAGGCCGATCGCCGGCGAGCGCCCGCCCTGTGCGCCTTCGTTCGCCGCCTGCATGAGACCGGGGCCGCCGCCGGAGATCACCGCGAAGCCGGCATCGGACAACTTGCGCGCGATCGTGCGCGTCGTGTCGTAGTACTTGTGGCTCGCCTTGATGCGCGCGCTGCCGAACACGCTGACCGCAGGTCGTATGCCGCGCAGACGATCGGTCGCGAGCTGGAACTCTGCCATAATTCCCAGCACCCGCCACGCTTCCTTTCCGAGATCGGTATAGACCGTCTGGGTGTCCACCAGCTCGGGAATCTTGTCGGTTTGCGGCAACATGCCTACGCTCGTCCTCGTCGATGGTTCGTCGTACCTGTATCGCGCGTATCACGCGCTACCGGACCTGCGCACGACGCGCGGCGAGCCCACGGGCGCGCTGCGCGGTGTCGTTTCGATGTTGCGCCGAATGGTCGAGGACGTAAAGCCCGACTATTTCGCCGTCGTGTTCGACGCACCGGGCCGGACGTTTCGCGACGACTGGTATCCGCAGTACAAGGCGAACCGCACCGCGATGCCCGACGAGCTCGGCCTGCAGATCGCGCCGCTGCACGCGCTCGTGCGCGCGCACGGATGGCCGCTCGTCATGGTCGACGGCGTCGAGGCGGACGACGTCATCGGGACGTTGACGCACGAGGCGCGCGAGGCGGGTGTCGACGTCGTCATATCGACGTCCGACAAGGATCTCGCGCAGCTCGTGCGTCCCGGCGTCAAGCTCGTCAACACGATGAGCAACGAGACGCTCGACGAAGCCGGCGTCGAGGTGAAGTTCGGCGTGCGCCCGGACCAGGTGCTCGATCTCCTCACGCTCACGGGCGATTCGGTCGACAACATCCCCGGCGTGCCGAAGGTGGGACCGAAGACCGCCGCGAAGTGGCTCGCGCAGTACGGCACGCTCGACAAGGTGATCGCCGAGGCCGCGTCGATTCCCGGCGTGGTGGGCGAGAACCTGCGCCAGACGCTCGACTGGCTCCCGCAGGGCAAGCGCCTGCTGACGGTGCGCTGCGACTGCAGGCTCGAGATGTCGTATCGCGATCTGTCGCTCCAGCCGCGCGACGATGCGAAGCTGCGCGAGATGTTCGAGCGGTTCGAGTTCAAGCAATGGATACGCGACCTCGGCGGCGCGTCGACCACCGCCGCGCTGCAACTGCGCGAGCCGGTGGCGCCCTCCGAGCCGGCGGCCGCGCCGCGTGCGCCGGCGATCGCGACGCATTACGAGACGGTGCTTGATGGGGCACAGTGGGAGCGCTGGTGGAAGGACATCCGCGCCGCGGAGCTGGTCGCGTTCAAGGTCTATGCGGCGCAATCGGAGCCGCTGCAGGCCGAGATCGTCGGCCTCGCGTTCGCGGTGGCGCCGGGACGTGCGTGCTACGTGCCGCTCGCGCATCGCTTCGCGGGCGCGCCGGACCAGCTCGACCGCGGCGAAGTGCTCGCCGCGATCGCCACGTGGCTCGCCGATGCGTCGCGCAGGAAGATCGGCGAGAACGTGAAGTTCGACGAGCACGCCCTCGCGAACCACGGCCTCGCGCTCGGGGGCGTCGGCCACGATGCGGAGATCGAGTCGTACGTCCTCGAATCGCACAAGCCGCACGACGTGGACAGCCTCGCGCTGCGCCATCTCGACATCGGCATGCTGAAGCTCGACGAGGTGACGGGCCGCGGCGCGAAGCGCATCACGTTCGGCGAGGTCGCTGTCGAGCGTGCGACGGAATACGCCGCCGCCAACGCGGACGTCATCCTGCGCCTGCACGAGCACCTGTATCCGCAGATCGCCGGCGACGACAAGCTCACGCGCATCTACCAGACGATCGAGCTGCCGGTGCGCGACGTCTTGTTTCGCATGGAGCGCACCGGCGTGCTGATCGACGGCGCGCGGCTCGCCGAGCATGGGCGTACGCTGGGCGAGCGCGTCGCCACCCTCGAGCAGCAGGCGTTCGCGGAGGCGGGATCGCCGTTCAACCTCGGCTCGCCGCGGCAGCTCTGCGAGATCCTGTTCGACCGCATGAAGCTGCCGGTGGTGAAGCGCACGGCCACCGGGCAGCCGTCGACCGACGAAGAGGTGCTGCAGGAGCTCGCCGCCAACTATCCGCTGCCGAAGCTGATCCTCGAGCATCGCGCGCTGTCGAAGCTGAAGTCGACGTACACCGACAAGCTGCCGCAGATGGTGAACGGGCAGACCGGCCGCGTGCACACGACGTTCTCGCAGACGACCGCGGTGACCGGCCGCCTGGCCTCGCTCGAGCCGAACCTGCAGAACATCCCGGTCCGGACGGCCGAAGGACGCCGCATACGCGAGGCGTTCGTGGCGCCGCCGGGGCACGTGCTGATGTCGGCCGACTACTCGCAGATCGAGCTGCGCATCATGGCGCACCTGTCCGAGGATCCGGCATTGCTGCGCGCATTTCGCGAAGGCGCTGACATCCACCGCGCGACCGCGGCCGAGGTGTTCGGCATCGCGCCCGCGGACGTCACGCCGCAGCAGCGAAGCTACATCAAGGCCGTCAATTTCGGCCTGATCTACGGCATGAGCGCGTTCGGCCTCGCCGCGCAGCTCAACATCGAGCGATCGGCCGCGGCGCAGTTCATCGACAAGTACTTCACGCGCTATCCCGGCGTGGCGGCGTACATGCAGCGCACGCGCGAGGTGGCGCGATCGCAGGGCTATGTCGAGACGGTCTTCGGCCGACGGCTGTGGCTGCCGGATATCCGCGCGGCGAGCGGACCGCGTCGCTCGGCCGCCGAGCGCGCGGCCATCAACGCGCCGATGCAGGGCACGGCCGCGGATCTCGTCAAGCTCGCCATGATCGAGGTGCAGCGCTGGATCGACCGCGAGCGCATCGGCACGCGGCTCGTCCTGCAGGTCCACGACGAGCTCGTGCTCGAAGTGCCGGAGGCCGAGCTGCCCCGCGTGGAGCGGGAGCTGCCCGGGCTGATGGCGGGCGTGGGGCAGCTATCGGTGCCGCTGGTCGTCGACGTCGGTCACGGCTCGAACTGGGACGAGGCGCACTAGGCGAAGATCGTGCGCCACCCCGCGTAGCACGAGCCGATCAGCATCGGCGCCAGCACGAGCCAGCCGAGCCCGAGTGGAATGGTCGCGACGATCGCGAGCCCGATGTAGATGATGCCGTAGATCGCCATCGCGCCCAGGTTGCGCCACGACGCGACGAAGCTCTTGGAGAGCGCGCGCAGCGGCTCCTCGTTGTTCAGCACTACGAGCGCCGGCGCAAACCAGTACGCCATCGCGATCAGCGCGACGCCGATCAACGCGACGAGGAACACGATGAGGAAGCCGACGCCGAGCGAAGTCAGGACGCGCAGGTCGAGGTTCGTGGGATCGAGCGATGCGAGCGCGGCGAATCCCCCGAAGCCGACGGCAAGGACCACGATCATCGCGCAAATCACCGACAGCACGATGCCGGCGGCGAGCATGACGAGTCCGAGCACGATGAGCGCGCCGAAGCGTCCCGAGCCGAACCCGTCGAACAGGTGACCGACGCGCAGCGGCTCGCCGCGCGCCAGCGCATGGCAGCCGAGGATGACGCCGCCCGCGAACACGGGCAAGAGCAGCGTTTGCGCGATGTGGCCGATGATCGGCACGATGACCATCAGGAACATGAGCACCAGCAGGATCAGCGTGATGCCGATCCACGTGCCAGGGGCCGCGGCGAAGATGCGCCACCCTTCGCCCCACCACGAAGCGCCGTAGCCGGATGCAAGGTGCCGCGGCTCGGGCGCGGTAGCCGACACGGGCGGAACGGAAGACTGCGGCGGTTGCGGGGTGGCCATCGTGTCGCCTTTTCGCGCTGGCGGCAGGCGTGCGCCGCGCGGCGCATTGTCCCGCAAAAGCGCGGACCTTGGAAACCGGCACGCCGGCCCCAATCCTGTCACACCTTCCGCGCTATCCTGTCGGATCAACCATGGCCGTCATCCGCCCCGTCTCACGTCGCATCGCCGCCTCGCGCACCGTCGAAGGCGGCGGTTTCGTCGTGCGCCGTCCGTTTCCCACGCGCGACCTGTCGTTGTTCGACCCGTTCCTGCTGCTCGACGAGATGGGGCCGGTCGAGTACGCGCCGGGACAGGCGGTCGGCGCACCCGATCATCCGCACCGCGGCTTCGAGACGGTGACCTACCTCCTCGAGGGCGAATTCGAGCACGAGGATTCCGCCGGGCATCGCGGACGCCTCGGGGCCGGCGACATCCAGTGGATGACCGCGGGCCGCGGCGTGATCCATTCCGAGATGCCGAGCGCGCGCGTGCGCCGCGACGGCGGGCGCGTGCATGGCTTCCAGGTCTGGGTCAACCTGCCGGCGCGCGACAAGATGATGGCGCCGCGCTATCAGGACGTGACGCACGATGCGCTGCCGATTGCGCGCACGCCGGACGGGCTGGCCAGCGTCAAGGTCGTCGCCGGCACCGCGCTCGGCGTCGCCGCGCGCGTTCAGACGCGCACGCCCATCCTTTATTTCGACGTGACGCTGAAGCCCGGCGGACGCGTGACGCTCGACGTCCCGCACGACTTCAACGTCGGCGTGTACGTCTACGACGGCACGCTGTCGATCGCGGACGCCGCGCCGGCGCCGAGCGGAACGTTCGCCGTGCTCGGCGAGGGCGACGCGATCTCGCTCGCCAGCGCGGCGGACGCGCGCGCGCTCGTGCTCGGCGGTGCGCCGCTCGACGAGCCCGTCGCGCGCTACGGCCCGTTCGTCATGAATACCGAGGCCGAGATCCACCAGGCCGTCGACGATTTCCGCAGCGGCCGCTTCGGCGACATCGCGCGCTGACCGACCGGACATGGAAACGGCGCTCGCACAACTGTCGCAGTACGGGGTCTGGGTCGTCGGCCTCAACGTGCTGCTGCAGCAACTCGGGCTGCCGATCCCGTCGGTGCCGACGATGATGATCGCCGGTGCGCTCGCCAGCATGGGGCGTCTCGACGGCCCGGCCGCGTTCGCGCTGTCGGTGTGCGCGTCGCTCGCCGCCGACCTCGTGTGGTTCTGGGCCGGACGGCGCTTCGGCTATCCCGTGCTGCGCTTCCTGTGCAAGGTCTCGCTGTCGCCGGACATGTGCGTGCGCCAGACCGAAGGCATCTTCGAGCGCTGGGGTTTCTATTCGGTGGTGCTCTCGAAGTTCGTGCCGGGATTCTCGACGGTGGCGCCGCCGATCGCCGGTGCGCTGCGCATGCGCGTCGGGTCGTTCGTGATGGCGTCGATGGCCAGCGCTGCACTGTGGGTCGGCGCCGCCATGGGCACCGGCTATCTGTTCGCGTCGCAGATCGAGAGCGTGCTGGGCTGGATGGCCGCGCACGTCGTCGTCGGCGCGGCCGGCGTCGCGATCGTCGTCGCGGCGTACGTGCTGTTCAAGGCATGGCAGCGGTGGCGCCTGGCACGCTTCGTCAACGCCGCACTGATCGACATCGACGATCTGCGCGCAGCGCTCGACGGCGAGACCCGGCCGTTTTTGATCGACATCGGCTCGCGGCTCGCGCAACAATCGCGGCCGCACATTCCGGGTGCGGCGCTGCTCGACCTGGAGGCGATCGCGCGCCTCGACGACTTTCCGTCCGATCGTGACATCGTTGTCTATTGCGCGTGCCCGAACGAGGCGTCGGCCAAGCGCGCGGCGCAGATCCTGCTCGGCCGCGGCTACACGCGCGTGCGTCCGCTGCGCGGCGGGCTCGACGCCTGGATGAGCGCGGGACATCCGGTGGAGCGCGGCACGACGGTGCGCTTCGCGCCGCGCGCGCCGAGAAGCGAAGAGCGAACGCCGGCCTAGTTGACCGGTCGACGCGCGCTCACGGCTTCGCGTATGCGCGCCGCGAGCGCCGGCGGCGCATCGTCGCGCACGAACCAGCGCAGCCGCGCGGTGTCGCCCACGCTCGTGAAGCGCATGGTCTGCATGAGATGCGTGACCTGAGGCAGGTAGCGCGACGCGCGCTGCACGCGTACGACGTACGTCTTTTGTCCTGGGGCTGTGCTGAACAAGGCGTCGAGCAACGCGCGGCCCTGGCCGCCACCCCGCCGCGCGAATTCGAGACCCGCGAGCCACAGCTCGTATCCGTGGTCCAGCGCCCGGAACAGGCCGAAGCCGACGGGCGGCATGCCGCTGTGTCGATCGTCCGGCCAGAACACGTATCCTGGCACGGCGACGGTGTCGATGCGCCCTGTGCGGGCGTCCTGCTCGACGAAGTAGCCGGTGACCAGGGCGCGCTTCAGCTTCTCGAAGAAATCGGTCGCCTCGGTCGAGTCGGCCGCGAGACCACGGTCGAAGCTGCCCTCGGCGGCGCCCTCGCGGATGAGCGCGCGCAACACGGCAAGGTGGCCGACATGGGCTGGCTGGAGCATGGTTATCGTTCTCTGGCCGCGACCCTACGCTCATTGGCCTCAAGCACGGCCATGGCTCGACAGGCGGCACAACTGCCGCCGCAAGCGGTGCTGACGGTATCCTAGCGCCGCTCCGCAGGGAAATTTTTGCTTGCAATTCCCTTGCCGAAGCGACGCGTATCGGCCTCGGGTTCCAGAACAAAGCCGCCCGCACCCGACTCTCAACACCGGCCCGCACGAGGCGCGCGGTCCGCCGACCAGGACATGAATCGAAAAGATGCCCGCCGATCACCCCGCGACGCCGATCGTCCCCGATCCGGACGACATTCCGCCTCGTCCACCGCGCCGTCGCGGCTTCGTCGGGATCGTTGTCGTCGTCATCGTCGCCGCGGTCATCGCGATCATCTGGTACTGGACGCACCATACACCGGCGTCGGAACGCGCGCCTGGCGGCGACGGCAAAGCCGCGGCGGCGTCGAAGGCCAAAGGCGGCAAGGGCGGCGGGCGCTTTGGCGGCGACACGCGCACCGTGCTCCCGGTTGCGATCGCGCCGGCGCGCACGGCCGATTTCGTGGTGTGGCAGAACGCGCTCGGCAACGTCAATGCGCGCAACACCGTCACGGTGCGTCCACGCGTGGACGGCCAGCTCACGAGCGTGCAATTCCGCGAAGGACAGATGGTCAAGGCGGGCGAGCTTCTCGCGCAGATCGATCCGAAGCCGTTCGAGGTCCAGGTTGCGCAGGCTGCCGGCCAGATGGCGCGCGACCAGGCGCAGCTCGCCAACGCACGCATCGACCTCGAGCGCTACCAGACGCTCCTGAAGCAGGACTCGATCGCGCAGCAGCAGGTCGACACGCAGGCGGCGCTCGTGCGTCAGCTCGAAGGAACCATCGAAGCGGATCGCGGTGCGGTCGACAACGCCAAGCTGCAGCTCTCCTACACGCGCATCGTCGCGCCGCTGGCCGGGCGCACCGGCCTGCGCCAGGTCGATCCCGGCAACATGGTCCGGCAGACCGACACCAACGGGATCGTCGTCATCACGCAGGTCCAGCCGATCAGCGTGCTGTACTCGATTCCCGAAGAGAAGCTTCCCGCCGTCGTGCGTCGCATGCAGGCGGGCGACGCTCCCGTGGTCGAGGCATGGGACCGCGACGGCCGCAATCGCCTCGCCACGGGCAAGCTCGTCACGGTGGACAACCAGATCGATCCCACCACCGGCACGATCAAGCTGAAGGCGGAGTTCGCGAACGAGAACACGGCGCTGTTCCCGAACCAGTTCGTCAACGTGCGCATGCAGCTCGAGACGCTGAAAGGTGTGACCGTCGTGCCGTCGTCGGCAGTGCAACGCGGCTCGCCGGGCACCTTCGTGTATCGCGTGAACGACGACGACACCGTGTCGGTGCGCGTGGTGAAGCTCGGACCGGCGCAGGGCGAGACCACGGTGATCGAGGAGGGTATCGCACCGGGCGAGCGCGTCGTCACCGACGGCACCGACAAGCTGCGCGACGGCGCGAAGATCGAGCCCGTGACGGCCGAGGAGCGCGCGGCGCAATCGGCTGCGCCGGCGCGAGCCAAGGGTAACGGCCAGGGACCCCGCAACGGCAAGGGGGCCGCCGGCGCCGGCGCTGCGCCGGTCGCGCCGTCATCCGCCAGCACGACCGGGGCCGTGCCGGTCGCGCCGCCGCCGGGCGACACGACCCGCGCCGCGCCGGTCACGGCGCCGCCGGGCAACACGACCGGCGCCGCGGCGGCGCCGAACGCGCAACCGGCGAAGTAGGCGACGCTCAGATGAACCCGTCGCGCATCTTCATCCTGCGCCCGGTCGCGACGTCGCTCCTGATGGTCGCGGTGCTGCTCGCGGGCATCGTCGCGTACCGCGTGCTGCCGATCTCCGCCCTACCGCAGATCGACTACCCGACGATCCAGGTGGTGACGCTGTATCCCGGCGCGAGCCCCGAGGTGATGACGTCGACGGTCACCGCGCCGCTCGAGCGGCAGTTCGGCCAGATGCCGGGGCTCAACCAGATGTCGTCGACGAGCTCCGGGGGCGCGTCGGTGATCACGCTGCAGTTCTCGCTCGACCTCTCCCTCGACATCGCGGAGCAGGAAGTGCAGGCGGCCATCAACGCGGGCGGCAACCTGTTGCCAAGCGACCTGCCGCAGCCGCCGATCTACAGCAAGGTGAATCCGGCGGACGCGCCGATCCTGACGCTCGCCGTGATGTCGACCACGCTGCCGCTGCCGCAGGTGCAGGACCTCGTCGACACGCGCATCGCGCAGAAGATCTCGCAACTGCCGGGCATCGGCCTCGTCAGCATCGCCGGCGGTCAGCGCCCCGCCGTGCGCGTGCAGGCCAACCCGCGCCTCCTCGCCTCGTACAACCTCGCGCTCGACGACGTGCGCACCGCGATCGCGAACGCGAACGTCAACCAGGCGAAGGGCAGCTTCGACGGTCCCACGCGCGCCTCGACCATCGACGCCAACGATCAGCTGCGTTCCGCCGACGAATACCGCAGCCTGATCGTGGCGTATCGCAACAACGCGCCGGTGCGCCTGTCCGACGTCGCCGACGTCGTCGACGATGCCGAGAACAACCGGCTCGGCGCGTGGGCGAACGAGCGCGCCGCGGTGATCCTGAACATCCAGCGCCAGCCGGGCGCGAACGTCATCGAGGTGGTCGACCGGGTCAAGCAATTGCTGCCCCAGCTGCAGGCCACGCTGCCGGGGTCGGTCGACGTCGCGCTGCTGACCGACCGGACCACCACGATCCGCGCCTCGGTGCACGACGTGCAATTCGAGCTGATGCTCGCCGTGGCGCTCGTCGTCATGGTGATCTTCCTGTTCCTGCGCAACGTGGCGGCCACGATCATCCCGAGCGTGGCGGTGCCGCTGTCACTGGTCGGCACGTTCGGCGTGATGTACCTCGCCGGCTTCTCGATCAACAACCTCACCCTGATGGCGCTCACGATCGCGACCGGCTTCGTGGTCGACGACGCGATCGTGATGATCGAGAACATCGCGCGCTACATCGAGCAGGGCGACTCGCCCATGGAAGCCGCGCTGAAGGGCAGCCGCCAGATCGGCTTCACGATCATCTCGCTCACGATCTCGCTCATCGCCGTGCTCATTCCGCTGCTGTTCATGGGCGACGTGGTGGGACGCCTCTTTCGCGAGTTCGCCGTCACGCTCGCGGTGTCGATCCTGATCTCGGCCGCCGTATCGCTCACGCTGACGCCGATGATGTGCGCGCGGCTGCTGCGCCACGTCCCCGAAGAGCGACAGAACCGCTTCGAGCGGGCGAGCGGACGCTTCTTCGAGCGCGTGATCGCGCGCTACGGCGTGATGCTCGACTGGGTGCTCGAGCGGCAGCCCGCGACGCTCATCGTCGCCATCGGCACGCTGGTGCTGACCGTGCTGCTGTACATCCTCGTGCCGAAGGGCTTCTTCCCGGTGCAGGACACCGGGATCATCCAGGCGATCTCGGATGCGCCCGAGTCGATCTCGTACGCGGCGATGGCCGAGCGGCAGCAGGCGCTCGCCCGCGCGATCCTGCAGGACCCGGCGGTCGAGAGCCTCGCCTCGTTCATCGGCGTCGACGGCCAGAACGCGACGCTCAACAGCGGCCGGATGCTCATCAACCTGAAGCCCAAGGGGCAGCGGGACGCCGACGCCATCGGCGTGATCGAGCGGCTGAAGCAGCGCGTCGCCGACGTCGAAGGCATCCAGCTCTACATGCAGCCGGTGCAGGACCTCACCATCGAGACGCGCGTCAGCCGCACCGAGTACCAGTTCACGCTCGACAGCGCCGACGCGGATGCGCTCGCGCAGTGGGTGCCGCGCATCGTCGAGCGGCTGTCGCGGCTGCCGCAGCTCGCCGACGTCGCGAGCGATCTCCAGAGCAACGGGCTGCAGGCGTACGTCCAGATCGACCGGGCGGCGGCCGGCCGGCTCGGCATCACGCCGGCCGCGATCGACAACGCGCTCTACAACGCGTTCGGCCAGCGCCTCGTGTCGACCATCTTCACGCAGGCGAACCAGTATCGCGTCGTGCTCGAGGTGAAACCGGAATTCCAGCGCGGTCCCGGCGCTCTGGCGGGCATCTACGTGCCCGCACAGGGCGGTGGCCAGGTCCCGCTCGACTCGATCGCGACCGTTACCGAGCGCACCACGCCGCTCGCCATCAACCATCTCGGACAGTTCCCGGCGGCGACGGTGTCGTTCAATCTCGCCCGCGGCGCGTCGCTCGGCGACGCCGTGAAGGCGATCACCGAGGCGGAGCGGTCGCTCAATGTGCCGATATCGATCGCGACCAATTTCCAGGGCGCGACGCTCGCGTTCCAGGCCTCGCTCACCAACACGCTGCTGCTGATCCTCGCCGCCATCGTCACGATGTACATCGTGCTCGGGGTGCTGTACGAGAGCTACATCCATCCGGTGACCATCCTGTCGACGCTGCCCTCCGCGGGCATCGGCGCGCTGCTCGCACTCATCGTCTCCGGCAACGACCTCGGCATCATCGCGATCATCGGGATCATCCTGCTGATCGGCATCGTCAAGAAGAACGCCATCATGATGATCGACTTCGCGCTCGAGGCCGAGCGTGACGAAGGCAAGACGCCGCTCGAGGCGATCCGCCAGGCCGCGCTGCTGCGCTTTCGCCCGATCCTCATGACCACCATGGCCGCGCTGCTCGGCGCGCTGCCCCTCATGGTCGGCACCGGGGTGGGCTCGGAGCTTCGACATCCCCTCGGCATCACCATGGTCGGCGGCCTGCTGGTGAGCCAGGTGCTGACGCTCTTCACCACGCCGGTCGTGTACCTGTACTTCGACCGGCTCGCGCTGCGCGTGCGCCGCCGTGCGGCCGCGCGCTTCGGATCGGCCGAAGCAGCCGCCGCGACGGGTCCTGAGGGGACCGATTGAATCTCTCGCGGATCTTCATCGACCGCCCGGTCGCCACGACGCTGCTCACGATCGGCGTGGCGCTCGCCGGCGCGATCGCGTTCCTTCAGCTGCCCGTGTCGCCGCTGCCGCAGGTCGACTACCCGACCATCTCGGTGTCGGCGAGCCTGCCTGGGGCCAGCCCGGAGACGATGGCGGCGACGGTCGCGACGCCGCTCGAGCGCGCGCTCGGGCGCATCGCCGGCGTGACGGAGATGACATCGTCCAGCTCGCTCGGGTCGACGCGCATCGTGCTGCAGTTCGACCTCGACCGCGACATCGACGGCGCCGCACGCGACGTGCAGGCGGCGATCAACGCCGCGCGCAACACGCTGCCGACGGGCCTGCCGAGCAATCCGAACTATCGCAAGGTCAATCCGGCGGACGCGCCGATCATGATCGTCGCGCTCACGTCGGACACGCTCACGCGCGCGCAGATGTACGACGCGGCGTCGACCATCCTCGCGCAGAAGCTGTCGCAGGTGAGCGGCATCGGGCAGGTGACCGTCGCCGGCTCGGCGCTGCCGGCGGTGCGCGTGGAGCTCAATCCGACCGTGCTCAACAACTACGCGATCGGATTCGAGGACGTGCGCACGGCGATCGTCAACACCAACGCCAACCGACCGAAGGGCGCAGTGGAGGAAGGCGACCGGCGGTGGCAGATCGGCGCGAACGACCAGGCGTTCAAGGCCGCCGAGTACGCGCCTATCATCGTGGCGTATCGCAACGGCGCGCCGGTGCGCCTCTCGGATCTCGGCGAGGTGGTCGACTCGGTGCAGGACCTCCGAAACTCCGGCTCGTCCGACGGCAAGCCCGCCGTGCTGCTGATCCTGTTCCGCCAGCCCGGCGCGAACATCATCGAGACGGTCGATCGCGTGCGCGCGTTGATCCCGCAGCTCCAGGCGTCGATTCCAAGCTCGATCGACATGCGCATCGTGCAGGACCGCACGCCGACCATCCGCGCGTCGCTGCGCGAGGTCGAGCGCGCGCTGGTGATCGCCTTCGCCCTCGTGGTCGTGATCGTGTTCGCGTTCCTGCGCAACGTGCGCGCCGCGCTGATCCCGAGCGTGGCCGTGCCGGTGTCGCTGATAGGCACTTTCGGCGTGATGTACCTCGCCGGCTTCTCGCTCGACAACCTGTCGCTCATGGCGCTGACCGTCGCCACGGGCTTCGTCGTGGACGACGCGATCGTCGTGCTGGAGAACGCGTCCCGGCACATCGAGCACGGCGACTCCCCGCTCGCCGCGGCGCGCAAGGGCGCGCGCGAGGTCGGCTTCACGGTGCTGTCGATGAGCCTGTCGCTCATCGCCGTGTTCATCCCGATCCTGATGATGGGCGGCATCGTCGGGCGACTGTTCCGCGAGTTCGCCGTCACGCTGTCGGCGGCCATCGTGGTGTCGCTGCTGGTGTCGCTCACCACCACGCCGATGATGTGCGCGCGCCTGCTGCGCCCCCAGCCGCCCGAGCGCCGCGGCGGCTTCTATGCGTGGTCCGAGCGCATGTTCACGCGCGTGGCGGGCGCCTACCAGCGCTCGCTGGGTGTGGCGCTGCGGCACGGACCGATCGTCATGCTGGTCCTCGCCGCCACGATTGCGCTCAACGTCTACCTGTACATCGTCATTCCGAAAGGCTTCTTCCCGCAGCAGGACACCGGGCGCCTGATCGGGGGCATCCAGGGCGACCAGAGCATCTCGTTCCAGGCGATGCAGGAGAAGCTCACCAAATTCGTCGACATCGTGCGCGCCGACCCGGCGGTCGAGAACGTCGTCGCTTTCACCGGCGGCGGGCAGCGCAACTCGGGCTCGATGTTCGCCGCGCTGAAGGACCGCAGCGAG
This sequence comes from Casimicrobiaceae bacterium, assembly GCA_035493035.1. GTDB lineage: Bacteria > Pseudomonadota > Gammaproteobacteria > Burkholderiales > Casimicrobiaceae > VBCG01. The sequence goes on along the minus strand of DATJIS010000094.1, from coordinate 56,620 downwards.
CGCAAGGAGAGCGTGGACCAGGTCATCGCGCGCTTGCGCGCGAAGCTCGCGCACGAGCCGGGCGCGAGCCTGTTCTTCGCGCCGGTTCAGGACATCCGCATCGGGGGCCGGCAGTCGAACGCGCAGTACCAGTACACGCTCCAGGCCGACGACCTGAACGAGCTGCGCGCCTGGGAGCCGAAGATCCGCCAGGCGCTGTCCGAGCTGCCCGAGCTCGTCGACGTCAACACGGACGTGCAGGACAAGGGTCTGCAGACGTCGCTCGTCATCGACCGCGACGCGGCTGCGCGGCTCGGCGTGACCCCGCGCATGATCGACACCACGCTCAACGACGCGTTCGGCCAGCGCCAGGTCTCGACCATCTACAACCCGCTCAACCAGTATCGCGTCGTCATGGAAGCCGCGCCGCAATACTGGCAAAGCCCCTCGGCGCTGAACGACGTGTACATCAGCGTGTCGCCGTCGAGCGGCGGGACGAACACCGTCGCGGGGCTCACCACGACCACGACTCCCGCGTCGCTGCTCGCGCCCGCCACGACGTCGACGGGCGCCGCGCCCACGAGCGGCGTCGCCGTGACTACCGCGTCGGGTGGATCGGCGACCACGCCGGCCCAGGTCCCGCTGTCGTCGTTCAGCCGGTACGGTCCGACGAGCACCCCGCTGTCGGTGAATCACCAGGGGCAGTTCGCGGCGTCCACCATTTCCTTCAACCTGCCCGAGAACGTTTCGCTGTCGCAGGCGACCGTCGCGATCGAGCAGGCCATGTCGCGCATCGGCGTGCCGGCAAGCGTGCACGGCACCTTCGCCGGCACCGCGCGCGCGTTCCAGCAATCGGTGAACACGCAGCCGCTGATCATCGTGGCGGCGCTGCTGACCATCTACATCGTGCTCGGGGTGCTCTACGAGAGCTACGTGCATCCCCTGACGATCCTCTCCACGCTGCCGTCGGCGGGCGTGGGCGCGCTCCTCGCGCTCATGCTCTTCAACACCGAATTCAGCCTGATGGCCCTGATCGGCGTCATCCTGCTGATCGGCATCGTGAAGAAGAACGCCATCATGATGATCGACTTCGCGCTCGACGTGGAGCGCCACGAGAAGGTCACGCCGCGCGAGGCGATCGAGCGCGCGTGCGCGCTGCGCTTCCGCCCGATCATGATGACCACGCTCGCCGCCATGCTCGGCGCGCTGCCGCTTGCGCTCGGCACCGGCGACGGCGCCGAGCTGCGGCATCCGCTCGGCATCTCGATCGTGGGCGGCCTCGCGGTGAGCCAGCTCCTGACGCTGTACACGACGCCGGTGGTGTACCTGTATCTCGATCGCTTCCGCCTCTGGGCGGGGCGCCGGTTCCAGCGACGCGCGCGCGCTGCGGATCGCGCGGCGGCGACGGCATGAGCGCCGCCAGGCCGGCACGAGGCTTCGTGTGCGTGGCGCTCCTGGCGGCACTGGCCGGTTGCACGCTCGGGCCGGACTATTCGCGTCCGGACGCCGAAGTGCCGGCCACGTGGAAGGAGCTGCCGCCGCACAAGGTCGCGACACCCGCGGACACCGCGCCGCGCGGCGACTGGTGGACGGTCTTCGGTGATCCCGTGCTGAACGACCTCGAGGTCCGCGTCGCGGCGGCGAACCAGACGCTGCGCGCCGCGGAGGCGAACCATCGTCAGGCGCAGGCCGCGATCACCGTGGCGCGTGCAGGTCTGTTCCCGTCGCTCGGTGGAGGCGTCGACGCGACGCGCGCGCGAGCACGTGGCGGCAACGGCGGCGCGGTCACGGCGCTCACCGCCGACCTGACGGGTCAATGGGAGATCGACCTCTGGGGTCGCGTGCGCCGGCTCGTGGAAGCCGCGCAGGACACGGCGCAAGCCACGCAGGCGGATCTCGAGAACACGCGCCTCGCGTTGCAGACCGAGCTCGCGAACGACTACCTCCTGCTGCGAGTCGCCGACGCCGGCCGCCGCGTGCTGCAGGAAACCGTCGCGGCGTACGAGCGCTCGCTCGTGCTCACGCAGAACCGCTATGCCGCAGGCGTCGTCGCGCGCTCGGACGTCGTCGCGGCCGAGACGCAGCTGCTGGGAGCGCGCGCATCGCTCATCGACATCGATGCGACGCGCGCGCAGCTCGAGCACGCGATCGCCGACCTCGTCGGCCAGCCGCCCGCGGCATTCTCGGTCGCGGTCGTCGACACGGTCCCCCCGGTGCCCGACATTCCCGCCTCCGTACCTTCCGCCATCCTCGAGCGGCGGCCCGACGTCGCCGCCGCCGAGCGACGCGTCGCCGCCGCCAACGCGCAGGTCGGCGTGGCGACCGCCGCGATCTATCCCACCCTGTCACTGAACGGCACGATCGGATTCGCCGGGACGAGTCTCGCGAACTGGCTGTCGCTGCCGAATCGCGTGTGGTCGCTCGGCGCCGCATTCGCCGGAACGATCTTCGACGCGGGGGCGCTGCAGGCGCAACGCACCGAAGCGGTCGCGGCGTACGACGCGACGGTGGCGAACTATCGCCAGACCGTGCTCGATGCGTTCCGCGACGTCGAGGACAATCTCGCGCTGCTGCGCATACTGGGCGAGGAGGCGCGCGTGCAGGACGAGACGGTGCGGGCGGCGCGCGAGTCGGTCGCGCTCACGCTGAACCAGTACAAGGCGGGGATCGTCGCCTACCTCAACGTGGTGACGGTGCAGGCCGTGCAGTTCAGTGCGGAGCGCGCGCAGATCCAGCTCAACGGCCAGCGCCTCGCGGCGGCGGTGAACCTCGTGAAGGCGCTGGGTGGCGGATTCGACGCGGCGCAGCTCCAGGCGGCCGCGCGCTGACCCACCGCGCGTCTATTCGGGATCGGCGCGCAGCACGACGGTCGCCTTGCGCATGCGCTCGACCAGCGCCGACGGAGCGTCGTTGCGCAGGAACCACAGCTGATCGCGGCTCTCGCGCGCGACTGCATAGCCGTGGTCGGCGAGGATATGCGTCATGATCGGCTCGGAGGCGCCGGCGCGCTGCACGCGGACCGTCCATGCGAGGCGCCCCGCGGGCGTGGCGAGCAGCGAAGCGATGAGCGCCCTGCCGTGGCCGTTGCCGCGAAAGGCCGCGTCGACGCCGGTGAGCCACAGCTCGTAGCCGAAGTCGGCGAACGCCTTGAATAGGCCGAAGCCGATCGGCGGCTGTTCGGCGCGCCGGTCCTTGAGAAAGTACACGTAGCCCGGAGCGGCCACCGGATAGCGATTGCCCTGGCGGTCCTCCTCGACGAAATAGCCGGTGACGAGTGCCTGGCGCAGGTTGGCGAAGAACAGGCGCACGTCGGGCGTGTCGTCGGTCAATGCGCGGTCGAAGCTGCCTTCGCGCGCACCGTCACGGATCATCGCGCGGAGCGCCGGCAGGTGGCCGGCATGGGCTGCGCTCAGCATCCCTACTCCTTGATTACTATGCTCTTGTCATAGGGTAGGGCAGTTTGCCGCAGTGCGCAAGCGCCGGCATGTTTCAGGCTGTGTGCGACATGGACCAGGCGGGGTCCGCGTCAGCGCCCGCGTCGTCGCCGGGAGCACCCCCGCGCTCTTGAATTTCGCGATGCGCTGCCGTACTATTAGCACTCGCATCGATTGAGTGCTAACAGCCGTCCAGCGACCTTAGAACGGGGCGCCCAGCGGGCCGGCTGTTGGCCTAAACCCTGTGTTCCAAGACCCCTTTCAGGAGTGAGCACCACATGAAGCTTCGTCCCCTGCACGATCGAATCATCGTCAAGCGGCTCGAGGAAGAGCGCAAGTCGGCCGGCGGCATCGTGATCCCCGACACCGCAGCCGAGAAGCCCTCGCAAGGCGAGGTCATCGCGGCCGGTCCGGGCAAGACCGACGAGTCCGGCAAGCTCCTCGCGATGGGCGTGAAGGTCGGCGACAAGATCCTGTTCGGCAAGTATTCCGGCCAGGAATTCAAGATGGACGGCGCCGACTATCTGCACATGCGCGAAGACGACGTCATCGGCGTCCTCGCTTAATCACGCCCGCCAGCCGGGCCCGTACACAGCATCAGGAGAACAGAACATGGCAGCCAAAGACGTCCGCTTCGGCGAAAGCGTCCGCAACAGAATGGTGTCGGGCGTGAACATTCTCGCCAACGCCGTCAAGGTGACCCTCGGCCCCAAGGGCCGCAACGTCGTCCTCGAGCGCAGCTTCGGTGCGCCGACCATCACCAAGGACGGTGTGTCGGTCGCCAAGGAAATCGAGCTCAAGGACAAGTTCGAGAACATGGGCGCGCAAATGGTGAAGGAAGTCGCGTCCAAGACCTCCGACGTGGCCGGTGACGGCACCACGACCGCGACGGTCCTCGCGCAGTCGATCGTCGCCGAAGGCATGAAGTTCGTCGCCGCCGGCATGAACCCGATGGACCTGAAGCGCGGCATCGACAAGGCGGTGATCTCCGTCGTCGAGGAGCTGAAGAAGATCAGCAAGCCGTGCTCGACCAGCAAGGAGATCGGCCAGGTCGGCGCCATCTCGGCCAACGCCGACGAGTCGATCGGCAAGACCATCGCCGAAGCGATGGACAAGGTCGGCAAGGAAGGCGTCATCACGGTCGAGGACGGCAAGGGCCTCGAGAACGAGCTGGATCTCGTCGAAGGGATGCAGTTCGACCGCGGCTACATCTCGCCCTACTTCATCAACAATCCCGACAAGCAGACCGCCGTGCTCGAGGACCCCTACATCCTCCTGCACGACAAGAAGATCTCGAACATCCGCGATCTCCTGCCGGTGCTCGAGCAGGTCGCGAAGGCAGGCCGTCCGCTGGTGATCGTCGCCGAAGACGTCGACGGCGAAGCGCTCGCGACGCTGGTCGTCAACAACATCCGCGGCATCCTGAAGACCGTCGCGGTCAAGGCGCCCGGCTTCGGCGATCGTCGCAAGGCGATGCTCGAGGACATCGCCATCCTGACGGGCGGCACGGTCATCGCGGAAGAGCTGGGTCTCAAGCTCGAGAACGCGTCGCTGAAGGACCTCGGCCGCGCCAAGCGCGTCGAAGTCGCGAAGGAAGACACCACGATCATCGACGGGGCCGGTGAGAAGGCCGCGATCGAGGCTCGCGTGAAGAACATCCGCAAGCAGATCGAGGAAGCGACCTCCGACTACGACAAGGAGAAGCTGCAGGAGCGTGTCGCGAAGCTCGCCGGCGGCGTCGCGGTGATCAAGGTCGGCGCCGCGACCGAAGTCGAGATGAAGGAGAAGAAGGCCCGCGTCGAGGACGCGCTGCATGCCACGCGCGCAGCCGTCGAGGAAGGCATCGTTCCGGGTGGCGGCGTGGCCTACATCCGCGCGCGCAACGGGCTCAAGACCCTCAAGGGCGACAACCCCGATCAGGACGCCGGCATCAAGATCGTGCTCCGTGCGATCGAGGAGCCGCTGCGCATGATCGTGTCCAACGCGGGCGAAGAGCCCTCGGTCGTGCTCAACAAGATCGTCGAGGGCAAGGGCAACTTCGGCTTCAACGCCCAGACCGGCGAGTACGGCGATATGGTCGAGATGGGTGTTCTGGATCCGACCAAGGTTGCGCGCTTTGCGCTGCAAAACGCGGCGTCCGTGGCGAGCCTGATGCTCACGACCGATGCGATGGTCGCCGAGCTGCCGAAGGACGAGAAGCCGATGCCCGGCGGCGGTGGCATGGGCGGCATGGGCGACATGGACATGTGAGTCCCGGCCGTTGTCCCGAGGCGCGGAAACGCGCCGCAAGGACGGCAAGCGACAAAAAGCCCGGCTTCGGCCGGGCTTTTTTTTGCCTCGCGGGCGCTATCGCGTAGCGTCGGCCTGATCGTCCGCGGCAAGACGATAGTGGCGCACCGGAAAGCCGACCACGCCTTCGATCAGGCTCTTCGGGTGCAATCGCGGTTTCGCCGTGCCCGCAGACGCGTCATGCAGCGCCTGCCATTGCTCGAGGTGACGGTCGACCTGGCTCTGCAGGTCGTGTCCTTGCGGGGTCGCGCAGCCGCAATCAGTGCTTGGAATGCCGTCCGCGGCCGCAACGCTTGGAATGCCGTCCGCGGCCGCAACGACGAACGGACCTTCATCGGGAACCGGTGGATCCGGAACGGGCGTCTCGGCGAAGGCGAGGGCGATACCGCCCGCCGCGAAACCGACGACGAGAAAGGCGGCCGCAAACGGGCGCCGGCGCGTTGTGAGCGGGTGCGTATTCATGGACCGGAGTGTGCCCGGCGGCGCGGGCAGCACGTCAGCGGCCCGCGGCGCATCTTGATACCCGAGGCCGTCCTACATGTTGCGTGACGGCCGCACCGCCGGGATCGCGGGTCGCACGCGGTGCGCTACAACTCCGTACCAGCGGCGAAATCCTTTACACTAGCCTGGGCGGCCGAGGGGCCGCAAAACAACAATGCTTATGCCGCAGTCATCGCCCCCGCCTGGCGGTGTACGGATGAGCCGGGGATAGCAGACGTGACGTCCGGGGTCGTATTCGCGCTGGCGATCGCGTTGCTGCTGGTGTTCATCATCGGCGGTCTGATCAAGCGCGGTCGCGGCGTCGCCCGCGGCGCCCGGGGCGGCATGGAGGGCCCGAACACGGTCGCGCAATGGACCGAGGGCGAAACCACCCGGCTCCTGTCCTCGGCGGAGCTGCCCGGCCTGTACCTGCTCCGCCCGCGGTTCCTCTCCAAGGCGGAGAGCGTGGTTTACCTGCTGCTGAAGGCCGCGTTCCCGCGGCACGAGATCTTCGCGCGGATCCGCCTCGCGGACGTCCTCCAGGTGAAGATCGGGCCGCAGGGCATGGAGCGCTTGCGCGCCTTTCGCAAGATCGCCAACCAGCACGTGGGCTTCGTGGTGTGCGACCGCGACATGACGATCGTCGCCATCGTCGACTCGAAGGAGCCCGACCAGGTCATCAACCCGCGCGACCAGAAGCTCGAGATCATCAAGCAGCGGTGCCTGCAGGCCGCGCAGGTGAAGTACATCTGCGTCTATCCGCCCCAGCTGCCGCGGTATCGCGAGCTGCGCGAGCAGATCCTCGGGCCCGCGGCCGAGCTGATGTGACCGCCTCGTCGTGCGGCGCGGCGACGGCGTGACGGGCGTCGACGCCGCTTTGCCGTGCTTCTACGCCTTTACGAGGTAGTTGAGGTACACCCAGAGCACGACGAGCGCGCCGACGATGGAAAGGATGATGCCGGCCGGGTGGAATCGGCCATCGCGCGAGCGGAAGAGCAGGCTTCCGATGACGCCGCCGATGAGCGAGCCGATGACGCCCACCACCACGGTCGCCCAGAATCCCATGGCAATGGTGCCGGGATAGAGCCAGCGCGCGAGCACGCCGACGATGAAACCTACGATCACCATCCAGATCAGGTGCATGATGCCCATCGTGGCTCCCAGCGTGCGCGCCGCGCGAAGGCGAAAAATGTAGCACAGCCGACGCTTCGGTAAGGTTGCACCGGCCGAGCCGACTGAGTGCGATGAGAACGCTCGCGATCGCCCTTTTCCTGATGATGCTCGCGCCGCCGCTCGCGCGTGCCGATACGGCCTGCCGGGCCCAGAGCGGCGCGACCACCCGGCCGCTCGTCGAGCTGTACACCTCCGAGGGCTGCGACAGCTGCCCGCCCGCCGATCGCTGGCTCGGGCGCACCTTCGCGGGACCGCACGCGCCCGCCGTGGCCATCGCCTTGCACGTGGACTATTGGGATCGCCTGGGCTGGAAGGATCGATTCGCGAGCCACGCGTTCACCGAGCGGCAGCATCGCGCCGCCGAGGCGAATCGCGCGGACTTCGTCTACACGCCGCAGGTGCTGCTGCAGGGCCGCGATTTCGACTGGCGCAAGGCGCCGGCAAGCGCGCTCGCGGCGGCGGCGGCCACGCCGTCCCGAGCGGCTATCACGCTGACGGCGCAGCACACGCCCGTCGGCGTGGAAGCCCACGCGAGCGCGTCGATTCCGGACGCCGGGTCGCGCGCCGATGCGCGCGTCGTGCTCGCCTACGTGGACGGCGGTCTCACGAGCGACGTGAAGGCCGGCGAAAACCGCGGCGTGCAGCTTCATCACGACCACGTCGTGCGCGCGCTCGCCGAAGGCGGCAAGGCGGACGCGCAGGGCGGCCTCACCGCCACTGCGACGTTCCCGATACCCGCCGAGGCCGGTCGCGACGCCACCCTGGTCGCATTCGTGCAGCGCGCGGGCAGCGGCGAGATCCTGCAGGCGCTCGAATTGCCGCTCGGCGGCTGCGCGGCGCCCTGACGCGCCGGCTTGCTGGTCCCGTCCCGCCCTCGCTACCATGGCGCGGGAGGAGGTGACCCGCTTGCGCATCCTGCTGGCCGAGGACGATCCCCTGCTCGGGGATGCCATCGCCAAGCACCTGGGACACGGCGGACACGCCGTCGACTGGGTTCGCGATGGCGCTACCGCCGACGCCGCGCTGCGCGCGCAGACGTTCGACCTCGTCGTGCTCGACCTCGGATTGCCGCGCACCTCCGGCCGGGACGTGCTGAAGCGGATGCGCGACCGCGCGCTCGCCACGCCCGTCCTGATCATCACCGCCGCGGATGCGATCGCGGATCGGGTTGCCGGGCTCGACGCGGGCGCCGACGACTATCTCGTCAAGCCATTCGCGCTCGCCGAGCTGGAGGCGCGGATTCGTGCACTGATCCGGCGCAGCAACGGCCACGATCGCAACCTGCTCGTGCACGGCCACCTCGCGTTCGACACTGCGGCGCGCACGGCTACCATTCGCGGCGAAGTCGTGGACCTCAGCTCGCGCGAGCTCGCCGTGCTGGAGCTGCTGTTGCTGCGCTCCGGGCGCGTCATCGCCAAGGAGCAGTTCGTCGAGCACCTCTGCGGGTGGGACCAGGACGTGACCGCCAACGCCATCGAAGTCTACGTGCACCGGCTGCGCCGCAAGCTCGAGCCCGCCGGCGTGCACGTGCAGACGGTGCGCGGCCTGGGCTATTACCTCTCGCGGGCCGCATGAAGCGGCCGGGCTCGGCGATGTACACGTTCTTCAAGTATTTCGGCTGGCTCGTGGGACTTCTCGCGTTCGTGTGGCTCGCGATGACGAGCGTGACGGAGTTCATCGTGCGCAGCGCGGTCGACGCGCCGTACGACGAAAAGCTCGTCGACATGGCCCGCGCGCTCGCGGCCGAAGTGAGCTCCACGCCTGGCGGTGTCATGGTGACGCCCGGTGCCGTGCAGCTGTTGCGCTCGGACCGCCGCGACAGCGTGTACTTCGCGCTGCGCGATGCCTCCGGCGAAGTGCTCGAAGGCGATGCCGACATGCCGGCGGTGGTCGTCACGCGGGGCACGCCCGAAACCGCCGTGCAGACGGGCACGATCCACGACCAGCCCGTGCGCGTCGCGTCGCTGCACGTCCCCGATCCGCGCGGCCAGGGCACCCTCACCGTCCAGGTCGCGGAAACGCTCAACAAGCGCCATGTGCTGGTCCAATCGCTGCGCACGCCCTCCGTGCTCCTGCCGCAGGTCGTGGTGATGCTCGGCGCAATCCTGATCGTGCTGTACGGGTTTGCCTACGTCGTGGGGCCGATGCGGCGGCTCAAGGAATCGATCGACCGCCGTGATTCGAGCGACCTCGCGCCGCTCGATGCCAACGAGGCGCCGCGCGAGCTGCGCTCGCTGATCGAGTCGATCAACGGGCTGATGGGCCGGCTTGCCACCAGCATGGACACGCAGCGTCGCTTCATCGCCGACGCCGCGCATCAGTTGCGCACGCCGCTCGCGGGATTGCGCTCGCAGACCGAGCTCGCGCTCGGCCAGCGCGATCCGGCGACCATGCAACGCACGCTCGAACGCCTCGCCGTCGGCACCGAGCACGCGACCGCGCTCGCCAACCGCCTGCTCACGCTTGCGCGCGCCGGCACGTACGTGCGCTCCAAGCAGGCCGACGTGGACCTCGTGGCGCTGGCAAAGGACGTGATCGCCGATCACCTGCCGGCGGCGAACGCGCGCGCGCAGGACCTCGGCTTCGAAGGTCCTTCGACACCGGGCGCGATCATCGTGCATGGGGACCAGGTCCTGCTGCGCGAGCTCCTGTCGAACCTGCTCGACAACGCCGTGCGCTACACGCCGGAGCGCGGGCTCATCACGGTGGAAATCTCGCGCGACCGGCGCGACAACGCGGTCATCGCGGTGCGCGACACCGGTCCCGGTGTGCCCGACGACGAGCGCGCGAAGGTCTTCGAGCCGTTCTACCGGGGCCGGGACGCGGTTGCCACGGGCACCGGGCTCGGCCTCGCCATCGTGCGCACGATTGCCGATGCCCACGGAGCCAGCGTCAGCCTCCAGACCAATCCCGATGGCGTGGGATTGTGCGTCGCAGCAAACTTCCCCACGCACGCCGAGGCGGTCGCGTAAGGCTCGTGTAAGCGACCCTCTCCACCATCCGCGCACGGGCCGCGAGAGCCCGACCAACTTGCGCCCGCGTGGCGCCTACCAGTGGAGGGTTCCGATGGCAACAGCCGTCCCGCCTGCATCGCGACCGCAGCAAGCGGAGTTCTCGCGTGAGGAGACACGCGTCATCTTCGCCTCGTCGCTCGGCACCGTATTCGAGTGGTACGACTTCTATCTCTACGCAACGCTCGCACCGTTCTTCGCTGCGTTGTTCTTCCCGAAGGGCAACGAGACTGCGGCGCTGCTGTCCGCGTTCGCCGCGTACGCGGCGGGCTTTCTCGTGCGTCCGTTCGGCGCGCTCGTGTTCGGGCGCGTCGGCGACCTCGTCGGGCGCAAGTACACGTTCCTGGTGACCATCCTCGTCATGGGCTTCTCCACGTTCGCGGTGGGCCTGCTGCCGACGTACCAGTCGATCGGCTGGGCGGCGCCGATCCTCATGGTCTCGCTGCGACTGCTGCAGGGCCTCGCGCTCGGTGGCGAATACGGCGGCGCCGCGACGTACGTCGCGGAGCACGCGCCGCCCGGCAAGCGCGGCTCGGACACGGCGTGGATCCAGACGACGGCCACACTTGGCTTCTTCCTGTCGCTGATCGTCATCTACCTCTGCCGTTTCAGCGGCCTGCTGACGCCGGCGCAGTTCGCCGACTGGGGCTGGCGCCTGCCGTTCCTGGTCTCGCTGATCCTGCTGATCTTCTCCGTGTACATCCGGCTGAAGTTGAACGAATCGCCGGTGTTCCAGCGGATGAAGGCGGAAGGACGCGGCTCCAAGGCGCCGCTCACCGACAGCTTCCTCAAGTATCCGAACAACAAGTACGTGCTGCTCGCGCTCCTCGGCGCGACGGCCGGCCAGGGCGTCGTGTGGTACACGGGCCAGTTCTACGCGCTCTTCTTCCTCACCATCACGCTGAAGATGGATGGCGCAGCCGCGTACATCATGATCGCCATCGCGCTCGCGCTCGGCACGCCGTTCTTCATCCTGTTCGGATCGCTGTCCGACCGCATCGGCAGGCTGAAGATAATCCTCGCGGGCTGTCTCATCGCCGCGCTCACGTATTTCCCGCTGTTCAAGGGGCTCACGCACTACGTCAATCCGGCGCTGGAGTCGTACCAGCAGAAAACCCCGGTGTCCGTTGCCGCGAACGCCGGGGATTGCGAGCTGCACATCTTCGTCGGGCCGTGGTCGAAGTTCAGCGACTGCGACAAGACGAAGGACTTCCTCACTAAGGCGGGGCTGTCGTTCACCACGACGGCGCTTCCCGCCGGGTCGAGCGCCAAGGTCGTCACCAAGATCGGCGACGCGACGATCGAAGGCTACGACGAGAAGAAGCTCGCTGACACGCTCAAGGCCACCGGCTATCCCGCGAAGGCGGATCCCGCCGGAATCAACTGGCCGATGGCCGTGCTGATCCTGTTCATCATGATGATCTACGTCACCATGGTCTACGGGCCGATTGCCGCGTATCTCGTCGAGCTGTTCCCGACGCGCATCCGCTACACGTCGATGTCGCTGCCGTATCACATCGGCAACGGCTGGTTCGGCGGAATGCTGCCGCTGCTGGCCACCGCGCTGGTGGCCGCGAAGGGCGACATCTACTACGGCCTGTGGTACCCGATCGTCGTGGCGCTCATGACGTTCGTGGTCGGCCTGCTGTTCCTGCGTGATCGCAAGGTCGCCGATCTCAACACCGACGAGGGTCTCGCGGTAGGCGTGCCGGCACGCTGACTGGATCAGTAGGAGGAGGTCGAAGCCCCGGCGCGCGAGCGCCGGGGCTTTGTTTTCGTGGCGCCCCGCAGGTTACTGCAACGCGTATGCGACGACCTGGTCGGAAGCCTGCGGCTTCAGGATCGCGTTGCCCCCGGCGACGAACACGACGTACTGACGGCCCTTGTAGACGTACGTCGCCGGCGTCGCGACGGCGGGCGCTTCGACCAGCGCCTTCCACAGCACGTCGCCGGATTTGAGATCGATCGCGCGCACGCGCGCATCCATCGATCCTCCGATGAACACGAGGCCCGACCGCGTGATCAGCGGACCGCCGATCGTCACCGAGCCCCATGCGTCGGGCATGTAGAAGCCCCACTTCTGCACGGCGCCGAACGGCTTGCGCCAGAGCAGGTTGCCGGTGTTGAGGTCGTACGCGGACAGCGTTCCGTACGGCGGCGCCCAGCACGGCATGCCGAAGCGGTTGATGAAATTGTGCAGGTAGAAGCCGTATGGGACGCCGGTCTGCGGGTAGTAGCCATCGGGCGTCTGCTTCTGCGTGATGCGCGCGTACTCGTCTCGCGGCACGAGCCGATAGATCTGCGCCACCGCGGAGCTATTGACCACGTACACGCCGCTGCGCGGGTCGACGGCGCCGCCGCCCCATTCGATGCCGCCCGCGGTGGACGGGAACGCGAGCGATCCCTGGACGCTCGGCGGGGTGTAACGGCCCTCGTACCGAAGGCCCTTCAGCGTTCTCGTGCATTCGCCGAAACTCGCCCAGTCGGCCAGCTTGAAGATGCCCGGTATGCGATCGGGCACGGTGGCTTCGGGCCTCGTCGGATAGGGCTGCGTCGGTGCCGCTTGCTCGCCCGGTACGTCGGATGACGGAACCGGGTGCTCGTCGATCGGATAGATCGGCTCGCCCGTGAGGCGATTCAGCACGAAGAGGAAGCCCATCTTGCTCGTCTGCACGAGCGCCGGAATCGTGCGGCCGTCCTTGTGCAAGTCGACGAGCGTGGGCGCCGCATTCGTGTCGTAGTCCCAGATGTCGTGGTGCACGATCTTGCGGCTCCACAACAGCTTGCCCGTGTCGGCGTCGAGCGCGGTGACCGAGGTGGCGAGGGGCAGGTCCTCCTTGCGGTTGCCGCCGTAGAAGTTGGGGCTGGGCGAGCTGATCGGCAGATAGAGGATGTTGTGCGCCGGATCGATCGACATGCTCGCCCACACGTTGGCCGTTCCGGTGCTCTTGTCGGCGTCGGGCGGCAGCGCGTCGAAGGTCCATTTGAGCTTGCCGGTTTGCGCGTCGACCGCGAACACGGTGCCGGGAGGCTCCTGCGTTTCGGCCCAGTCCTTGCCGGCCCAGCCGATGTAGAGCGTGTCCTTGTAAACCGTCGGCGGCTGCAGCAGCGAAAGCGGCCACTTCGGATTGACCTTGTTCCACTGGTTGACGTTGAGCACGCCGTGGTCGCCGAAGCCTTCGCACGCCTGGCCGGTGTCGGCGTCGACGGCGTGAAGCTTCGCGTCCATCGTGCCGACGTAGACGATTTTCTGGCACGGCTTGCCTGCGGCGGGCGTGGCGGCCTGCCAATACGCCACGCCGCGCGTCTTGAGGTCGGGCTGCGTCACCGCCTTCAGCACGGCGTGCGTGTCGTAGATCCACTTCACCTTGCCCGTGTCGGGCTCGATCGCGAAGACGCGATAGAACGGCGTGCTGACGTACACGGTGTCGTTGACGAACAGCGGCGTGGCGGACCAGTCGGTGAGGGGAATGTCGCCGCTGCCGTCCGAAACGTCGCCGGTGTGGACCTCCCACGCCTTGCGCAAGCGGCCGACGTTCTGGGGCGTGATCTGATCCGCGTCCGAATATTTCTGGTCCATCAGATCGCCGTTGAAGGTGTACCAGCCGGCGTATTGCGCGCCCTCGGCGGAAGCCGGCGTGTCGGTCGAGCCGGTCGAGGGCGCTTGCGCGGCCGACTGCGCGCGCGGCGCGCCCTGCAGGGCAAGCGCCGCGAGCGTTGCCACGACGAGTCCGGCGACCACCGTTGCGCCTGCCGACGCGACCCGGCGCGCACCGGGCGCGGCGATGCAGATGGCCCAGCCGACGAGCGCCAGGACGACCAGTGCAAGCAGCGCGTAGGCCTCCAGCAGATAGGCCGCCAGCGCCGTGCCGAGAATGTCGACGACGAGCAGCACGAGAAGAAGGATGCGCATCCCGCGCGCGCGCTCGGGCAGGCGTCCCAGCACGAAAGCGCCGGCGAGCACCAGGGCGGTGCTGACGATCACGATCAGCGCGCCGCCCGTGCCGTGTATGCCGTTGCCGTGCCAGAAATACTCGAAGACCGCGACGCACAGCGCCGCCAGGGCGGAAAGGAGCAGGAGCCAGTTGCCGAACGCGCGGTGCATCATCACGTTCGATCGCGTGACTCGTGCAATCGTTCAATACTGCGCGCAAGCCACGCTGGCACCACGCCGGCGAAGCGCCGGCAACGCGTCAGTTCACGACCTGCTTCAGCTCGCCGGATTTGTAGCGCGCGGCCATCTTGTCGAGCGCGACGGGCTTGATCTTCGAGGCCATGCCCGCGCAGCCGAACTGCTGGTACCGCTGCGCGCACACCTTCTTCGCCGCGGCCATCGCCGGCTTCAGGTACTCGCGCGGGTCGAACTTCGAGCGGTTCTCGGCCATGTAGCGGCGGATCGCGCCGGTCATCGCCAGGCGGATGTCGGTGTCGATATTGACCTTGCGCACGCCGTGCTTGATGCCTTCCTGGATCTCCTCCACCGGCACGCCGTAGGTCTCCTTCATGTCGCCGCCGAACTCGCGGATCTCCGCGAGGAGGTCCTGCGGCACCGACGAGCTGCCGTGCATCACGAGGTGCGTGTTCGGGATGCGGCGGTGGATCTCCTTGATGCGATCGATCGCCAGGATGTCGCCCGTCGGCTTGCGCGAGAACTTGTACGCGCCGTGCGACGTGCCGATGGCGATGGCGAGCGCGTCGAGCTGCGTCTCCTTCACGAAGTCGGCGGCCTGGTCCGGATCGGTCAGCAGCATCTCGCGCGTCATCGTGCCTTCCGCGCCGTGACCGTCCTCCTTGTCGCCCTTCATGGTCTCGAGCGAGCCGAGGCAGCCGAGCTCGCCTTCCACCGTGACGCCGATGGCGTGCGACATGTCGACCACGCGCCGCGTGACGTCGACGTTGTAGTCGTAGCTGGCGATCGACTTGCCGTCTTCCTGCAACGACCCGTCCATCATCACGGAGGAGAAGCCGAGCCGGATGGCACCCAGGCAGATCTCGGGCGACTGCCCGTGGTCCTGGTGCATGACCACCGGGATGTTGGGATAGCTCTCGACCGCCGCATCGATGAGATGGCGCAGGAAGACCTCGCCCGCGTATTTGCGCGCGCCGGCGGAGGCCTGCATGATCACCGGGCTGTCGGTCTCGGCGGCCGCGGCCATGATGGCCTGCACCTGCTCGAGGTTGTTGACATTGAAGGCCGGAAGGCCGTAGCCGTGCTCGGCCGCGTGGTCGAGCAGCTGGCGCATCGAGACGAGGGGCATTGCGCGATCTCCGTGCGGAAAAAGGCGCGATTCTACGCCCTAGATCTCCAGCACCGATCCCAGCTCCACCACGCGGTTCGATGGAATCTTGAAGTAGTCGTGCGCACGCATCGCGTTGCGCGCCATCCACGCGAACAGGCGTTCACGCCAGCGCGCCATGCCCTGCGCGCCGACCGTCACCAGCGTCTCGCGCGACAGGAAGTACGACGTGCGCATCGGATCGCAGACGAGTCCGTAGCGGTTGCGCAGCTCGTCGAGGAGCGCCACCACGTCGGGCTCCTCCTTGAACCCGACATAGGCGCGCAGCTGATGGAATCCCGGCGCGAGCGAGGTCAGCACGAGGCGCTCGTCGGCCGGCACGAGCGGGACGGGGCGCGTCGCGATCGTCATGAACACGACCGTCTCGTGGAGCACCATGTTGTGCTTGAGATTGTGGAGGAGCGCGTGCGGCACGGCCTCCGCGTCGCCCGTGAGGAACACGGCGACGCCCGGCACGCGCGCAGGCCCGCTTGGATCGCTGCTCAGCCCCCGCACGAAATCGACGAGCGGGATGCTGTCGCGGCGCAGCTGCTCGAACACCTTGTTGCGCCCGCGCAGCCACGTGAGCATGAACACGAGAATGACGCCGCCGATCGTGACAGGGAACCAGCCGCCGTCGGCGATCTTCACGGTATTCGCGGCGAACAGCACGCCGTCGACGCACAGCAGCGTGCCGAGCACGAGCGTGGTCCGCAGCTCGCTCCAGCCCCATACTGTTCGCGCAACCACGATCGCGAGCGCCGAGGTGACGATCATCGTGGTCGATACGGCGATGCCGTAGGCCGCGGCGAGGTTGTCCGACTTGCGGAACACGAGCACCAGGGCAACGACCGCCACGAACAGCGTCCAGTTCACGAACGGCATGTAGATCTGCCCCATCTCGCGCGACGAGGTGTGCTCGATCGTCATGCGCGGGCTGTAGCCGAGCTGGATCGCCTGCGCGGTCAGCGAATAGGCGCCGGAGATCACGGCCTGCGACGCGATGACCGTCGCCGCCGTAGCCAGCACGACCATCGGCAGCTGCGCCCACGCGGGCAGCATGAGGTAGAACGGATTGGCCACCGCTTCGGGGTGCGCGAGTATGTAAGCGCCCTGGCCGAAATAATTCAGCACCAGCGCCGGCATGACCGCGGTGAACCATGCGAGCCGCACCGGGAACCGGCCGAAGTGGCCCATGTCGGCGTAGAGCGCCTCCGACCCGGTGACCACGAGGAAGATCGCCGCGAGCAGCACGAACGTCGCTGCGGGATGCGTGAGCCCCAGGCGGATGGCGTGCAGCGGATCCAGCGCCGCCAGGATGCCGGGATCGCGCGCGATCTCGGCCGTTCCCGCAATCGCGATCGACGCGAACCACACGAGCATGACCGGACCGAACATCCGGCCGACGACGGCGGTGCCGCGGTGCTGCACGGCAAAGAGCATGACCAGGATGACGACCGTCAGCGGAAGCACCCACGTCCCGAATACGGGCGACACGATCTCCAGCCCTTCCACCGCGGACATGACCGAGATCGCAGGCGTGATGACGCTGTCACCGTAGAACATAGCCGCCCCGACCAGCGCCAGCACGATCAGGCCGTAGCGCAGTCGCGGGCGATCCTCCAGCGCGGACAGCGCGAGCGCAACGAGCGCGAGGATGCCGCCCTCGCCGCGGTTGTCGGCTCGCAGGATGAAGCCGACGTACTTGATCGACACCACCACCGTGAGCATCCAGAACGTGAGTGAAAGGATGCCGAGGACGTTCTCGCGGTCGAGGGGCAGTCCGTGCTCCGCGGTGAACGCGATCTTGAGCGCGTAGAGCGGGCTCGTGCCGATGTCTCCGTACACGACGCCCAGCGCGAGCAGCGCGATGCCGCTCGCACGCATCAGGCGCCCGGGACGCATTACGACCAGCGGGTGGGGGAGGGCGGCGCTCATGGACGCGTCGGCCCCGCACAAGGCGGGTTCCCGACGGGTCCGCTATCCTACGCCTTTTTGTGCGGCGCACAAATCGGCTGTTTACGCGTTAGCCCGGCGCTTTGGCGGGACGGCCTGGCCGCGCGTCCCGAGGCAGCGCTGAAGATCGGCGCCACGCGCAAGCAGATCGTGGAGACGGTGCTGCACCTGGTCTTCTACGCGGGAGGGCCCGCCGTGCGCAACTCGCTCGTGGCGCTCGGCGACCTTTTCGCGCAACGGCAGGTCAACACCGCTGAGGCCCGTCCGGCTCGCAACGTCAAAAAGGATTGAAAGGACCCCATGTCGCATTCCCATTCGGACACCGACCTCCTGATCGTGGGCGCCGGCCCCACGGGCCTTGCGCTCGCGGGGGCGCTCGCCCGGCGCGGCGTGGCCGCGCGCGTGATCGACCGACAGCCCGAGGGCGCGAATACGTCGCGCGCGTGCGTGGTTCACGCACGCACCCTGGAGGTGCTCGAGCCCCTTGGCGTCACCGACGACCTGCTGGCAGAGGGCGTCAAGGTGCCGATCTTCCGCATCCGCGATCGCGATCACGTATTGCTCGCAATCGACTTCTCGCACATCGACAGTGCGTACGCGTTCACGCTGATGTGCCCGCAAAATCGGGTCGAGGCGAGTCTGCTGCGCCACCTCGGGGCGCTGGGCGGCAGCGTGACGCGACCTTGCACCCTCGTCGATCTGCGTGCAGACGATTCACACGTCGAAGTCCGATTGACGCACGGGGACGACACGCCACGCACGTCGAGGGCTCGCTGGCTGATCGGCTGCGATGGCATGCACAGCATCGTTCGTGAGCAGGCGGTCATCGGGTTCGCCGGCGCCGCTTACGAGCAGAGCTTCGTGCTGGCGGACGTGGCGATGGACTGGCCGCTCAGCCGCGACGAAGTCACGCTGTTCTATTCACCCGATGGGCTGATGGTGGTCGCGCCGCTGCCGCAGGATCGCTTTCGCATCGTTGCGACCACGGACGATGCGCCGCAGGCCCCGTCGGTGCCCTTCATGCAATCGGTGCTCGATCGGCGCGGTCCGACCGCGGGCGCGGTGCGCATTCGCAGCCTTGCATGGAGCTCCCGCTTTCATATTCATCATCGCGTGGCGGAGACGCCGCGCAAGGGTCGGATCCTCCTGTGCGGCGATGCGGCGCACGTGCACAGCCCCGCGGGCGGGCAAGGGATGAACACGGGCATCCAGGATGCGATATCGCTAGCCGACGCTCTGGCAGCCACGCTGCACGATGGCCAGGAATCCCGGCTGGACGCGTGGGCCGCGGAGCGTCATCGCGTCGCGCGCGACGTGGTTGCCATGACGGACCGGATGACGCGCGTTGCTACCGTGAAGTCGCCGACCGCGCAGGCGCTGCGCAACATGGCGGTCGCGTTTGCGGGTCATTTGCCGCCGTTCAGGGCTTCGCTCGCCAGGACGCTCGCGGAGCTCGACAACCGCTAGACGCGCGCTTCAGGAAGCTTCGGCGTGGCGCCTGCGGCAGGTGAGCAGCACTTCGTCGCCATCGCGGCGCCACCAGTTCTCCGCGGAGAAGATCTCCACTTCGTGGAAGCCGCGATACCCGGCGTCCGTCATCCAGCGGCGGATCAGCGGCAGGTCGATGACGCCGTCGCCCATCATGCCGCGGTCGTTCAGCAGATCGTTGGTCGGCACCAGCCAGTCGCAGATGTGATACGCGAACAAGCGCTCGCGCTCGCCGGCGCGCGCGATCTCGCGCTGAAGGGCGGGATCCCACCAGACGTGATAGACGTCGACCGCCACCCCCAGCCCATCGCGGCCGCTCGGCGCGAGCTCGTCGCACACGTCGTTAGCCTGCGCCAGCGTGTTGATGCACGCCCGGTCGGCGGCGTACATGGGATGCAGCGGCTCGATCGCGAGCGGCATGCCCGCACTGCGCGCGTAATCGAGGAGCTCGCCGATGCCGTCGCGGACCATCTCGCGCGCTCCGGCGAGATCCTTGGACACGACGCGGCCCTCGCGGTCCTTCGGCAAGCCGCCCACGACGAGCACGAGGCAGCGCGCCTCGAGCGCCGCCGCTTCGTCGACGGCGCGGCGATTGTCGTCGAGCACGGCGCGCCGCGCCTGGCGGTCGGCGGCGGGGAACATGCCGCCGCGGCACAGGCCGGTGACCGTGAGGCCATGATCGCGAATGCGCTGTGCGGTTTCCTTCAGTCCCGCATCGGCGACCTGGTCTCGCCACGGCGAGATGCCGCGGATCCCATGGCGCGCCAGCGCGTCGATGATCTGCGGCAGCCGCCATTGCGCGCGCACCGTCGCGGTGTTGATCGACAGCAGCGCGGGATCGGGACCGCCCATCAAGTCACTCCGTGCAGCGCGAGCAGCGTGCGCATGCGCGCGACCGCGCGCTCGGGATCCTGCAGCAGTCCGGCGGCATCCGTGAGCCGGAAGAGCTCGGCGAGATGAACGAGGCTGCGCGCGCTCTGCTGGCCACCGACCATCGTGAAGTGCGACTGGTGGCCGTTGAGCCACGCAATGAACACGACGCCCGTCTTGTAGAAGCGCGTCGGTGAGGCGAAGACGTGCCGCGACAGCGGCACGGTCGGCGCGAGGATCGCGTCGAACTTCGCCCGGTCGCCCCGCGCGAGCGCCGACAAGGCGGCCGACGCGGCGGGCGCGATCGCGTCGAAAATGCCGAGCAGGGCATCCGAATGGCCCGCTGCGTCGCCGCCGATGAGCGCCGCGAAGTTGAAATCGTCGCCGGTGTACATGCGCACGCCGTGCGGCAGGCGGGAACGCAGCTCGATCTCCTTCGACGCGTCGAGGAGCGAGATCTTGATGCCGTCGATCTTGGAGGCATGCGCCGCGAGCACGTCGGCGCATACGTCCATCGCGAGCCGATGATCGACGTCGCGGGCGGCGCGTCCCGTCCAGTAGCCCGCGAGCGCGGGATCGAACATCTCGCCGAGCCAGTGGATGACGACCGGCTCGCGAACCTGCGACAGCACGCGCGCATAGACCTCGCGATAGTCGTCGGGAGACCGCGCGCACGCCGCCAGCGCGCGGCTGGCCATGAGGATGATGCGCCCGCCCAGTGCTTCGATGGCCGCGCATTGCTCGTCGTAGGCGCCGATGATGCGCGCAAGGGGCGTCGCCGGGTCGGGCGGCAGGTGATCGGTCCCGGCGCCGCTGAACACGACGGCACCCGGCGTGGCGCGCGCCTCGGCGAGGGTTCGGCGAATGAGCGCGAGCGACGACGACCAGTCGAGGCCCATGCCGCGCTGCGCGGTGTCCATGGCCTCCGCGACGCCGAATCCCAGCGACCACAGGTAGCGCCGGTACGCGAGCGTGGCCTCCCAGTCGATCGCGACGTCGACCCAGGGATCGGTGCCGGCGAGGGGGTCCGCGACGACGTGCGCCGCGGCGAGCGCGACACGGTTCCACTGCGGCCGCTCGGCCGGGAGATCGAACGTGTGCGGCATGCGCAGGGTGTACGGCGCGAGCGCGCCGTTGGCCCCGGGCAGCGTAACGCTCGCGCTCATGCGTCGAGCTCGGGCACGGTCACGAACCGCCGTTCACGCCAGCTCACGTGGCCGAGCTCCGCGAGCTGCACGCCCTTGGCGCCTTCCAGCAGGTTCCATCGGAACGGGCCGCCTTCCGCGACATGGCGCAGGAACAGCTCCCACTCGACCTTGAAGGCATTGTCGTACACGCGGTTGGAAGGCATCTTCTGCCACGTCGAGAAGAAGTCGATCGTCTGCGGCACGTCGGGATTCCACACGGGCTTGGGCGTGGCCGCGCGGGGCTGGATCCAGCAGTCGGTGAGGCCCGCAACCGCCGAGCCGAGGATGCCGTCGACATGGAACGTCGCGAGATCGTCGCGGCGCACGCGCGTGCACCACGAGCTGTTGATCTGCGCGATGACGCCTCCGTCGAGCTCGAACGCGGCGTACGCGGCGTCGTCGGCCGTGGCGGTGTAGCGCGTGCCGTTCTCGTCGACGCGCTCGGGAATGTGCGTCGCGCCGAGACAGGCGACGCTGCGCACGCCGCCGAAGAGATTGTCGAGCACGTAGCGCCAGTGGCACAGCATGTCGACGATGATGCCGCCGTCCTCCTCCTTGCGGTAGTTCCAGCTCGGTCGCTGCGCGGGCTGCCAGTCGCCTTCGAACACCCAGTACCCGAACTCGCCGCGCACCGACAACATGCGGCCGAAGAACCCGCTGTCGATCAGCGCTTTCAGCTTGAGCAGGCCCGGCAGCCACAGCTTGTCCTGAACCACGCCGTGGCGGATGCCGGCCGCTTCGGCGCGCCGATACAGGTCGAGCGCCTCGTCGAGGGTCGGCGCGAGCGGCTTCTCGGTGTAGACGTGCTTGCCCGCGGCGATCGCCTTGCGGATCAGCTCGGGCCGCAGGCCGGTGGAGGCGGAATCGAAATAGATGTGCTCGTCGGCGCTGCGCAGCGCGGCGTCGAGGTCCGTGGTCCATCGCTCGACACCGTGCGCGTGCGCGAGCGCCTCGACCTTGGCCGCGTTGCGCCCGACCAGCAGTGGATCCGGCATCACGCGCCGGCCATCCGCGAGCGCAACGCCGCCTTGCTGTCGTATGGCGAGGATCGATCGCACCAGGTGCTGGTTCGTGCCCATGCGTCCGGTGACGCCGTTCATGATCACGCCAAGTCGAAGGGTCTCCAAGGGCAGCTCCGGCAACGTTCAGGAAAGTGCCGCGGTCCCGTGAAGGGAAAGCGGCGTCAGCGATGCAGGATCGGGCGTGACGTCGGCGCCGAACCCGGTCATGTCGAGTGATCCGCAGCGGATTTCTCCGGCGGTGATCCGCAGGCGCACGTTGTCGCCGTCCTGCACATAGAGATCGGGATGCGCGGCGACGAATGCCTGCCGCTCGTGACGGCCCGCCCCTTGTCCTGCAAAACCGTCGACGTAGTGGTGACCGTTGCGCTCGACGTGCGCAAGGCCGAGCAGGGTGACCAGCGACAGGTCCTGCTGCACGGCGATGCCGGCCTGCGACGTGAGGTCCTCGCCGGACACGAACGGCGAGGGCGGCTCGTGCAGCGCGTTCGCCTGCGCGCATCGCGCCGCATTGAGCAGCGACTTGTAGACTCCCTTGCAGCTCTTGCTCGACACGCCCGCATAGCCGCGACGCCGCGCACGCGGAAAGGCGTCGAGCGTGTCGTCGGCTTCGTCGATGAGAAGAGGCCAGTCTCCCGCCGCGCCGCTCACGTCGATGTCGAGCGTGGCGGCTCGCGCGAGGGGCTGCTCCAGGTACAGCACCGAGCGCGCAAGGCGTCGCAACGATGGGTTGCGCGTCACCGCGTCGTGCAGCGCTCGAACCGCAGCGACATCCGCGAACTGCTCGTTGCCGTCGAACGTGACGGCGTAGTCGTGCATGCTGTCGAGGACCGACGCGATCGCTGCGAGGCGTGCGACATCCGCGTCGACGTCGCCGCCGAGCTTGATCTTGAAATAGCGATGCCCGTAGCGCGCGATGATCGCGCGCAGCGACTCCGGCGTGTCGTCGTCGAGCGGGTCGACGAGACCGATGGTGTGACGCGCGGCAATGGAGCGACGGGCCGGCAGCGCCGCGAGGAAGCCGTCGAGCGCGAAGCCGGCGAGGTCGGGCGTGAGCCGCGCATCGAGTCCGACACGGTTCGCGCGCACCGCGGCCGCGAAGGCCATGCCCTGCCATCGGCACAGGGCGTCGAGCACGGCGCGATCGACCAGCGCCGGGCCGTACGAGGAGGTCAGCGCGTTGCGTCCCGCGCGCGTTCCCGCTTCCAGGAGCGCGCGGTAATGACGCGATGCGTGTTCGAATGCGCCGGCGCTCGCGCGCTCGCTGGTGTATGCCTCCGCCGCCGCGCGCAGCGCACCACGCAGGTCGTCGACATTGCGGGCGTTGTCGCGTGCGGGGTCCTTGTCGAACCACTTGGGAATCATGAGCTCGGCCGCCATGCCGGTCGCGCCCTTGCCGTCGGGCGCGACGATGCGCGCACGCACGAAGGCCTGTGGCGCCTCGCGCACCGTCGCGCTGCCGAAGCGGAACGGCAGCCGCAACGTGACGGGGCGCTCGAAGCATTCGACCTCGGCGATGGCAAAGGGCGGTGCGCTGGCAGGGCGAGCGCCTTGGGGCGGCCCGGCGGTCGATGAACGCCCCCCGTAGCGTCGCTTCGCGCCGCCTCCCCCCACGGGGGGGCGAGCGCCTTGGGGCGGCCCGGCGGCGCTCATGCGTCCAGCGTGCCCTGGGAGTAGAAGTGACGGCGGATCGCCTGCGTCAGCGATACGAACGCCGCGTCGCCCATCACCGCGAGGGAGCGCGGACGGGGCAGGTCGACGTCGTAGATCGCGGCGATGCTGCCGGGGCGCTCGGTCATGACGAGCACGCGATCGGCCAGGAACACGGCTTCCGGAATGCTGTGGGTGATAAACAGCACGGTCTTGCGGTTTTCCGACCAGATGCGCTGAAGCTCGAGGTTCATTTTCTCGCGCGTCATCGCGTCGAGCGCGCCGAACGGCTCGTCCATGAGCAGCACTGCGGGATCGTGGACGAGCGCGCGGCAGATCGACGCGCGCTGCTGCATGCCGCCTGAAAGCTGCCACGGGAACTTCTGCTCGAATCCGGCGAGTCCGACCATCTCGAGCAGAGCGCGTGCCCGCGGCAGGAAACGCTCGCGCGGCAGGTGCCGCATCTGGATCTGCAGCAGCACGTTGTCGAGCACGGTGCGCCACGCGAGAAGGACGGGCGCCTGGAAAACGATGCCGACGTTGTCCGGCGGCCCGTCGACCGGCGTGCTGCCCAGCGCGATGCGGCCGCTCGTCGCGGGCAGCAGTCCCGCGACCATCTTCAATAGCGTCGACTTGCCGCAGCCGGACGGTCCGACGATGGCCATGAACTCGCCGTCGCCGATGTCGAAGGTGAGCGGTCGCAACGACTCGACCTCGCCGTCCTGCGTGCGATACGTCTTCGCAACGCCGTCGAGCCGGATCAGCGGACGCAGCGCGGGCCCGTGCCCCACCGGCAAAGCCGAGCCGAGCGCCGCGCCCATCGTCATGGGAGATAGGCGTTGGTGTAGTAGTCCTCGGGCTTGCCCGCGGAGGCCTTGTCGAGTCCGCCGTAATCGACGAGCAGCTGCAGCGTCTCGGCCATGTTCTTCGCGCCCACGCGCAGCGGCTTGTCGTTCGGATTGTCCGGTCCCTTGTACAGGCGCGCGGTCTCCTTCATGCCGATCAACGCGGTGTCGCGAACGCCGGACTTCGGATTGGCCTTCAGCATGGCGTCGATCGCGGCTGCGGGATCCTTGGCGGATTCCTCCAGCGCGCGCGTGGCGGCGCGGAGGAAGCGCTTCACCATGTCGGGCTTGGTCTTGAGCAGGTCCTTCTGCACGATGATGCCGGAGCTCACCATGTTCACGCCGTAGTCGGCGAAACGGATCGGGCATACCTGCTTGTGCGTCGCGTCCTGCAGCTTGATCGCCTGGTCCATGACGTAACCCAGCAGCAGGTCGGCCTGGCCGTTGATGACGGCGTTGAGCTTGGTCTGCGCGTCGCCCGCGACCTGCTTGAAATCGTCCTGCTTCAGGCCCGTCTTCTTCAGGAAGAGCGGCCAGATCTGCGACATCGAATCACCGGGCGTGACGGCGACCGTCTTGCCTTTGATGTCCTCGGGCTTGCGGATGTTCTTCTCGCAAAAGCCCATCACGGACATCGGTGACGTCTGCAATGCGACGCCGACCGCGATCACCGGCGCGCCCTTGGACGCCGCGCGCATCATGGTGGGCACGTCGGCGTAGCCGAACGTGGCGGTGCCCGCCGCGACCGCCTGCACCGTCACGCCCGAGCCGCGGCCTTCCTGGATGTCGAGGTCGATGTTCTCCGCGTCGAAGTAGCCGCGGGCCTTGCCGAGGTAGAACGGCGCGTGCTCGCTGTAGGTGTACCAGTTGAGCAGCAGCACGACCTTGTCCTTGCCCTGCGCGAACGCGGTGCCCGTCACGAGCGCGAGCGCCGCGGCGGCGAGCGCGATCCGGCGTTTGAAGTTCATGGTTTCCTCCTGGTTGTGGCGACCGTCATGCGGTTGCGGCGAAATCGTTGCGATGCGAGGCGTGCCAGGGAATCATCCAGCGCTCGACCACGTCCACGATCACGAACAGCAGGACGCCGATGCCGGACAGCACGGTGAGCGCGGCGAACATCAGGGGCAGGTCGAACGTCCCGTTGGCGATCTGCAGCAGATACCCCAGCCCGGAGTTGGATCCCACGAACTCGCCCACGACGGCGCCGACCACGGCGAGCGTGATCGACACCTTCAGCCCGGCGAAGATGGATGGCATCGCCTGCGGCAGGCTGATGCGCATGAACGTCTCCAGGCGCGACGCCTTCATCGAGCGGGCGAGGTCGAGCATGTCGGGATCGACGGACTTGAAGCCCATGACCGTCGAGACGACGATCGGGAAGAACCCGAGCATGAACGCCGAGATGACCTTCGGGATGATCCCGAACCCGAACCACACCACGAACAGCGGCGCGATGGCGATCTTCGGCACGCTCTGGGAGAACACCAGCAGCGGATACACGTAGCTCTCGACCGTGCGCGAGTACGCGATGACCAGCGCGAGCGGGATGCCGACGGCGATGGACATCGCGAATCCGCCGAGCGTGGCCAACGTCGTCGGAATGCTCTGCTGCAGCAGGGTCGGCCATTGCTCGACCAGCTGTTTCACCACCGCTTCGGGCGCTGGTATCAGGTACGGTGGGATGCGAAACAGCCGGATCACGAGCTCCCAGAGCGCGATGAGGAGCAGCACCAGGATCACCGGGCGCGCCCAGGCCGAGAACAGCGTGCGTCGCAGCCAGCCTTGGCGCATGTCGCGGCCCCTTTGTCCCAGCATGCCGGTATATAACCGGATAGTTAATTATCGCGGTCGCCCGCGCCGCGCGTCAACCGCGGGGCGAAGGTATCCCATGATGACGTCGACCATGTGCGCCAGGCGCTCGTCGCGCGCCGCGGCCGTCGTCAGGTCACGACCGAAGACCGCAGACAGCGTGTGGTTGTTCCCGAGGTAGAAGTACGACAGGGCCGCGATGGAGATGTAGAGCTGGAGCGGATCGACGCCCGCGCGGAACAGCCCTTCGCGGTGACCCCGGCGCAGCACCTGCGCGAGGGTCTCGATGAGCGGCGAGTTCATCGCCCGCACCTCGCGCGAGCGCCGCAGGTGTTCGGCGCGATGGAGATTCTCGCTGTTGAGCAGCGTGAGGAACTCGGGATTCTCGAGGTAGTACTGCCAGGTGAAGCGCACCAGGCGCCGCACGCCTTCGTCGGCCGGAACGTCGAGCAGCGACAGCGTTTTCTCGGCCTCGCGGATGCGCGCGTAGGCGGCTTCGAGCACGGCCAGGAACAGGTCGTCCTTGCCCCCGAAGTAGTAATAGAGCATGCGCTTGTTGGTGCGCGCGCGCGCGGCGATGCGGTCGACTCGCGCGCCGCCGAGGCCGTGGCGCGCGAACTCCTGCGTCGCCGCGGACAGGATCGCCGCCTGGGTGCGCTCGCTGTCGCGCGCCGGGCGCCGGCGCGCGCGCCGTGCGGGCGAACGGGTCGCGGATGCCGGCACGCTCATGCCGGCATATTAACCATCCGGTTACTTGCGCGCAACGCGCGCGAGGTCGGCGGCCGGGCGCGGGGCCAGCATCAGGTCGATCGCCACGCGCTCCTGAACCGCGACGATCACCTGGCGCTCGTCGGGTGACACGGCGACGTTGGCGCCGATGGCGGTTGCGCCGACGCTCATGCGCGTAGTCACCTTGTGTTGCGCGAGGTCGAAGCGGACGAGCTCTCCCGACTGGTCCATGCGCCCCAGTCGCACCCAGAGCGCGTCCCTGGCGAGCGCCCATCCGGCGATGGGACCACCAAGGGCCGCGATGCCCGCCGGCGCGCACGCGAGCGCGGGAAGGTCGCAGACCGTGATGTCGCTCGCGCGCGGCGCGCGGTAGGCGAGGCGCTCGCCCCTGACATCGAATTCGGTGATGGCGGGCAACGGCAGGCGCTCGCGCCGCGTGAGGTCCGCCGCGGGCGCGCGCCACAGCCAGAGCTGCGTGCCGTCCGATACGCTGTAGTAGAGCGTGCTCGCGTCGCCCGACTCGCGCACGGCTGCCACCATGTCGCCCAGGGCGTCGATCACCTCGACCTGCACGCTCTGCGGATCGATGCGCACGGCTTGCGACGTGATGGATCCCCCGCTGCGCGTCGCGCGGACGCCGTAGATCAGCTTTCCGTCGTTCGACCAGTGCGCTTCGCCGAACTCGTAGTCGGCCGGCAACGGCAGGCGATGGGCGTCGCCGCCCAGCGCGCCCACGAAGATCGAGATCGGGTTGTCGCGGTTCGAATCGAACACCACCGAGCGGCCGTCGGGCGAGAAGTTCGGATAGTTGCTGTACTTCGACGACGGCCAGAGGATCCGCTCGGTCCGGTCGGGATCCGCGGTGTCCATGAGATGCAGGTTGGCCTGGTACGCCGCCGATTCGTACACGATATCGCCGGCGCGGCTCACGTCGGGATGCTGAGCGCCGCGCGCACCGGCGAGCGTTGCGTGCCCCGTGCGCGTATCCAGGATGTTCAGCGCGCGCCCGTCGAACCAGTCGGCCGAGACGAGGAGCGGACCGTCGCGGCCGAGCCATGCAAGCCCCCACGTGAGGCCGCGCGGCGAGCCGACCGCGCGCGGCGGCGCCGTCCCGTCCGCCGCGACGATCCACACGTCGCGCATCAGCTCGGGTCCGCGCACGAACGCGATGCGCGAGCCGTCGGGCGAGAAGCGCGGATAGAGATCGAGGCCCTCCTGCGCGTTGGGCGCGGTCAGCGTGGTGACGCGCCCCGTGTCGAGGTCGAGCAGGCGCAGTCCGGGTGAATCGCGCTCGCTCGTTGCATACACCAGTCGGCGCCCATCCGGCGCGAGGTCGAAAAAGGGCGCCGGCCGGCTCGCATGCGCCACGAGGACGCGCTGCGCGCCCGTGACCAGGCTGCGCTCGACGATGGAGTAATCGTCGCCGTCGAGCCGGAAGTAGGCGAGCCGCTGCCCGTCGGGAAAGAACACGGGCCCGGTCTGCAACCGGTCGGGACCGTCGAGGAACAGGCGCTTGCGCGTGGCGACGTCCTGCACCACGACATGCGCGCGCTCCATGTCGCCCAGCGTGAACACGACCTTGGTCGCGTCGGCCGAGAAGCGCGGCGCCATCTCCATCTCGAGGTCCGACGAGAACTGCAGGGCGTTGCCGAGCTGGCGATCCAGTGCCGGCGCCGATGCCCGGTCGTCGCGAGCAAGAACGTGATAGCCGGCGTACGCCGTGACGAGTACCGTCGCGACCAATGCGAGGGGCCACGACCGATGCAAGCGGCGGACGGGACGCGAGTGGTGGATCCCAACGCTCGGCGCAGACGAGGCGACCGGCGCCTCGCGCACTGCCTCGGCCTTCACATCGCTTGCAGGCAACGCCGAGACGGGTGCGATGAGGCGGTACCCGACCTTCGGCAGCGTCTCGATGTAGCGCGATTCGCGTGCATCGTCGTCGAGCAGCGTGCGCAGGTCGGCGATCGCCCGCGACAGCACCTCGTCGGCGACGAGGCGCCTCGGCCACACCTCGTCGAGCAGGACCTGGCGCGGAACGACATCGCCGGCGGAGGCCGCGAGGCGCAGGAGGACGTCCATGAGGCGCGGTCGCAGCCGCACCAGTCCGGCCGGACCGAGGAGCTCGTTCGATGCCGCGCGCACCTCGAAGGCGCCGATCCGCGCCGGCGGCGACCGGCGAAACGGCTGGGCGGCGGGTCGGTGGAGCGAGTCGTCAGGCATGGGCGCGATGCCGAATCAAGGAGTTGCGCCGCAGGATAAAAATTGGAGAAAAAACGGAGGAGTCCGTCGGGACCGGCGGCGTTGGCGTCGCCAAGGTGCGCGAGATGCCTTCATGACAGGAACGACGTGCGCAAATGCCTGCTTCCCGGTGGTCCCTGCGCGGCGCGGCCGTGGGTTGCCGCGCGGCCGCGGGGGCGGCGCGGCGTGGCGGGCGATGCGCGCGTGCGATCGATTCTAAGCGATTGCACGCCGCGTGGCGCGGTCCACCGGTCGGCATCGCCTCATGGGAGGAACGACGCATGATGCTGGAACGCAACGCCTGGCCCGCGCCGCAGTGGACGCCGCCCCGGCCCATCGACTGCATCCCGGTCCGCTCGCTCGATCGCATCGTCATCGTGCGCGTCCAGAACATCGTGCGGCTCGAGGCCGACGACAACTACGTGCGCATCTGGGCCGACCGGATGTACCTGCACAAGGAGACGCTGGCCGGGCTCGTCGCGCGCCTCGATCCGCGCGCGTTCGTCAGGATCCATCGCTCGCACGCGGTGCGCATCGATTGCGTGCGCGAGCTCATGCCGCGACTCCATGGCGAGTACCTGCTGCGGCTTTCGAACGGCGTCGAGATCGTCAGCGGACGCAGCTACCGTCAGGTCGTGCGCGGGACCTTCGGGCTCGAGTGAGGGGACACGTCAGGACCGGTGGTCGCCGACCCGCACGATCTTCATCGTGTTGGTGCCGCCGGACTTGCCCATCGGCTCGCCGATCGTCAGCACGACGAGGTCGCCGCGCTGCACCTGGCCGCGCGTGAGCAGCAGGTCTTCCGCGGCACGCAGCACCTCGTCGCGATCGGTGCTCTGCTCGAGGAACAGCGGCTGCACGTTGCGGTACAGGTTCATGCGACGCTGGGTCTCGAGCTTGGGCGTCAGCGCGAAGATCGGGGTGCCGGGGTCGTGTCGCGACATCCAGAGCGCGGTCGAGCCGGAATCGGTGAGCGCGGCAATCGCCTTGGCGCGCAGGTGGAACGCCGTGAAGAGCGTCGCCATCGCGACCGACTGGTCGATACGCGTGAACGTGCGATCGAGGAAATCGCGATCCAGCGTGGACGCGTCGGTCTTCTCGGCCTCGGCGCAGATCTGCGCCATGATCTCCACGGTCTCCACCGGATAGCGGCCGGCCGCCGTTTCGGCGGAGAGCATGACGGCATCGGTGCCGTCGAGCACGGCGTTGGCGACGTCGGACACTTCCGCCCGCGTCGGCACCGGATTGTGGATCATCGACTCCATCATCTGCGTCGCGGTGATGGTCACCTTGTTCTTCTCGAGCGCCGAGCGGATCATGCGCTTCTGCAAGCCCGGCACGGCGGCGTTGCCCACTTCCACAGCGAGGTCGCCGCGCGCCACCATGATGCCGTCGGACGCATCGATGATCTCGTCGAGCGCGGTGATCGCTTCGGCGCGCTCGATCTTGGCGATGAGCTGACCGCGACCCCCGGCGGCGCGCACGAGCTGGCGCGCCATGTACATATCTTCCTTGTTCTTGGGGAACGACACGCCGATGAAGTCGGCCTCGAGCTGCGCGGCCGTCTTCACGTCGTCCATGTCCTTGGCCGTGAGCGCCGGCGCCGAGAGACCGCCGCCCATGCGGTTGATGCCCTTGTTGTTCGACAGCGTGCCGCCGAGGACCACGCGGGTGATGATGCGCGGTCCGTCGACGGTCTCGACGTCGAGCTTGATGAGCCCATCGTCGAGCAGCAGCACCGAGCCGGGGCCAACGTCGTGGACGAGCTCCTTGTAATCGAGGCCGACGCGCGCCGCGTCGCCCTGGTCGCATTCGGCGTCGAGGATGAAGCGCTGTCCCGGCTTCAGCTCCACCTTGCCTTCGGCGAACTTGCCGATGCGGATCTTCGGCCCCTGCAGATCGGCCAGGATGCCCACTTCGCGACCGAGCTCGCGCGCCGCCACGCGCACGGCGCGCGCACGCTCCAGATGGTCGGCGCCCTTGCCGTGAGAGAAGTTGAGGCGCACGACGTCGACGCCCGCCGCCAGCATGCGCTTCAGGATGGCGGGCTCGCTGCAGGCGGGCCCGAGCGTGGCAACGATCTTGGTGGCACGTGGCATGGTGAAATGGTAAGGGATTTCACGACGGGCCGGAAACCGCGACGCCCGAGGCCCTTACAATGCCGGACCCCGGGCGTCGCCCAGGCGACCACTTTTTCGAGAAGGAGCGTTCGATGTCGATGCCGCTTGCGCTGCGAATCGCGGGAATCGTGCTGGTCGGCGCGCTGGCGTCGCGCGCGGTCGCATTCGACGGCACCGTGGAGAAGAAGACTTTCTCGATGCCTTCCTACGTCACGGTCGCCGGCAAGACCGTCCCCGACGTGCGCGTGGGTTACGAGACGTACGGCACGCTGAATGCCGCGGCCGACAACGCGATCTTCGTTCCTCACTTCTTCACGGGCACCTCGCACGCCGCGGGCAAGTACAAGCCCGGCGACGCCGCGCCGGGTTACTGGGACGCGATCATCGGCTCGGGCAAGCCCATCGACACCGACAAGTATTTCGTCGTGAGCGCTGATTGCCTCGTCAACGTGAATCCGCGCGATCCCAATGTCACCACGACCGGCCCGGCGACGATCGATCCGCAGACGGGCAAGCCGTACGGAATGCGCTTCCCGGTCGTTTCGTATCGCGACAGCGTGCGCGTGCACAAGGCGTTGCTCGACTCGCTCGGGGTGAAGAAGCTTCACGCCGTGATCGGCGCATCAGGCGGCTCGATCCAGGCCATGGAATGGGCGGCGGTCTATCCGGACTTCGTCGAGCGCGTCGTGCACGTGATCGGCCCCGGATTCGAGATTACGCCGTACGTGCTCGAAATGGTCGATGTGTGGACGCTGCCGATCCGCCTCGATCCGCGCTGGAACAAGGGCGACTACTATGGTCGCGAGGAGCCGGTCGACGGTGTCGCGGAGGCGCTCACCATCGTCACGTTCACGACGCGGCACTACGGGTGGGCCGACAAGACGTTCGGCTACAAGTGGGCCGACGCCACGCGCGATCCCGCTGCCTCGATGGACAACAAGTTCGCAATCAGCGATACGCTCGACAAAGGTGGCGCCGCGCGCGCCAGGAGCGCCGACGCGAACTCCATCTTGTACACGGCGCGCGAGAACCAGCTGTACCGGCTGACCGACGAAGAGGTGAAGGGCATGAAGGCCAGGATCCTGTTCATGCCGGCGCGCTCCGATCTCGTGTTCCCGCCGGTGCTGTCCGAGCGTGCGGCCGCGCGCTATCGCGCGCAGGGCGGCGTGGCCGACGTGGTCGTGATCGAAGGCGAAGGCGGGCACCTGGACGGCCTGCTGAACATCGCGCCCCAGGGCGAGGCCATCCGGGCATTCCTCGCGCGCTAGCGCCGTTTCCTGCGGCTGCGTCGGGCGCTCACCGCCCTCGAGCTCGCCGTTCGTCGGCCGGCATTCGTGCCATTTCTACCGTGCCGGAACGGCGCGGGAGCGGAATTTTCGTTTCCAAACGGCGACAATCCGCGCCGCCGTGCCGATTTTTACAACGTCGTGCCCGTTCGCGTCGGAGAGCGACCGGCGTGCGGGACCTAATTTTACGCACGCCGGATTGGGAACCGTCCGACTGCAATCCAGCCGTCGAATGGCCATGATCGCGCCATCTTCAATCCCGTTCGAGCGCTTTTCCGATCCCGCTCGCGCCGTGCGCCTTCATGTCGACGAAGTGGAACGAGACCCGCGCAATGCGCGCCGGCGCAGTCGTCGCCGGTGTGATGCTCGCGAGCTTCGGCCTGACGTGTACAGCGTCCGCCGCGTCCGGCACGTCGGACTACTCGATGTCGCAGGTCGGTGCCGCGACGCGCGCGGATGCGAAGTACGTGCCGATGTTCGATCCCACGGCGCGCTGGCCGGCGACCTTCCAGTGGAAGTACAACGCCGCCAATGCGCCCGCGCAGCTCGACAAGGCCAGCGTGGTCGCCACGCTGCAGGCCGCCTTCGACAAATGGTCGTCGCAATGCAACGTAAAGGCGCAATACGCGGGTGAGACGAGCACGCCTCCGCACGCAACCGACAACGTCGCCGCACCCGACTACGAGAATGTGATCGGCTGGGGATCGCTCAGTGCGAACTCCGCGTGGACGTACGACTGGTGGCAATCGAATGCCACCGGCGGACGCGACCTCGTCGACGCCGACATGCTGCTGAGCGTGCAGGACGTCACCTACCTCGCGGAGCTGGATCGCGTCGCGACGCACGAGTTCGGCCACGCCATCGGCCTCAACCACTCCAATCTCGAGTCCGCGATCATGGCGGGGCCGCCGCTGACGCAATACAACATGCTCGTGACGCCGCAGGCGGACGACGTGCGCGGGTGTCGCTGTCTCTATGGATTGCCGGCCGGCGCGAGCGCGCCTTACGTGTGCCAGCTTCCTGCGTCGGTCGACTTCGGAACGGTGCCGCTGCAGGCGTCATCGGCGCCGAAGTCGGTCGCGTTCCACAACAGCGGCAATGCGCCGCTGTCGATCGACAACGTGTCGATCGGCGATGCCACGTTCCGCCGCGCGGCCGGCTGCGCCGCCGGGACGATCGTGCCGCCGGGCGGCACGTGCACGCTGCAGATCGCCGCCACGCCCACGCGCGCCGGCCCGGTGGCGTCGACGATTCAGCTCTTCACCAACGACGGCATGTACGAGCTGCCGCTCACCGCGACGGGCGACGACAGCGCGGCGCTGCCGCCGCCGCAGGCCAGCGTGCAGCCCGTGAATGTGGTGGAGTTCTACAACGCGACGCTCGACCACTACTTCATCACGTGGATCGACGCGGAGATCGCGAACCTCGACGCGGGCCTGACGCCGAGCCGCTGGACCCGCACCGGCTACAGCTTCAAGGCGTACGCCACGACGCAACCGGGCACGAGCAACATCTGCCGGTTCTACATTCCGCCGGCGGACGGCAACTCGCATTTCTTCGGCCGCAGCCCGGCCGAGTGCAGCGCGGCGCAGCAGGAGCATCCCGAGTTCGTGCTCGAGGACGCCAACTACATGCAGCTGTACCTGCCGACGGCAGGTGCGTGTCCGTCGGGCTCGACGCCGATCTACCGGCTCTTCGACAACCGCGCCGACGTGAACCATCGCTACACGACCGATCGCGGCGTGCGCGACGCCATGGTCGCGAAGGGGTGGATCGCGGAGGGGGACGGACCCGACCGCGTGGTGATGTGCGCGCCGCAGTGAGCTAGCCGGCGCGCGCTTCGAGCACCGTGACGGCCGGCAGCGGCCGTCCTTCGAGAAACTCCAGGAAGGCTCCGCCGCCGGTCGAGATGTAATCGATGCGGTGGCCGACGCCGTATTTGGCGATGGCCGCGACGGTGTCGCCGCCGCCGGCGATCGAGTACGCGCCCGACGCCGCGATCGCCCCGGCGAGCGCCTTGGTGCCACTGCCGAACGCGTCGAACTCGAATACGCCCACCGGACCGTTCCACACGATCGTGCCGGCCCTGGCGATCACGTCGCGCAGCGCATCGACCGTGCGCGGTCCGATGTCGAGGATCCGATCGTCGTCCGCGATGTCCGCGATCGATTCGACGTGCGGTGTCGCGTCGGCGGAAAACGTCTTGGCGCAGACGACATCGACGGGAATGGGCACCTTGCCGGGGAACTCGGCGAGGATCGCCTTCGCTTCGCCGACGAGCTCGGGCTCGGCGAGCGATTGCCCGATGCGCCCGCCGCTCGCCAGGATGAAGGTGTTCGCGATGCCGCCGCCCACGATCAGCGTGTCGACCTTCGCGGCGAGCGTGCGCAGGATCGTGAGCTTGGTCGAAACCTTCGAGCCCGCCACGATCGCCACCAGCGGCCGCCTGGGTTGCGCCAGCGCGCGCGTGAGCGCGTCCACCTCCGCCGCCATCAGCGGGCCGGCGCACGCCACGGGCGCGTACTTCGCGAGCGCGTGCGTGGTCGCCTCCGCGCGATGCGCCGTGCCGAAAGCGTCGTTGCAGTAGACGTCGCAGAGCTTCGCCATGCGGCGCGCGAGGCCCTCGTCGTCCTTCTTCTCGCCGACGTTGAAGCGGCAGTTCTCGAGCAGGACGACGTCACCGGGCTTCAGAGCGTCGAGCCACGGCCCGCCGTCGACCCAGTCGCGCACCAGCGGCACGGGGCGTCCGAGCAGCTCGGCCAGGCGCGCGGCCACCGGAGCAAGCGAATCGGCTTCGCTGAACGTGCCTTCGGTGGGCCGACCGAGGTGCGAGGTCACCATCACCGCTGCACCGCGCGACAGGGCGTCCTGAATGCCGGCGAGCGACGCGCGAATGCGCGTGTCGTCGGTGATGCGGCCCGCGTCGTCCTGCGGCACGTTGAGGTCGGCGCGGATGAACACGCGCTTGCCGCGCACGTCGACGTCGGCGAGCCGCTTGATGCGAAGGGCCTCCATCGCGCGCCCTACTTGGCGTTCATGAACGCGACCGTCACGTCGAGCATGCGGTTGCTGAAGCCCCATTCGTTGTCGTACCAGCTCGACACTTTCACGAGGCGACCCGAGACCTTCGTCAGCGTCGCGTCGAACGTCGACGACGCCGGATCGTGGTTGAAGTCGCTCGACACGAGCGGCGCGCTGCTGTACTGGAGGATGCCCGCCAGCGGCCCCGACTCGGACGCGGCCTTCATGATGCTGTTCACTTCCTCGACGCTGGTGTCGCGGGCGGCGATGAACGTCAGGTCGACGATCGAAACGTTGATGGTGGGGACGCGGATCGCGTAGCCGTCGAGCTTGCCGTTGAGCTCGGGCAGCACGAGGCCGACCGCGGCCGCGGCGCCGGTCTTGGTCGGGATCATGTTCATCGTCGCCGAGCGCGCGCGCCGCAGATCCTCGTGGTACACGTCCGTGAGGACCTGGTCGTTGGTGTACGCGTGCACCGTCGTCATCAGGCCGTTCAACACGCCGATCTTCTCGTGCAGCGGCTTCACCAGCGGCGCGAGGCAGTTGGTCGTGCACGACGCGTTGGAGATCACGGTGTACGACGCCTTGAGCGTCTGATGGTTGACGCCGTAGACGACCGTGGCGTCCACGTCCTTGCCGCCGGGCGCCGAGATGATCACCTTCTTCGCGCCGCCCTTCAGGTGCGCGGAGGCCTTCTCCTTGGTCGTGAAGAAGCCGGTCGACTCGAGCACGACATCCACGCCGAGGTCGCGCCACGGCAATTGCGACGGATCGCGCTGCGCCAGCACGCGGATGCGATCGCCGTTCACGATCATGGAATCGCCTTCGACCGCCACCTTGCCCGGGAATTTGCCGTGCGCCGTGTCGTAGCGCGTGAGGTGGGCGTTGGTCTCGGGGCTGCCCAGGTCGTTCACCGCGACGATGCGAAGGTCGTGCTTCTTGCCGTCCTCGTAGTGCGCGCGCAGGATGTTGCGGCCGATGCGGCCATAGCCGTTGATGGCGACGTTGATGGTCATGGCGATGCTCCTTGCTCCGTCATTGCAAAATCGAAGGGAATGGAACGGCGGTTGCGCACGCGGCAACGAGCGCGCCGAGATCGCGCCACACGTAACCGGCCTCGATCAGGTCGAGCCCGTCCCACTGGAACGGCTGCTCGACCACGAGCTCGGCCCCCAGATTCTCGTAAAAGGAACGTGCGGCTTTATTGCCCGCGATCAACCATACGATCATCGCGGTCGCTCCGCGCTGGCGCTGGTCCTCCACGACCGCCGCCACCAGGCGGCGCCCGATGCCGGCGCGCTGGAATTCGTGCCGCAGATAGACCGCGCTCAGCTCGGCGTTGGCGCCGTATTTGGGCTCCGCCAGCGGGTTGCCGGCCGCGAACCCGACCACGTCGTCGCGCAGCGTGGCCACGAACACCGACGTGGGGTTCGGCTCGGCCGTCAGCACGCGCTCCCAGATGGCCGTGCTGGCGTCGACCTGCATCGCGTCGAGGTAGGTGTCGGGAATCAGGCCGCGATAGTTGGTGCGCCAGCTGTCGATGCGCACGCGCGCGATGGCGGGCGCGTCGGCCGGCGTGGCGCGGCGGATCGCGATATCGCTCACGTCACGCACCGCGCACCGCCCGCCGCACGGCCTCGGCGACCGCCTCGGGCGTGAAGCCGAAATGCTTGAAGAGCACGCCGGCCGGCGCCGATTCGCCAAAGCGGTCGATGCCGACCACGGTGGCATGCGGATCGTCGCGAGCGCCGACGTACGCGTGCCAGCCGCCCGTGGCGCCCGCCTCGACGGCGATCCGCGCGACGCCGCGCGGCAATACCTCGGCGCGATAGGCCGGGTCCTGGCGATCGAATGCCTGCGTGCACGGCATGGACACGACGCGCACGCCGATGCCGTCCGCGGCCACGAGATCGCGCGCGGCCAGGGCGAGCGGCACTTCGGATCCCGTGGCGATGACGACGGCGCGTTGCGAGGCGCCGTCCGGGTAGTCCGCGAGCACGTACCCGCCGCGCGCGATCGCGCGCCGATCGACTGCGCCTCGCTTGGAGGCTGCCACGTTCTGGCGCGTGAAGAGCAGCGCCGAGGCGCGATGCTCGTTCGACAGCGCCTCGCCCCACGCCACGGCCGTCTCGACGGTGTCGCAGGGACGCCATACGTCGAGGCCCGGGATGAGGCGCAGGCTCGCCGCGTGCTCGATCGCCTGATGCGTGGGACCGTCTTCGCCGAGCCCGATCGAGTCGTGCGTGAACACGAAGATGGTGCGGATCTTCATCAGCGCGGCCATGCGCACCGCGTTGCGCATGTAGTCGGAGAACGTGAGGAACGTTCCGACGTACGGGATGAAGCCGCCGTGCAGCGCGAGCCCGTTGGCGATGGCCGCCATGGCGAACTCGCGCACGCCGAAGTTCACGTAGTTGCCCGGACGATCCGCGAGCACCGGCACGGAGCCCGACCAGTTGGTGAAAACCGAGCCCGTGAGGTCCGCCGAGCCGCCGATCATCTCCGGCAGCACGCGGGCGAACGCCTCGATGGCCTGCTGGGACGCCTTGCGCGTGGCGATGCTCTCGGCCTTGTCGGCCTG
The DNA here is from genome assembly GCA_035493035.1 of Casimicrobiaceae bacterium. Classification (GTDB taxonomy): domain Bacteria; phylum Pseudomonadota; class Gammaproteobacteria; order Burkholderiales; family Casimicrobiaceae; genus VBCG01. The sequence continues at coordinate 18,176 of DATJIS010000094.1, read as the reverse complement.
CGTGCGCACGAGCTGGTCCAGCGTGCGCTCGAAGCCCTCCGGGAGGACGTGCGTGATCCGCCGCTCGAACTCGGCCGCGAGGTCGGGATGCGTCTTCTGGTAGGACGCGAAGCGCGCGTTCCAGTCGCTCTGCTGGAGCGCGCCGCGCGCGCGGGCGTCGAAGCCTGCGTAGACGTCGGCCGGAATCTCGAAAGGCGCATAGCGCCAGCCGAGCGACGCGCGCGTCGCAGCGACTTCCTTCTCGCCGAGGGCTGCGCCGTGCGTGTCGGCCGTGCCCGCCTTGTTCGGCGCACCCTTGCCGATGATGGTCTTGCAGCAGATGAGCGAGGGGCGCGCGGTCTCGGCGCGCGCTGCCGCGATCGCGCGATCGACCGCATCGACGTCGTGCCCATCGACGTCGGGCACGACGTGCCAGCCGTACGCCTCGAAACGCTCGGGCGTGTCGTCGGTGAACCAGCCGCGCGTCTCCCCGTCGATGGATATCCCGTTGTCGTCGTAGAGCACGATCAGCTTGCCGAGGCCGAGCGTGCCCGCGAGCGAGCAGGCCTCGTGCGAGATGCCTTCCATGAGACAGCCGTCGCCGGCCGTCACGTAGGTGTAGTGATCGACGATCGTGTGGCCGGGGCGGTTGAACTGCGCGGCAAGGAGCTTTTCGGCGAGCGCCATGCCAACCGCGTTCGCGAGCCCCTGTCCGAGCGGCCCCGTCGTCGTTTCCGCACCGGGCGTGACGCCGAGCTCCGGATGCCCGGGCGTCTTCGAGCCGAGCTGGCGGAAGCGCCGGAGCTCATCCATCGGCAGGTCGTAACCGGAGAGGTGCACCAACGCGTACTGCAGCATCGAGCCGTGCCCGTTCGACAGCACGAAGCGGTCGCGGTCGGCGAACGCGGGGTCCGCCGGGTTGTGGCGCAGATGCCGCGTCCACAGTGCCACCGCCACCTCCGCCATGCCCATGGGCATCCCGGGATGGCCGGACTTGGCGGCTTCGACCGCATCCATCGCGAGCGCGCGAATGGCGTTGGCGAGCTGTTCGTCGGACGCCCGCTCGGCGCGGGGACGGGTGTCGGAGGCGTTTGCGTCGGGCATCGGAGGACCTGCGGAGCGCGCCGCGCCGCTGCTCGAAGGAAGAGCTTGCGTTGCGAGCGCGAAAGAATTGAAAATTATGGCGAAAGTGCCAATATTGTGCAATGATTATGGGTTTGTTTCGGCGCACCGCCGCAGCGGGCCTTTACGGCGCGCCCGGTGGTGCAGCGGCGTAGTGGGGACGCGCTCCATCGGGGAGCGTGGAGCTCACGCGTGGCCGGCGCAACACGCGAGGCAGGTATCGAGTACTGCGAGGCGATGAAATGCCGGAAGTGAGTTCTTGAGAGCGGGGCCGCTTCACGGGTGAAGCACACCCGGGTTGAAGCGAGTTTCAGGAGGGCAGCTCATGGACGGCATCCATCTGTTGGGCGAGTGGTACGACTGCCCGGCGGACACGCCGGAATTCACGCGTGCGGAGCCGCTTCGCGCGCTGTGCGTGGCCGCAGCCGAGCGCGCGGGGCTCACCGTGGTGGGCGACCGCTTCTTCCAGTTCTCTCCGCAGGGCGTCACCGGCACGGTGCTCCTTGCCGAGTCGCATCTGGCGATTCATACGTGGCCTGAGGCCGGCTTCGTCACGGTCGACGTCTACGTGTGCAACTACACCACCGACAACTCCGGCAAGGCCGAGCGCCTCTTCGCGGCGCTCGAGTCCGCGCTCAAGCCCGCGCGCAAGCGCTTCCAGGCGATTCGCCGCGGGGGTCGGGATGCCTGACGCCAAGCAGCCCGGCGACGTCGGTCCGGGCCTGATGACCGAGTACCTGACGGACGACTGGGCGTTCTTCGTTCGATCGGCGCGCGAGTTCGAGAAGTTCCGCTCGCCCTTCCAGGCGGTCGAGGTCCACGACACCGTGCCGTTCGGCAAGCTCTTCCGCCTCGACGGCCACTTCATGACCTCCGAGCGCGACGAGTTCTTCTATCACGAGAACCTGGTCCACCCGGCGGCGCTCGCGCATCCCAAGCCCGAGCGCGCCTTGATCGTCGGCGGCGGCGATGGCGGCTCCGCCGAGGAGCTCCTGAAGTACCCGTCCATGCGCTCGATCACGCTCGTGGAGATCGACCTCGCCGTGGTCGATATCTCGCGCAAGTACCTGCAGCACGTTCATCACGGAGCGCTCGACGATCCTCGTGTCGACCTGCGCATCGAGGACGGCTTCGCGTTCGTGCGCAACGGCACCGACCAGTACGACCTCATCGTGCTGGATCTCACGGATCCCGGCGGACCTTCCACGCAGCTCTACACGCCGGATTTCTACAAGGCGTGCGCGGCGCGGCTCCTGCCGATGGGCGCCATGACGCTGCACATCGCGAGCCCGATCGCACACCCGCAGCGCATTCGCGAAGGGCTCGCGCACTTGCGCGCGGCGTTTCCGGTCGTCACGCCGTACCTCGTGTCGATCCCGCTGTACGGCGGCATGTGGATGATGGCCTGCTGCGCGCCGCAGCTCGACCCGCACTACCTGACCCCGCTCGAGGTCGACCGGCGCATCGCGCAGCGCGGCATCCGCGACCTGCAATACTTCAACGGCGACATGCATCGCGCGTCGCTCGCGATGCCCACCTTCCTCCGTCCGCTCGTCGCGTAGACGTCGGCGCGGGTTTGCCCCGGGGCCTGCTCGCGGCACGGCTCGCGGAGGCCCTTCGACCCTACGCGCGCGACTTGCCGCTCCGACATGCGATACCGCGCGCCGCTGACACGATCCGCCGGCGCGCGCCGACATTCCGGGGGCCCGTGCCATGGGATGCTCCGATCGCGTACAGGAGCGGATCGACCAACGGCTTGGACGTGGCATTGAAGGATGGTGCAAGCGGCCGCACGTTGGAGGTAACCGCGGGTGGCGTCGCCGGCGAGGCGAGCGTTCCCTTCACAGGAGAAGCGACCTTGACCAACCTCATCGAGACCATGCACGACGCGGATTTCGTCGTCATCGACGGTGCCGTGTTCGAGACCGAATATCTGCGCGTGCCCGACGAGTACACCGACGCCGACGACATCGTGCTGGAAGCCAAGCGCGGGAACACCGAGATCGAGCTGACGCGCTCCGACATCGACGAGGCCGAGTACGTGGGCGAGGGCGTGTATCGCCTGAAATGCGGGGCGCATCTCCGCTTCCTCGCTTCCGCCACGGTTCACTGACGCACTTCTTCGCACCGACAGCTGTTGTCCTGCGGGCTCCCGCGGCCCGCCGCCTCGCCACACGTTCCGCGCGGTTGCGCGGCATGTGCTCATAACCAACCGATTGGCAGCGCTCGCCCGAAGCGCATTAGAATCACCGGTTGCCATTCGGGAGAAACTGCAATGGATGAGTCACGCAGGCAGGCGCTGCGCACGGGGGGCGGCCTCACGCTCCTCGCGCTGCTGGCGGCGGCCGGCTGGCTGCGGCCCGGCGACGCCGCGGCCGAAGGCTGGAACACGGGCGCGTTCGAATCGCATTCGCTGGACGACACGGTCAAGGCGCTGGGGGGCAGTGCGCCCGCGCAGAGCAAGGACATCGTCTTCGTCGCGACACCGGACATCGCCGAGAACGGCGCGGTGGTGCCCATCGGCATCACCAGCAACATTCCGAAGACCGAATCGATCGCCATCCTGATCGAGAAGAATCCCAACATGCTGTCGGCCGTGTTCGACATCCCGGCGGGCACCGACCCGGCGCTGTCCACGCGCGTCAAGATGGCGCAGACGTCCAACGTCTACGCGCTGGTGAAGGCGGACGGCAAGTACTACGTGGCCTCCAAGGAAATCAAGGTCACGCTCGGTGGCTGCGGAGGTTGATGCCATGGCCGATCCGATGAAGATCCGCGCCACCCTCGTCGGCGACTCGACCGAGGTGAAGGTGCTCATGCAGCACGAGATGGAGACGGGGCAGCGCAAGGATGCGCAGGGCAAGACCATTCCCGCATGGTTCATCCAGACCGTGACGGCGACCTGGAACGGCAAGACCGTGCTGTCCGCGCAGTGGGGCACGTCCGTCGCCAAGAACCCTTTCCTGGCGTTCAAGTTCAAGGGCGGGGCCAAAGGCGACAGGATCCAGATCACGTGGGTCGACAACCACGGCGACAAAAGGTCGGATGAAGCGACGATTGCTTGAGGGTGTCGCCTTGGGCGCCGCGCTGACCGCGGTCGCGGCGAGCGTCGCGTTCGCGCAAGGCAGCACCGCCGACGCTATCGCCAAGTACCGCGAGGCGCTGCAGGACGGGAATCCCGCGGAGCTGTGGGAAGCCCGCGGGGAGGAACTGTGGAAGACGCCGCGCGGGCCGAAAAAGGTGGCTTTCACCGCGTGTGACCTCGGGCTCGGCGCGGGCGTGGTGAAGGGCGCGTACGCGCAGATGCCGCGCTACTTCGCCGACGCCGACCGCGTGATGGATCTCGAGTCGCGCCTCGTGTGGTGCATGGTCGAGCAGCAGGGCTACACGCAGGAGCAGGCGACCAAGGTGCCTTTCGGCGACGGCTCGGCCAAGCGCTCGGACCTCGAGGCGCTCGCCGCATATGTCGTCGGGCAATCGCGCGGCGTGCCTATGCGCGTGTCGCTCGATCACCCGAAGATGAAGACGATGTACGCGCTCGGCGAGAAGATGTTCTTCTACCGCGGCGGCACTCACGACTTCGCGTGCTCGACGTGCCATGGCGAGGACGCCAAGCGCATCCGGCTCCAGGACCTGCCGAACCTCACCACGCGCGAAGGCGCGCAGAAGGCGTACACGACGTGGCCCGCGTATCGCGTGTCGCAGGGCGAGCTGCGCACGATGGAGTGGCGCCTCAACGACTGCTTTCGCCAGCAGCGGTTTCCCGAGCTCAAGTACGACTCGGACGCCGCCGTTGCGCTGACGACGTTCCTGGCCTACAACGCCAACGGCGCGCCGTACGCCGGCCCCGCGATCAAGCGATGAGCGCCAGGCTGCTCGCGCAATGGTGCGCCTTGGCGCTGATGCTGCTCGGCTGCGCGACCGCGCCATCGGACGACGCGGTTCGCACGGAAGCCGAAGCGGTCATGAAGGCGTCGTTCAAGGCGCGCGGCCAGGCGGACCTCACGCGCCTCGACCAGGACGAGACACAGCGACTTTGCAGCATCTATGCCGGCAAGGCGCTGCCGAGGGACGTCGCAGCCCGGATCGAGCAAGCGAACCTCGCGACGATCCGATATCCCTCGGACGGCAAGCTGGCAGGCGACTGGCGCAATGGCGAGAAGATCGCCCAGGAGGGCCGTGGCAAGCAGTACAGCGACGACCCCAAAGGCCCGGTGGGCGGCAATTGCTACGCGTGCCACCGGCTGACTGCGGGGGAGCTGTCGTACGGCACCATCGGACCGTCGCTCTATCAGTTCGGCAAGACGCGCGGCTATACCGACGAGACGCGCAAGTACGCGTACGGCAAGGTCTACAACGCGGAGGCGTTCGCCGCGTGCTCGAACATGCCGCGCTTCGGCCACAACGGCATCCTGACGGAGCAGCAGATCAAGGACGTCGTCGCGCTGCTGACCGATCCGCAGTCGCCGGTCAACCACTAGCCGTTTGACGCGGCGCGAATTCCTCGAGGCGCTTGCGGCCGCGGTCGCGGCGGGACTGCCGCTCTCGGGCGCGGCGGCCGACGACGCCGACGGCCAGCGCTTCTATGCCGAGGCGCTGCGCCCGTTCGGCAACGTCAGCCTGCTGCACATCACCGATACGCACGCGCAGCTTCGGCCCCTGTATTTTCGGGAGCCGGGCGTCAACCTCGGCATCGGCCCGGCGCGGGGCCGGCCTCCGCACCTCGTCGGCACGGCGCTGCTGCGGCATTTCGGCCTCGCGCCGGGAGGCCGCGACGCGTACGCATTTACCAACCTCGATTTCGTGCAGGCCGCGCGCACCTACGGCGCGATGGGCGGCTTTGCGCACCTGCGGACGCTCGTGCAGCACCTCCGCGCGTCGCGCCCCAACGCGCTGCTGCTCGACGGAGGCGACTCGTGGCAGGGCTCCGCGACCTCGCTGTGGACCGCCGGCGCCGACATGATCGAGGCGCAAAAGCTGCTCGGCGTCGACGTCATGACCGCCCACTGGGAGTTCACCTACGGCGCGGCACGGGTGAAGCAGGCGCTCGAGCACGATCTCGCAGGACGCGTGGAATTCGTCGCGCAGAACGTGCGCACCGCCGACTTCGACGACCCGGTGTTCGCGCCTTACGTGATGCGCACCATCGGGGATGTGCAGGTTGCGATCGTCGGTCAGGCCTTTCCCTATACCCCCATCGCGCATCCGCGTTATCTCGTGCCCGACTGGACTTTCGGCATTCGCGAGGAGAGCCTGCAGAAGGCCGTCGACGACGCACGTGCGAAAGGCGCGCGCATCGTCGTGCTGCTGTCGCACAACGGCATGGACGTCGACCTCAAGCTCGCATCGCGTGTCACCGGCATCGACGTGATCCTGGGCGGCCACACGCACGACGGCGTTCCGCGGCCGGTTCCGGTCGCCAACCGCAGCGGGACGACGCTCGTCACCAACGCGGGCTGCAACGGCAAGTTCGTGGCCGTGCTGGACGTCGACGTGCGCGGCGGCAGGCTGGCGGACTGGCGTTACCGGCTGCTTCCGGTGTTCGCCAACCTGCTTCGCCCCGATCCCGAGATGACAGCGCTCATCGAGCGCGTACGCGCGCCGTACGCGGCGAAGCTCGCCGAGCGCGTCGCCGTGACCGACGGCCTGCTGTATCGCCGCGGCAACTTCAACGGCACCGCGGACCAGGTGATCCTCGACGCGCTCATGGCGCAGAAGGATGCGCCCATCGCGCTGTCGCCGGGCTTTCGCTGGGGAACGACGCTGCTTCCCGGCGACGCCATCACGTTCGAGAACGTGATGGAGCAGACGGCCATCACGTATCCCTACGTGACCGTGACCGACGTGACGGGAGAAACGCTGAAGACGATCCTGGAGGACGTCGCCGACAATCTGTTCAATCCCGATCCGTACTACCAGCAGGGCGGCGACATGGTCCGCGTAGGCGGCCTGCGCTATGCGATCGACCCGGCCGCGACGATCGGCCGGCGCATCACGCGCATGGAGCTCGACGGCAAGCCCATCGACGCCTCGAAGCGCTACAAGGTCGCCGGCTGGGCGCCGGTATCGGAGGAAGCGAAGGCTGCCGGCGGCGAGGCGATCTGGGACGTGGTAGCCCGCGACCTGCGCGCCCGCGGTACGATCGCGACCGTGAGGGCCGAAGGACCGCGCGTCGTGGGAATCGACGGCAACCCCGGCATGGAGTGATCGCCCAGGAGCACGTGATGGTCATCCGAGCGCAGTCTCCCACGCGCGTCGACGAGATCGCCGACGGCATCTTCCGCATCAACACGCCGATCGACATCCCGGGCGCGGGCGCCGGCTTCAACTTCAACCAGTACCTGATACGCGACGCGCAGCCGCTGCTGTTCCACACGGGGCCGCGCAAGCTGTTTCCGTTCGTCCGCGACGCGGTTGGCACCCTGATTCCCCTGGAGCGCCTGCGCTTCGTCGGTCTTTCGCACTTCGAAGCCGACGAATGCGGTGCGCTCAACGAATGGCTCGCCGTGGCACCTCACGCCGAGCCTGTGTGCGGGCGTATCGCCGCCATGGTGTCGGTGAACGATTACGCCGATCGCGCGCCGCGGGCGCTCGCGGACGGCGAGGCGCTCGACCTCGGCGATCACGTCGTGCGGTGGCGCGACACGCCGCACGTGCCGCATGCCTGGGAATGCGGGCTCATGATGGAGGATCGTACGCGCACGTTCCTGTGCGGCGATCTTTTCACCCAGGGCGGCGCGGGCGACGTGGCGCTCACCGAAGGCGACATCCTCGAGGCGAGCGAGGCCTTTCGCGCCCCGCTCGACTACTTCGCGCACGCCCCCCAGACCGCCGCGACGCTCGAGCGGCTCGCGTCCGAGGCGCCGATCACGCTCGCGTGCATGCACGGCAGCGCGTGGCGCGGAGACGGTGCGGCCTTGCTGCGCGAGCTCGCGAAACGCCTCGCGCCGGCCTAGCGAGCGGCGCGCGCCTGTGCCCACCAGCGCGCGAGATAGGCGGAGACCTCGGGCGGGTCGACCATCTGCGGCCTCGAGTGCTGCAGCTTTTCACGCGTTTCCCACTCGTCGACGAGCAGCCGGGCGCGATGGAAGGCATCCTCGAACGATGCGCTCTGCGGCAGCGCTTCCTTGAAGTAGGCGCGGCCGAAGTCGGTGAGCTCGTTCTCGTCCGCGCAGCCGAACGATGACCGATCCGCGCGCGCGGCCGTCATCACGAGCGTGTGACCGTCGTCGAGCGGCTGGATGAAGCCGCCGGAAAAGCAGGCCGAGACCAGCACCGCCTTCCAGCGAATGCCCGTTTCATCGAGCAGCGCCGCAAGCGTGGACGGCGTGAGCCAGGGCAGGTCCATGCCGATCTGGTCGAGCACGAGCGCGTGGTCGCGGGAGCCGTGCGTGGTGATGAAGAGGAACAGGATGTCACGCTCGCGGTCCATGCGGGCGGCAATCGCCTTCAACGCCTCGCGGATGCTCGTCACCGTCGCCATCGGCAGCGTCGAGACGGTGTTGCGCGAGTTGATCAGCGCCAGCGTATGGCCGCGAACGTGGAACAGCCGCTCGAACTCGTCGCCGACGAACTGCGCTTCGCGCCGGAACACTTCCTGCGAGCCGTCGCCCGCGACGGTGAGGAGGTAGAGGTTGATCCGGTTCGGATCGCGTGGCTGCAGCGCCTCGATGCTCCGCTGCAGGAGCGCGGGCTGGTTGTAGAGCGCAGTCTCGACGTTCGCGCGCGCGATCGCGGCGCGCTGCTCGGCCGCCGCGTCGCGCTCGCGCGGTGTCGCGGCGCACGCGAGAATCGCAACGCAGACGAATCCCAGCGCGGCCCATGCACGCCGTCGCTGCGCGACCGCGTCGAGCAGGCGCACGGCGGTGTCGCGCAGGCGACGCGTCACACCAGCGTGACGCGCGCGAAGCGCCGCTTGCCGGCCTGGATGATCACCGTGCGACCCGCGAGCACGGCGAGCGCCTTGTCGCTCACCACCTCGCCGTCGAGGCGCAGGCCGTGCTGCTGGATGAGACGCAGCGCCTCCGACGTCGAATCGACGATGCCCGCCTGCTTCGCAAGCTGCGCGATCGGCATGCCGGCGCCGTTGGTGTGCACCGTGACTTCCGGCATCTCGTCCGGGATGGCGCCTTGCCGGAAGCGCGCATCGAATTGCGCCAGCGCCTCTTCGGCCGCGCGCCGCGAATGGAACCGCGCCACGATCTCCTGCGCGAGCGCGACCTTCGCCTCGCGCGGGTTACGCCCTTCGGCGCATTCGCGCTTCAGCCGTGCGATGTCCTCGGCCGCACGCAGCGAGACGAGGTCGTAGTAGCGCCACATCAGATCGTCGGAGATCGACATGAGCTTGCCGAACATCTCCGCCGGTGGCTCGGTGATGCCGACGTAGTTGTCCATCGACTTCGACATCTTGTTCACACCGTCGAGGCCTTCGAGCAACGGCAGGGTGAGGATCACCTGCGGCTCCTGGCCGTAGTGACGCTGCAGCTCGCGGCCGACCAGCAGGTTGAACTTCTGGTCGGTGCCGCCGAGCTCGACGTCGGCCCGCAGCGCCACCGAGTCGTAGCCCTGCGCCAACGGATACAGGAACTCGTGAATCGCGATCGGCTGCTCGGACTTGTAGCGCTGCGCGAAGTCCTCGCGCTCGAGCATGCGTGCGACCGTGTACTTCGCCGCGAGACGGATCATGCCGTCGGACCCGAGCGCGGTAAGCCAGGTCGAGTTGAACGCCACCTCGGTCTTGTCGCGATCGAGGATCAGGAACACCTGGTCGGTGTAGGTCCTCGCGTTGGCTTCGACTTCCTCGCGCGACAGCGCGGGGCGCGTGACGTTGCGCCCCGTGGGGTCGCCGATCATCGCGGTGAAGTCGCCGACCAGGAAGATGATGTGATGCCCGAGGTCCTGCAGCTGGCGCAGCTTGTTGAACTGCACCGTGTGGCCGAGATGCAGGTCGGGCCGGGTCGGGTCGAAGCCTTCCTTGATGCGCAGCGGCTTGCCGCGCGCGAGCTTGGTCGCGAGCTCCGTCTCGGGCAGGAGCTCGTCCGCGCCGCGCTTGAAGACTGCGATCTGATGGAGGACGTCGACGGGCATGGCTTCGCGCGAGGGCTGTGCAGCGGTGTAGAATCCGACGGCGTCGTTCAGCCGTCCGCTTCGAAGCTGCATGTCCGAGAAGAAGTTCCTGATTCTATCGCAGCGCGCCGCCGCGCTCGCCGTGCACGTCGTGCGCCGCGTGTCGCCCGCGCAGGCTGCCGGCCTCGTCGTGCTCACGCTCGCGGGTGCCGCCGCCTTCGGCTTCGCGCCCGATACGACGCTCGACGTCGTGCCCACGCACCCGGTCGTGCGAACGCTTCCGCAACCCGAGATCCTCGGCAGCGAGTCCTCCGCACCGCAGTACTGGCAGGAGGAGCGCGTGCTGCGGGGCGACACCATCGGAAGCCTGCTCGCCCGAGCGGGGGTTGACGATCCCGCAGCGCGCGCATTCGTGCAAAGCGATGCTGCGGCGCGCGCGCTGTATCAGTTGCGCCCGGGACGTCCCATCGAGATCGCAACCGACGGCGAAGGGCGGCTCGTCGCGCTGCGCCTGCTCGTCGGCGACGACGACATGCTGTCGATCACGCGCGACGGCGAGCGCTTCACCGCGGCGCATGGTGCCCCCGCGAGCGACACGCGCGTGTCGGTCGCGTCGGGTGAGATCCGCTCTTCGCTGTTCGGCGCCGCGGACGACGCCGGTCTGCCGGACGCGGTCACGCTCGCGCTTGCCGACATCTTCGGCGGGGACATCGACTTCTATCACGACCTGCGGCACGGGGATCGCTTCGCGGTCGTTTTCGAGACGCGCTACGTCGAGGGCGAGGCGGTGGCAACGGGCCGCGTGCTCGCGGCCGAGTTCGTGAACCGCGGCCAGACGTACCGCGCGCTGCTGTGGCGCACGCCCGACGGTCACGAGGCGTATTACGACGACGCGGGCCGCAGCTCGCGCAAGGCGTTCCTGCGCTCGCCCATGGAATTCTCGCGCGTGACGTCGGGCTTCACGCTCGCGCGCTTCCATCCGATCCTCAAGGCGTGGCGCGCGCATCGCGGCACCGATTTCGGCGCGCCGATCGGCACCCCGGTGCGCGCCACCGCGGATGGCAGCGTCGCCTTCGCGGGGCAGCAGACGGGCTACGGCAACGTCGTCATCCTGCGCCACGGCGCCACGTATTCGACCTTGTATGGGCACCTGTCGCGGTTCGCGCAGGGATTGCACGTCGGCGAACGCGTCCAGCAGGGCGACACGATCGCGTACGTCGGGCAGACCGGGTGGGCGACGGGCCCGCACTTGCATTACGAGTTTCGTGTCGCCGGCGAGCCGCGCGATCCGATGACCGTGGCGCTGCCCAACGCCACGCCGCTCGACGCCGCGCAGCGCGCCGCGTTCGCGAGCGCCACCGCGCCGCTGCTCCAGCAAATGGCGATGGTGCAGGCGGCCGACGACGCACGGGTCGCGCAGCGCTGAATGTCGCGCGAGCTGTACGCCGGCGTCATGTCGGGCACGAGCCTGGATGGCGTCGACGTGGTCGTCGCGGACTTCGCGCCCGGCAACGGCGCGTGCTGCGAGACGCTCGGTGCCGCGCACGTCGCCTATCCGACGATGCTGCGCGACGAGCTGCTCGCGTTGCAGACGCCCGGCACCAGCGAGCTCGCGCGCGCCGGCGCTGCCGCGAACATGCTCGCCGAGCTCTACGCGGACGGCATCGCGCGCGCGCTCCACCACGCGAAGCTGCGTCCCGAGGACATCGCGGCCGTGGGCGTTCACGGGCAGACGCTGCGCCATCGGCCGGAGCGCGGCTGGACGCTGCAGCTCAACAATCCGGCCCGCGTGGCCGAGCGCGCGGGCATGGCGGTCGTCGCCGACTTTCGCAGCCGCGACGTCGCCGCAGGCGGGCAGGGTGCGCCGCTCGTGCCGGCCTTCCATGCGGCGCTCTTCGGGCGCCCGGACCGGCATCGCGTCATCGTCAACATCGGCGGGATCGCGAATATCACGGATCTTCCGCCCGGCGGGCCGGTGAGCGGGTTCGACACCGGCCCGGGCAACGTGCTGTCGGACCAATGGTGCGCCCGCAATCGCGGCGATCCGTTCGACGCCCACGGCGAGTGGGCCGCGACCGGCTCGGTCGTTCCGCAACTGCTCGAGCGCCTCCTCGACGAGCCTTTCTTCCACGAGGCGCCGCCGAAGAGCACGCACCGCGACAAGTTCAACATCGCCTGGCTGACCGAGCGGCTCCAGGCCGCCGGGTTGAAGCGCGACGGCGCCGATGTGCAGGCAACGCTGGTCGCGCTGACCGCGCGCACGATCGCCGACGCGGTTCGCCGCTACGCCGCGACGTCGACCGAGGTGCTGGTGTGCGGCGGCGGGGCGAACAATCGCACGCTCATGCGCGACCTCGCCGCCGAGCTCGCGCCGCGAAGCGTTTCCAGTACGGCGACCGAAGGCGTGCCGGTCGAGCACGTGGAGGCGCTCGCGTTCGCGTGGCTCGCGCGCGAGGCGCTGGCCGGGCGGCCGGGAAATCTACCCGCGGTGACGGGCGCGAAGGGCCCGCGGGTGCTCGGCGCCATCTATCCTAGGTGAACCAACACCCACACTTTAAAAAAACAAAGGCGGGACGATCACGCGACGCCGCTGCGCGGCGTCGCGGACGGCAGGGACTTCTTTGATGCGGCGGCGCTAAACGGAGAAGCTTGATCCGCAGCCGCAGGTGGTGGTGGCGTTCGGGTTCTTGATCACGAACTGCGCCCCCTCGAGGCCTTCCTGGTAGTCGATCTCGGCGCCGACGAGGTACTGGTAGCTCATCGGATCGATGAGCAGCGTCACGCCGTTCTTCTGCATCGCCGTGTCGTCCTCGTTGGTCACCTCGTCGAACGTGAACCCGTACTGGAAGCCCGAGCACCCGCCGCCGGAGACGAAGACGCGCAGCTTGAGGTCGGGGTTGCCTTCCTCGTCGATCAGCGATTTCACCTTGGCCGCCGCCGCATCCGTGAATACGAGGGGGGCCGGCATTTCGTTCATTGCATTCATTGAGATCACTCCGCGGTGCTCGATGCACCGATTATGCCGCCTCTCGCGATGACGCGAGGCATTTCCGCTAGTCCGCCGCGGCTCGCTTCAGTTCGACCACCGACGCCGAGCCTTGTTCGGCGTGGTTGAGGCGACCTTCCACGACCGCGCCCTGCTGCATTTCCAGGGTCCTGTACGTGACGTCGCCGCTCACCCGCGCCTTCGCCTGCAGCTCGAGGTAGTCGCGCGCCACGATGGGACCGTTCACCGCGCCGTTCACCACCACGTGCGACACCGAAACCCGACCGTCGATGCGCGCCTGCTCGCTCACCACGAGCGTTCCCGCCTGGCCGTCGGCGGTGCACACGTCGCCCTCCACGTGCCCGTCGATGCGCAGGCCGCCCGAGAACGCGACGTCGCCCCGGACCACCGTGCCCGCTCCGATCAGGCTGTCGATGCGGTTCTGCGGCCCGGACCTCCTGCGCTCGAACATGTGAGGGCTCCCTACGGGTTACTCAACGTTCGCGTGGCGCGCGGGGTGGTACTTCCCTGCTCGTACACCCGGGCGGTCAGCGCCGTTACCCGTGCGCCGGCCGGGACCCGCAGCGTGCCTTCAATTCTCTGATAATACTTGAACTTGAGCGTCAGGGCGCCGGCGGCATCGGGCTGGTCCTCCGGCAGCGTGAGCGTGTGGACCGCACTCTGGCTCGGGTCGATCGGCGCGACGGTCGCCTCGAGCACCACCGAGCCGCGATAGTCCTCGCCGGGCGAGCCGCCTCGCACGACGAGCAATCCGTAGCGCCAGTTCTCGTCGTCCTGGCGCTCCAGCGTGAGCCGCGGGATGGTGAGGCCGCCCGGCTTGTTCGAATCGGCGAAGAGTTTCTGGAGGAACGCGAGCTCCTCCTTGACCTGCGCATTCTCGCCCGCGAGGTCCGTCGCCTGCCGCGACAGTGCCTCCTGCGCGCCGCGCGTCATCGCGAGGTCGCTCTCGAGCTGCGAGTTGCGGGTGCGAAGGTCGGCGGCCTCGCCCCGGTAACGCTGCACTTCGGCTTCGAGGGTGGCGATGCGCGTCTCGAGGTCGCGGCGGGTCGGTCCGCCGAGGAGCGCGCGGGCGTCGAACCAGGTCCACCACGCGACGCCGACGCCGATGAGCAGCACCAGCAGGATGACACCGCGTCCCCACCACGGGAGCCTCGTGCGCACGGCCATATGGGGCGCGCTGATGCCGAAGCTCCGGCGCACCCGGCGCCACCAGTACGGACGTGCCACGCTCGGCGATCGTCAGGGCAGCACGGGCAGGGCGGTGAGGCCCGTGGTCTCCGGAAGCCCGAACATCAGGTTCATGTTCTGAATCGCCTGGCCGGCCGCGCCCTTGACGAGGTTGTCCTCGACCGCCGTGACGAGCGCGATGTCGCTCGCCGGCGGCCGATGGACCGCGATGCGCAGCATGTTCGACGCTCGCACGCTGCGCGTATCGGGCAGCGATCCGGCCGGCATCACGTCGACGAACGGCTCGCCACGGTAGCGCCGCTCGTAGAGCGCCTGCAGGTCGACGTCGCGGTCCTTGAGCGGTGCGTAGAGCGTGGCGAAGATGCCGCGGATGATGGGCGTCAGGTGCGGTGAGAAGACGAGCTTGACGGGCGCCGCGCTCGCCCGGTTCAGCCCCTGCACGATCTCGGGAAGGTGGCGGTGTCCCTTGAGGCCGTACGCGGCGAAGTTGTCCGATGCCTCCGAGAACATGAGGTTCATCTCGGCCTTGCGGCCCGCCCCCGAGACGCCGGACTTGCAGTCGGCGATCAGGTGGTCGGTGTCGACCAGCCCGGCCTCGATCAGCGGCAGGAAGCCGAGCTGCACCGCCGTGGGATAGCACCCGGGATTGCCGACGATCCGCGCCTTGCGAATGGCTTCGCGGTTGATCTCGGGGATGCCGTACACCGCCTCGGCCAGGAGATCGGGACAGCTATGCGGCATCTTGTACCAGCGCTCGAACTCCGCCGGATCGGCGAGGCGGAAATCCGCCGCGAGGTCGATGATCTTCACGCCGGCGCCGACGAGCTCGCGGGCCTGGGCCATCGCCACGCCGTGCGGCGTGGCGAAGAACACGACGTCGCAATCGGCGAGCCGGGCCTTGTCCGGCTCGACGAAGGCGAGCTCATAGCGTCCGCGCAGGCTCGGAAACAGCTCCGCCACGCGCGTGCCGGCGTCCTTGCGCGACGTGATCGCGCGAACGTCCGCCTCGGGATGCTGCGCGAGGAGCCGCAGGAGCTCCACGCCCGTATAGCCGGTGCCGCCGACGATGCCGATCCTGATCATTGCCGTACCTCGCGAAAGCCCATTCTAGCGTGCAACAAAAAGGCCGCCTGGAAGGCGGCCTTTTCGCTCGGGGAAGCGCCCGGTCAGCGCTTCGAGAACTGCTTGCGGCGGCGCGCCTTGTGGAGGCCGACCTTCTTTCGCTCGACTTCACGCGCGTCGCGCGTGACGAGGCCCGCCTTGGAGAGCGTCGGCTTGAGCTGCGCGTCGTAATCGATCAGCGCGCGCGTGATGCCGTGGCGCACCGCGCCGGCCTGGCCGGACTCGCCACCGCCGTTGACGTTGACCATGATATCGAACGTCTTCTCGTGGTTGGTGAGCACGAGCGGCTGGCGCACCACCATGCGGCCGGTGTCGCGCGAGAAGAATTCGTCCACCGGCTTGTCGTTGACGACGAACTGGCCGGAGCCCTGCTTGATGAACACGCGGGCCACCGACGTCTTGCGCCGGCCGGTGCCGTAGTAATAGTTGCCGATCATGTGTTGGGATTCAGTGGAGTTCGAGCACCTTGGGTTGCTGGGCGGTATGCGGGTGCGACGGCCCCGCGTAGCACTTCAGCTTCTTCAGCATGGCGTAACCGAGCGGCCCCTTGGGGAGCATGCCCTTGACCGCCTTTTCCAGCGCACGGCCGGGGAAGCGCGCCTGCATCTTGCCGAACGACGTGGTCGAGATGCCGCCGGGATAGCCGCTGTGGCGGTGATAGAGCTTGTCCTCGGCCTTGTTGCCGGTCACGCGGATCTTCTCGACGTTGGTCACGACGATGAAATCGCCGGTGTCCATGTGCGGCGTATAGATCGGCTTGTGCTTGCCGCGCAGGCGGCGGGCGATCTCGGCGGCGAGCCGCCCCAGCACCTTGTCGCTGCCGTCCACCACGTACCACTCCCGCGTGATGTCCGAGGGCTTGGCGGAAAAGGTCTTCATGTGTTTCCCGGGAAGTTCGAGCCCGGGAATCCCGGGCGCAGCAAAGCCTGCGATTTTACTACGATCGCCGCGTCGAGGGCAACGAGGCGGATAAAAAATGGCCCGGTCGAGGACCGGGCCGGAGGATTCCACCATAGGAGGAGAATGGAGGAATTGGTCCGCGGTGCCGAAGGAGGAGGATCGGCGCGCCGCGAACGTGATCAATATTGCTATATTGCGCTGCACAATGCAAGACGCATAAGCGGGGAAAATTCACCTCAACTCTCGCACTGTGCCGCGCCGGCAACACTGCCGGTGTCGGCCGCGGCCTCGTAACCTCTCGTCAAACTCATGAAAACACGCGTCAAATGGATCGAAGGCGTCACTTTCATCGCCGAGACCGGAAGCGGTCATGCCGTCGTGGTCGACGGCGCGCCGGAGGCGGGCGGGCGCAACCTGGGCATGCGCCCCATGGAAATGGTGCTCGCCGGTACCGCGGCCTGCAGCGCTTTCGACGTGGTCTGGATCCTGCGCAAGGCGCGCCAGCCGGTAGCCGATTGCGTCGTCGAGGCGCAGGCCGACCGGGCCGCCGAGGACCCGAAGGTATTCACCCGCATCCACCTGGTCTACCGCGTGACCGGCAACGGTCTCGACGCGCGGCAGGTCGAGCGGGCGGTCAAGCTTTCCAAGGACAAGTACTGCTCGGCAACCGCCATGATGGCGAAGACGGCGGAGATCACCTTCGAGATCGTCCTCGACGAGCTCGCCGGAAACGCGGCGTCGCCTAGTTGACGCCCCCGGGTACGTGGACGAGACCGTGCACCTGCACGTCGGCCACTGCGGTGTAGCGCTTGCCCGCCTTGTCGCGGAAGCGCAGCGTGACCGGCACGGGCGTTCCGTTCACGAGCGGCTTCTTCACGCCCACGAGGCGCAGGTGGCTGCCCTTGTAGGCGAGGCGCAGCGGCGCCCCGGCGGGAACCGCGAGCACCTTCACGACCTTGCCAGGATCGGTGCCGTCGGTGCGCTCGACCACGACGATCTCCACCTTGCGTGCGAGCGGCGTGCTCGCTCCGACCAGCTGCAGCGGCGCGTCGCTCCGGATGTCGACGTACGCGCTCGCCGCCTCGCCCGGGTCCGCCGGACGCATCCAGGCCGACGACAGCGCGATGTCGACCGCGTACGCCGGCAACGCGAGCAGCGTTGCGATGCATGCAACGACGACGCGCTTCATGTCGGGTCGCGCAGCAGGCGGATGAGGCTCGAGGTGTCCCAGCGTCCACCGCCGCGCGCCTGCACGCGACTGTAGAGCTGGTCGACGAGCGCGGTGATGGGAAGCGCCGCGGCGTTGCGGCGCGACTCGTCGAGGCAGATCGCGAGATCCTTGCGCATCCAGTCGACGGCGAAGCCGAAATCGAAACGGTCCTCGACCATGGTCTTGCCGCGGTTGTCCATCTGCCATGACTGCGCCGCGCCCTTGCCGATCACGTCGAGGACGAGCAGCGGATCGAGCCCCGCCTTCTGCGCGAAGTTGATTCCTTCGGACAATGCCTGGACCAGGCCCGCGATGCAGATCTGGTTCACCATCTTGGTGAGCTGGCCCGCGCCCGGACCACCCATGAGCGTCACTGCGCGGCCGTAATGCGCGAGGAGCGGCTGCGCGCGCGCGAAGGGATCGGCGTCGCCGCCGACCATGATCGTGAGCTTGCCGTTCTCCGCGCCGGCCTGTCCGCCGGAAACCGGCGCATCGAGGAAGGCGACGCGTTTTTCCGCGGCGGCGCGATGCATCTCGCGCGCGACCTCGGCCGACGCGGTCGTGTGATCGACCAGGATGGCG
>DATJIS010000093.1:0-23904 GCA_035493035.1 Casimicrobiaceae bacterium | reverse complement strand
GTCTTCAGGCGCTGGTGCAGCTCCTTGATCTCGGTGCGCATCTGCACGCGCAGCTTCGCGTCGAGGTTCGACAGCGGCTCGTCGAAGAGGAACACCTGCGGATCGCGCACGATCGCCCGACCCATGGCGACGCGCTGGCGCTGCCCACCGGAGAGCTGCCGCGGATAGCGGTCGAGATAGGCGCCGAGGCCGAGGATGTCGGCGGCGCGGCTCACGCGCGCCTCGATGTCCTTCTTCGACTGGCGCGCGAGCATCAGCGCGAACGACATGTTGTCGCGCACCGTCATGTGCGGATAGAGCGCGTAGTTCTGGAACACCATCGCGATGTCGCGCTCCTTGGGCGGCACGCGGTTCACCACGCGACCGCCGATCACGATCTCGCCCTCGGTGATCTCCTCGAGGCCCGCGATCATGCGCAGCAGCGTCGACTTGCCGCACCCGGACGGGCCCACGAGCACGCAGAATTCACCGTCCGGAATGGCGACGTCGACGCCGCGAATGACGTGCGTCGAGCCGAACCGCTTGTGCACGGCGGCGATGGTCACCGCGGCCATTGCTTCTCCTCCTCGCGCCCTCTGGCGGGCGTCTCGCTGCGCGTCATGCGCCCGGCGACCGCGTGCCCTCGACGACCGGATAGTCCGGCCGCCCCGTGCGCAGCCACGTGACGATGTTCTGCGCTGCCTTGCGCCGAAGCTCGCGCTCGGACTCGACCGAGAAGAAGGCGGCGTGCGGGGTCAGGATCACGCGGGGATCGCGGGTGAGCGGGGAGTCGGCAGGCACCGGCTCGACCGGCAGCACGTCGAGCGCGACGCCCCGCAGTATTCCAGCATCCAGCGCATTCAGCAAATCGGACAGCGCGATCACCGCGCCGCGGGATGTGTTGACCAGCGTCATCCCCGGCCGCGCCGCCGCGAAGAAGCGACCGTCGACGAGGCCGCGGGTCTCGTCGTTGAGCGGTGTGTGCAGCGAAACGACGTCGCAGCCGACGGCGAGCTCGGGCAGCGTGCGCACGCGCTCGACGTACGCCGGAAAGTCGCCGTCGATGAGGTACGGGTCGTAGGCCATCACGCGCTTGAAGAGGTTGCGCGACACGTGCGCCATCCGCTTGCCGATGCGGCCGAGCCCGACGATGCCGAGCGTGAGCTCGGCCGGACGCCGCAGCACGCCCGAAGACAGGTAGTGCCAGCGCCCGCCCCGCACGTCGCGGTCGTACGCGACGATGTTGCGCAGCGACGCGAGCGCGAGGGCGAGCGCGTGCGTCGCGACCTCGCCCACACCGTAGTCGGGCGAGTTCGCGACCCAGACGCCGCGCCGGGCGCACGCCGCCGTGTCGATGGTGTCGTATCCGGCCCCGATGCGGCTCACCACACCGAGCCGCGGCAGCGCGTCCACGACCGTCGCCCCGATCGGCGCGTACTGCAGCAGGATGGCGCTGCAGTCGCGCCCCGCCGCGACCACCTGCGCCTCGGACTTGCACTGCCCCAGCACCAGCTCGAGGCCCGCATCCCCGAACAGGGTGCGCTCGAGGTCGATGTCCGGGAAATCGAAGTCGGCGAAGAGAACCTTGGCCATCGCGAAAGCGGTGAGGCGCGGGCGCTGAACTTAAACCGCGGCTGCCGCGCGGGTCAAGCCTGATTCGACGTCGCCCCGGTCCTTCACCCGCAACCGGAAGCGGCGGACCTGCGGCGCGTAGAATCGCGCGCAATCGAAGGAGACCTGCATGACGCTTCTCGCCACCACCATCGCCGGCAGCCTGCCCAAGCCCGAATGGCTCGCCGAGCCGAACCAGCTGTGGGCACCGTGGAAGCTCGCCGGCGACGCGCTCGTCGCGGGCAAGGAAGACGCCGTGCGCCTCGCGCTCTTCGATCAGGAGCACGCCGGGATCGACATCGTCACCGATGGCGAGCAGACGCGGCGGCACTTCGTGACCACCTTCATCGAAGGCCTCGACGGCGTGGACTTCGAGCACAAGCGCACCGTGCGCATCCGCAATCGCTACGACGCCGCCGTTCCCGTCGTGGTCGGGGACGTGGCGCGGCGCCACCCGATCTACGTGGACGACGCGCGCTTCGTGCGATCGCAGACCGGCCGGCGCGTGAAATACACGCTGCCGGGGCCGATGACCATGGTCGATACGCTGTACGACGCGCATTACGGCAGCCGGGAGAAGCTCGCGTGGCGATTCGCCGAGATCCTGAACGACGAGGCGCGCGCGATCGCGGCGGCAGGTGTCGACGTGATCCAGTTCGACGAGCCGGCCTTCAACGTCTACTTCGACGAAGTGCGCGACTGGGGCGTCGCCACGCTCGAGCGCGCGCGGCAGGGCCTCGCGTGCAAGACCGCGGTTCACATCTGCTACGGCTACGGCATCAAGGCGAACAACGACTGGAAGAAGACGCTCGGCGGCGAGTGGCGCCAGTACGAGCAGACGTTTCCCCTGCTCGCGCGCTCGGCCATCGACCAGGTCTCGCTCGAGTGCGCCAACTCGCACGTGCCGATCGACCTCATCGGCCTGCTAGGCGACAAGGACGTCCTGGTCGGGGCCATCGACGTCGCCAGCGAGCGCGTGGAGACGCCGGAGGACGTCGCGGCGGTGATTCGCAGCGCCCTCGAGCACGTGCCGGCAAGCCGCATCCAGCCCTGCACCAATTGCGGCATGGTCCCTCTGGCCCGGAACGTGGCCCGGGCGAAGCTCGAATCCCTTGCGAAAGGTGCCGCTCTGGTGCGGCGGGAGCTTTCGTAACGATTTTTGGTTAGTTTAGACAGTTATGTTCGGCGGCTGGACGGCGGCCGACGCGGACCGTTGCATGGACGCAACACCTTGACGACAAAGGGCACCGGGGCGTCGCTTTTTGGCGTCAGATCGGTGTATAGTCCGGCCCGTGTTTTGTTCCAAGCCGTAAAGCACCGCTCGGGTACGACCGCCAAGCTGTCTTCTTCTCCGCCGCTCTACCCTGTCGTACTTTCCTTGAGATCGAAACATCGTCCGGGCAACGTCCCGTTTAATTCTCGTACTTGAGGAATCAACAAAACATCATGGCAACTGGAACTGTTAAGTGGTTCAACGATGCAAAGGGGTTCGGCTTCATCACGCCCGACGGCGGTGGTGAAGACCTGTTCGCGCACTTCTCCGCGATCAAGATGCAGGGCTTCAAGACGCTCAAGGAGGGCCAGAAGGTGTCGTTCGAAGTGACGACCGGTCCCAAGGGCAAGCAGGCGAGCAACATCCAGGCCGCCTGAAACGAGGTCACTTGCTGCAAAGGCCGGGCGCTGCCCGGCCTTTTTTATTGCGCGAGCGCGTTCACCGCCGCCGCGCAACGCGAACGAGCGCAATGGCCGCGATGAGCAGCACGAGCGCAAGCGGCCGATCGACCGGGATCTCACGTGCCGGGGGCGGTGCGTTCCGTACGTCGATGTCCGTGCCCGACGCCGGGGCACTGCCGCTCGCCGACGCGCTCACGGCGTTGACCAGCCTGTCGACCGCCAGACCCAAGGCAAAGCGCACCGGCACCACGACCACGATCGCGTTCGCCGCGCCCGCCGCGATCGCACCACCGTCGAGTGTCACGACGTTGCCGCCCCCCGCCCCGGTCAGCGCGCCGCACGCCGCCGCGCCTTCGGTCGAACAAGCGGGCGGTCCCGCGAGCGTCACACCGGCCGGCAGGTTGTCCACCAGGCTCACGCCCGCGGCATCCGACGGGCCGATGTTGGTGATGCGGATCATGTAGGTACCGGTTTCGCCGGGCAGGTACTCCGTTGCGTTGTCGGTCACGGTCACGGCGATCACCGCCTGACCCGCGCGCGCGTCGCTGTCCGATGCCGACACCGGCGACGCACCATTCGCGCTGGCGCTCGCGGTGTTGACCAGCGGATCGGTGCGCATCGACGAGGCAAACCGGACGGGCACGCTGATCGACAGGCTGTTCCCCGCGCCGGCGGCGATCGCCGCGCCGGTGACGCTCATGACGGTGGCGCCGGCGAGGCCCGACACCACGCCGCAACTGGCCGCGCCGTTCGCTGCGCACGACGCGCTCGCCGCGAGCGTGACACCCTGCGGCAACGCATCCGTCACGGTGACATTGCCGGCGCTCGACGGTCCGTTGTTCGTGACCGTGATCGCGTAGGTCGCCGTGCCACCGGGCGCATACGTGGCGCTGCCGTCCGTCTTGAGGATGCGCAAGCCCGACTGCGCGAGCCGGACGTCGGCATCGGCATCGCTGCCGCTCGCGCCGGACGCGAGATCGAGTGCGGTTGCGGTGTTCACGAGCGGGCTCGTCGACATGCCCGTGGCGAACGACACCGGCGCCGTCAGCAGGAGGCCGTTGCCCGCGCCGCTGGCGACGAACGCGCCCGTGGCGCCGAACGCCAGCTGTCCCGCGCTACCGGTCACGGTGCCGCACGACGACGTGCCGCTCGCGGTGCACGTCACGGTCCCGGTCAGGGTAACGTCGGCCGGAAGCGCGTCGGCGATCGTGATGTTCACCGCGTCGCTGACGCCGCCGTTCGTCACCGCCACGCGATACGTGCCTGTTCCACCGGGCGTGTACATGGCCATGCCGTCGGTGGTGAGGACCGCCAGGCTGACGGAGGCGGACAGCGCATCGCTGTCGGTCGCGCTCGCGGCGGCGCCTGTGGCGCTGTCGAGCGCGCTCACCGTGTTGACCAGGGGATTCGCCGTCAGCGTCGCCGCGAACGCGACCGGTACGACGAAGGTCAGCGTGTTGCCCGCGCCGGCGCCGATCGTGGCGCCCGTGGCGGAAAAGGAACCCTGCCCCGCACTTCCCGCCACCGTTCCGCAGCTCGCATCGCCATTCGCGGTACAGCTCACGTCGGCCGCGAGCGTGACACCGCTCGGGAGCGTATCCGCGATCGCGACGTCGGCGGCGTCCGTGGGTCCGTCGTTGCCGGCGACGATGGTATAGACACCGCTGCCGCCCGGCGTATAGGTGGCGCTGCCGTCCGTCTTGCCGATCGTGAGCGCCACACGTGCCGCACGTGCATCGCTGTCGCTGCCGCTGCCGCTCGCGCCCGAGGCGCGATCGCTCGCCGTGGCCGTGTTCACGATCGGATCATCGACGAGCGCGGAGTCGAAGCGCACCGGCGCGCTCAGCACGACGGAATTGCCCCCGCCGGCCGCGATTCTCGCGCCCGACGCGCCGAAGCGCGCATCACCGGCAATGCCCGCGAGCGCGCCGCACGACGCGTCGCCGTTCGCGACGCAGCTCACGCTGCCGGAAAGCGTCACGCCGGCAGGCAGTGCATCGTCGATCGCGACATCGAGCGCATCCGAAGCGCCGTTGTTCGCCACTGTGACGGCGTACGTCGCCGTATCGCCCGGGGTGTAGGTCGCGCGGCCGTCGGTTTTCGCGACCGCGAGCGACACCGTGGCAAGGCGCGCATCGCTGTCGCTGCCCGAGCCGGACGCGCCCGACGCGAGGTCGACCGCGTTCGCGGTGTTCACCAGGGGATCGGTCGCGAGCGCGGCGGCGAACGCCACCGGCACCGTGTACACGATGGCGCTGCCGCTGCCGGCGCCCACGCGCGCGCCGGTCGCGCCGAAAGCCGCCTCACCCCCCGTGCCCGTGACCGCGCCGCAGCTCGAGTTGCCGCTGGCGACGCACGTCACGCCTCCCGACAAGGTCGTGCCGGCGGGCAACGTATCGCTGACCGACACGTTCTGGGCATCCGACACGCCGCCATTCGTGACGGTCACGGTGTACGTTGCCTGGCTGCCCGGCGTATAGCTCGCGCTCCCGTCGGTCTTGACGACGGCCAGGCTGACGTCGAGCGACCGCGTATTGACATCCGAGGCCGCCGCCGAGGCGCCCGTGGGAACATCGATCGCGCTCACCGAGTTGACGAGGGGGTCGGCGGACACCGACGGCGCAAAGCTCACCGGCACCGTGAACGTCAGCGCATCGCCGGGGGCGGCCCCCACGCGGGCGCCGCTCGCGGTGAAGCCCGCCTGACCCGCTGCGCCGGTCACGCTGCCGCAGCTCGCGCTGCCGGTTGCGGCGCATCCGACCGAGGCGGACAGGGTCACGCCCGCCGGCAGTGCATCGGTGACCTCGACGGCGGTCGCGTCCGACGGTCCCGCATTCGTGAGCACGATGATGTACACCGCGCTACCACCCGGCGTGTACGACGCGCTGCCATCCGATTTCGTGAGCGCCAGCGCGACGCTGCCGTTGCGCGCGTCGCTGTCGGATGCCGATGCCGTAGCGCCCGAGGCGTCGGTCGCCGTGACCGTGTTCACCAGCGGATCCGTCGCGAGCGACGAGGCGAACGCCACGGGCACCGTGAACGTCAGCAGCGCCGCGCCGCCCGCCGGAAGCGATGCGTTGCTTGCAGCGAAGGATGTCGCGCCCGCGCCGCCGGTGACGGTGCCGCACGATGCGCTGCCCGTGGCGGCGCACGTGACGGCGCCCGCGAGCCGCGCGCCGGCAGGCAAGGCGTCGGTCACGGCCACGCTGGCGGCGTCCGACGTGCCGGTGTTGGCGACCGTCGCGGTATAAGTCGCGCTGCCGCCCGGCGTGTACGTCGCGCTGCCGTCGGACTTGGTGACCGCGAGGACGACGTTGCGCGACAGCGCGTCGCTGTCGCTCGCGGCGTGCGCCGCGGCGTCGTCCGGATCGCTCGCGCTGGCCGTATTCACGAGCGGATCGGCCGACATGCCCGGTGCGAAGGTCACCGGCAGTGTCAGCGTGATGCTGTTGCCCGCGCCCGCGGCGATGGTCGCGCCGCTCACGCTCGCATGCGATCCACCCGCGGGCGCGGTGACGGTGCCGCAGGTCGACACGCCGGCAGGGGTGCATGTCGCGCCCGACGCAAGCGAAACGCCGGCGGGCAGCGGGTCGTCGATGGCCACCGCGTGGGCATCGCTGACACCGTTGTTCGTCACCACGATCACGTAGGTCGCGTTGCCGCCGGGCGTGTACGTCGTGCTGCCGTCCGTCTTGGTGATGGCGAGCGCGACCGCGCCGCTGCGCGTGTCCACGTCGCTCGCGAACGTCGATGCGCCACTCGCGCCATCGCTCGCAGTCGCGGTGTTGGCGACCGACGCCGCGGTCATCGCCGCGCCGAAGCGCACCGGCAGCGAGAGCGTGAGCATGCCGCCGGGCGCGATGACCGCGCCCGCGACGCCTGCGCTCGTCGCGCCCGCGCTGCCGGAGAGCGTCCCGCACGACGAGCCCGCGCTCGCGAGGCAGCCCGCCGGCGCGATCAGCGCAACGCCCGATGGCAGCGGATCGGCGATGGAGACGTCGACCGCAGCGGACGGGCCGGCATTGGTCACGCCGATGGTGTACGTGCCCGTTTTTCCTGGCGTGTACGTCGACGCTCCATCGGACTTGGTCGCGCCCAACGCGACCGCAGGGGCACGCGTGTCGGTGTCCGATGCACTTGCCGATCCGCCGCTCGGCGCATCCGTGACGGTGACCGTGTTGGTGATGGACCCCGCCGCCATGTTCGGCGCGAACGCGACCGGAACCGTGAACGTGAGCTGATTGCCGGCACCGGCCGGCACGGCGGCGCCGGCCGCAACGAAGCTCGATTGACCCGCCGCGCCGCTGACGCTTCCGCAGGATGCGGCCCCCGACGCAACGCACGTCGCGCTGCCGCTCAGCGTTGCGCCGGCGGGCAGCGTGTCGGACACCGTCACGCTCTGCGCGTCGGAAGGGCCGCCGTTG
Source organism: Casimicrobiaceae bacterium (assembly GCA_035493035.1). GTDB lineage: Bacteria > Pseudomonadota > Gammaproteobacteria > Burkholderiales > Casimicrobiaceae > VBCG01. Next base: position 16,216 of record DATJIS010000093.1, on the reverse strand, counting down.
GCGACGACGATCGCATACGTCGCGCCGAGTCCCGGCACGTAAGTCGCGCTGCCGTCGTCCTTGGTGACGGCGAGCGACGTGATCGGCGCGATCGTGTCGGTATCGCTGGCACTCGTGCTCGGGTTCGTGTCGATCACCGAGCCGGGCACGCCGAGCGAGGCGGTGTTCGTCGTGGTCCCCGACACGCTCGGCGCCAAGCCCGCGTGGATCGTATAGGTCAGCGTGCCGCCGTTGAGGAGCGTCGTGGTGTCGGCAATCGCGCCGCTTCCGCTTGCGGTGCATTGCGAGCCCGCGCTCGCGCTGCACGTCCACGAGAGAAACGTGACGCCCGGCGCAGGCGCATCGCTCACGAGCAAGCCGGCGACGTCGTTGGGTCCCGCGTTCGACACGGCCACGGTGTAGGTCGTCGCGCCGCCCGGCGTCACCGTCGACACGCCGTCCGCATTGCTGATCGAGAGGTTCGCCGAGCCGCTGGACGCGAGTGTCGCCGCGGCGACTGCGGGGTTCGTCACGCTCTGCAGGTCCGTCACGATGCCGACCGGCAGCGTGTCGATCAGGTTGCCGGCAGCGGTCGCCTTGACGGTGGCCGTGAGCGTGCAGATCGCATTGGCGGCGACCGAGGCGTTCGACAAGGTGAGCTGCGTGGCGGTGAGCTGCAGGCCACCACTTGCGCCGGCGGAGCAGCCGGTTCCGGTGAAGCCGAGGCCCGCCGATCCACCGCCGGTCATGCCGATCGGAAACGTATCGACGAGGCCGAGACCCGAAAGCGCGATCGCGCCCGCGTTGTTGTTGCGGATCTGGATTGACAGCTGCGACGTGCCGCCGACGGCCACCGTCGTCGGACTGAACGACTTGTTGATCGTCACCGACGTGAGAACGCGCGTGAGGGCACCGGAAAACGCGAGGTTGGTCGCACCTTCGGCCGTGGTGATCGTGCCCGCCGCGATGGTGTTCGTCGCGCTGCCCGCCGTTGCCGGCGTCGCCACGTCGACGGTGATCTTGCACGTCGTGGCGCCCGCGCCGAGGCTGCCGCCCGCCAGCGAGAAGCTGCCCGCGCCGGCGTTCGCCGTCAAAGTGCCGCCGCAGGTCGTCGATGCGTTGGGCGGCGACGCAACGGTATGCCCGGCGGGCAGCGTGTCGGTGAAGCTCACGTTCGAAAGCGCGACCGCGTTGGCGTTGTGCGCAAGCGAGAGGGTGGCGGTCGACTTCGCGCCGCCTTCCACGCTCGTAGGTGAGAACTGCTTCGTGCCGGTGAACGCCGCCGCGGCGTCGATGGATCCGGCAATGGCCACCGCATTGTTGCCCTGCGTCGTCTGGACGCCGTTGACCGCGATGGTATTGACGTGTCCGCCGATCGCGACGTTGGCGGCGATGGCGATCGGAAAGGTGATCGTGCAGCTGCCGTTCACGGGGATCGTGCCGCCCGACGCCGTCACCGACGTGCCACCGGGCGGGGCAACGATCGTGGCGCCGCACGTACCCCCGGGCGCCGGCGACGCGCCGACGGTGAAGCCGGTGCCGGCCGTGGTGAGGTTGTCGGTGAACGACGTGATGGTCGCGGCCGCTCCCGTCGTGTTGGTCAGCGTTACCGTCGCTGTCGTGGTGCCGGACACGACGGGCGCGGGGCTGTAGGTCTTGGTACCGGTGATCGGGGACGCCGGATTCACCACGAGCCCGGCCGACGCCGCCGCATGGTTGATGCCCGCGAAGCTCCCCGCGGCGATCGTGTTCGTCAACGTCGCAGGCGATGCGCCCGCGCTGGTCGCCGTGACGTTGACCTTGATCGTGCAGGTCGCCGCACCGGATGTCGCGGGTGCCGCGCCGAGCGCCCCGCCGCTGAGATCGACGCTGCCGCCGCCGGGATTCGCGGTGAGCGTGCCGCCGCACGTCGTGCTTGCGGCCGACGGATTGGCCACCGTCATCCCGGCTGGAAACGTGTCGGTCAGCGCGATGTTGCCGAGTGCCGTCGCGTTGAAGTTGCTGATCGTGAGGGTCAGCGATGCCGTTCCACCGGATGCGATCGTCGTGGGCGAGAAGGCCTTTGCAACCGCGGCGCCGGTCTGCACGGTCACGTTCCCTGAAATGGCGCTGTTCTTCACGCCCTGCGTGCTCGTCACGGTATTGGCGGCGAGCTGGTTGGTGCGAGCCGCATTGACCGCCGTGGTCGGATCGGGCGTCACGACCTGGAACGTCACCGCGCAGCTGCCGTTCGCAGGCACGGTACCGCCGGAGAGCTGCACCGAGGTACCGCCGGCCACCGCCGTGAGCGTGCCTCCGCACGTGTTCGTCGCGTTCGGCGGCGTGGCCAGCGCGAGGCTGGCCGGGAACGTGTCCGTGTATGCGACGCCGGTCAGCGGCACGCCGTTCGCATTCGCGAGCTGGATCGTGACCGTCGACGCGCTTCCGCCCCCGTGCAGCACGGCGGGCGCGAACGTCTTGGTGCCGGTGATGTTCACGAGCGCGGCCACCACGAGCGACGCCTGCGCCGGCTGGCTATTACTGCCCTGCGACGACGATACGGCCGACGCCGGAATGGTGTTGACGTAGGTACCGGCCGCATTCGACAGCACGCCGACCGTGAACTGGCACTGGCCCGACGTCGTGCCGACCGCGGCCGGGATCGTGCCGCCGGAGAGGCTGACGCTGCCGCTTCCCGGCGTGGCATCGACCGTGCCGCCGCAGGTATTCGACACGGGTGCCGTGCCGACGACCACGTTGGCAGGCAGCGTGTCGGTGACCGAGGTGGAGGTCGCGGGCGAGGTGTTCGGATTCAGCAGGACGATCGTCATCGACGACGACTGCCCGGCCGAAACGGAGTTGGGACTGAAGCTCTTGTTGATGCCGACGCTTGCGGCGGCGCCGGCGGCAAGCGTCGCGAGCGCGACGCCGATCAGGAGCCGGGTGGCGGGGAACCGATACTGCACGCGTACATGTCAACCCCTTCCGGCGAGCGAGGGTTGCGCTCTCCCTGTCCGTTCGCCACGTGATCGTGCGGCAGCGAAGGTTGGCATCACGAGCCTTGTTGGCGGCCCTTGCTCGGATCGTAGCATCCGCGATGACAACATGCAGGCATAAAACACGCCGCGTGCCGACCGTTGCACCAGAGCGCGGTGCCTGTGGTCTACCAAAGCCGCCTTGTGATCGCGTCCGCCGGCCGCATATCGGTTGAACAACCGTCCACTCGTCATCGAAACCACCCATCATGCCGCCGCGTGACCCGGGCTCGGCCTTGCTGGCCGACGCCCTCGAGTTGTTGCGTGAAGCCGACCGAATGCACCGGCAGTTCTTCACGCTGCCGCTGGGGCGGCGCGCGCCCTGCTGGGAGCCGCCGGTCGACATCGTGGAGCGCGAGCGCACGCTCGTGATCCGCGTCGCGCTTCCCGGCGTCCCCGAGTCGGCGCTCCAGGTGAGCACCGACGGTTCGAACCTCATGGTCGCCGCGGTGCGCCGGCAGAGCGCCGCCGCGGGCGACACGATCCACCGCCTCGAGATCCCGTACGGTCATTTCGAGCGCCGCATCGCGCTGCCGTCGGGCCGCTTCGAGCTGCTGTCCCGCGAGCTCGTCGACGGCTGCCTCGTGCTGATGCTTCGACGGGTCGCGTAACGCCATGGACACCAACCGGAACGAAGACATGGAAATGCGCGCCGATGCGCAGCGCCAACCCGCCGCGAACGGCCCGATGGACGACATGCCGGCCGATGCGCTCATCATCGTGCCCGTGCGCAACATGGTGCTGTTCCCGGGCCTGATCGCGCCGCTCGCCGTGGCGCGGCCGACGTCCATCGCGGCCGCGCAGGAGGCCGTGCGGAGCGAGCGACGGATCGGCGTGCTGCTGCAGCGCAATCCCGACACCGAGGATCCGCGCGAGACCGACCTGTACAGCGTGGGCACGGTGGCGACCGTGCTGCGCTACGTCACCGCGCCCGACGGCTCGCATCAGCTCGTCGTTCACGGCGAGCAACGGTTCCGTGTGGCCGGCTTCTACGACGACATGCCGTTTCGCGTCGCACGCATCGAGCTCCTGCCCGATGCCGACGAGAGCGGCACCGAGATCGAAGCGCGCATGCTGCAGGTGAAGGAGCGCGCGCGCGAGCTGCTCGAGCTCGCTCCGCGCGTGCCGCCGGAGCTCGCGGCCGCGGTCGAGCAGATCAAGTCGGCGGGCGCGCTCGCGGATTTCATCTCGGGTCTCCTCGACATCAGGACGTCCGAGAAACAGGACCTCCTCGAGACCCTCGATCTCCGTGCGCGGCTCGACACCGTGCTGCGTCTGATGCAGAGCCGCATCGAGGTGCTGCGCCTGTCGAAGCAGATCGGCGAGCAGACGCAGGAGCGGCTCGAGGAGCGCCAGCGCGAAGTGCTCCTGCGCGAGCAGTTGCGCACGATCCAGAAGGAGCTCGGCGAGACCGAGGGCAACGCCGCGGAAGTGCAGGAGCTCGCCGAGCAGATCGACAAGGCCGGCATGCCCGAGGACGTCGACAAGCACGCGCGCAAGGAGTTGAAGCGCCTGCAGCAGATGTCCGAGGCGTCGCCCGAGTACTCGATGGTGCGCACGTACCTGTCGTGGCTCGTGGAGCTGCCGTGGACCAATCCGCCCGAGGAGCCGATCGAGATCGGCCAGGCGCGCGAGATCCTCGACGCCGATCACTACGGGCTCGAGAAGGTCAAGCGGCGGATCCTCGAATACCTCGCCGTGCGCAAGCTCAATCCGCACGGCAAGAGTCCCATCCTTTGCTTCGTCGGGCCCCCCGGCGTGGGCAAGACGTCGCTCGGCCAGAGCATCGCGCGCGCGCTCGGGCGCAAGTTCGCGCGGCTGTCGCTCGGCGGCGTGCACGACGAGGCGGAGATTCGCGGGCATCGGCGCACGTACATCGGCGCGATGCCGGGCAACATCATCCAGGCCATCCGCAAGGCGGGCACGCGCAATTGCGTGCTGATGCTCGACGAGATGGACAAGCTCGGCGCCGGGATCCAGGGTGACCCCGCGTCCGCGCTGCTCGAGGTGCTGGACCCGGAGCAGAACGCGACGTTCCGCGACAACTATCTCGGCGTGCCCTACGACCTCTCGCACGTGATGTTCATCGGGACCGCCAACGTGCTCGATCGCATACCCGGGCCGCTGCGCGACCGCATGGAGATCGTCGAGCTGCCGGGCTACACCGAGGAAGAGAAGCTGCAGATCGCGAAGCGCTACCTCCTGCGCCGTCAGCAGGAAGCGACCGGTGTTGCGCCCGAGCAATGCGAGATCACCGACGCGGCGCTGCGCGAGATCGTGAGCGACTACACGCGCGAGGCCGGCGTGCGCAATCTCGAGCGAGAGATCGGCAACCTGCTGCGGCACGTCGCCATGCAGGTGGCGGAAGACCCGAGCGTGCGGCTTACGATCGACGCAGCGGACGTTCCGCGCATCCTCGGTCCGCGCCGCTTCGAGAACGAGATCGCCATGCGCACGAGCGTGCCCGGCGTGGCCACGGGCCTCGCCTGGACGCCGGTGGGCGGCGACATCCTCTTCATCGAGGCGACTCGCGTGCCCGGCTCGGGGAAGCTCATCCTCACCGGCCAGCTCGGCGACGTCATGAAGGAGAGTGCGCAGGCCGCGCTGACGCTGGTGAAAGCGCGCGCGGATCGATTGCACGCCCATGCAACGGGCTTCGACAAGATCGACATCCACATGCACATTCCGGCGGGCGCGATTCCCAAGGATGGTCCGAGCGCCGGCGTTGCCATGTTCGTCGCGCTCTCGTCGCTCGTTCTCGACAAGGCGGTGCGCCACGATTGCGCGATGACCGGCGAGATCAGTCTCCGCGGGCTGGTCCTTCCCGTGGGTGGCATCAAGGAGAAGGTGCTCGCCGCACTCGCGGCGGGGATCCGAACCGTGCTGCTGCCGGCGCGCAATCGCAAGGACCTCGAGGAGATTCCAGCCGACGCGCGCAAGCGGCTGGAATTCGTGTGGCTCGAGACCGTCGATGATGCCTTGCGCGCGGCGATGGGCATCGACTCCCCGGTGCCGGAGCGGGCCCACTAGGGTTGTCGAGCGCCGGCCGGGTGTCCGCCTCGCCGTCGCGGCTGCGTATCGTCTGTAAGGCCGCGAAGCCGACACGCGAATGTTCCGCGCGTCGGCCGCCGACTGTTCCGGGCGGATGAAGTCGACTATGGCGGTTGGCAGCCCGGCGCCGCCAGACTACATTCGGGGAACTGGTCGCCCCGGGCGGCGAGGGCAATCGCCCGACGCCGGTCGAGACATCCGGCCTTAGGAGACCCTTCGCGTGCAGTCGGCGCCTGACGTCAAAACCATCCTGTTCACGGATATCGAGGGCAGCACACGCCTCTGGGAGCAGGAGGGCGCGCGGATGTCGAAGGCGCTCGCCGAGCACGACACGCTCGCGCGCGCGGCCGTGGCCGACAATCGCGGCACGGTGGTCAAGATGGTCGGCGACGGTATGTACGCCGTCTTCGATGATCCGCTCGACGCGGTCAACACGACCGTCGCCCTGCAGCGGGCGTTCGCCGGCCTCGAGGCGTCGCACGGACTGCCGCTGCGCGTGCGGTGCGGCGTGCATCTCGGCATGGTCGAGCGGCGCGACAACGATCTCTTCGGCAGCCCGGTGAATCGCGCCGCGCGCATCATGAGCGCCGCGCACGGCGGCCAGATCCTGCTCTCGCAGGCGGTCGCCGAGAACGTCGACGGCCGCATCACCCCGCCCGCGTCGCTGCGCGATCTCGGTGGCGTGCGCCTGCGCGACTTGAGTACGCCCGAACGTCTCTTCCAGGTCGTGCATCCCGACCTGCGGGTCGACTTTCCCGCGCTGCGCTCGCTCGAGCTCACTCCGAACAACCTGCCGCAGCAGGCGACGTCGTTCGTCGGCCGCGAGCGCGAGCTCGCGGAAGCCAAGAAGCTCCTCGAATCGACGCGCCTCCTGACGCTGCTCGGCATGGGCGGAATGGGCAAGACGCGCCTGTCGCTGCAGATCGCCGCCGACGTGATGGACGACTTCCCGGACGGCGCCTGGTTCATCGACCTCGCGCCGGTGCGCGATCGCGCGCTCGTGCCGAACGAGGTCGCACAGGTCCTGAACATTGCCGAAGAGGCCGGACGCTCGCTCATCCAGACGCTGTGCGCACATCTCAAGTCGCGCAAGCTCGTGCTCGTGCTCGACAACTGCGAGCACCTGGTGAGCGCGTGCGCGTCGCTCGCCAATGATCTCCTGCGCGGCACGTCGACGATCAAGATCGTCGCGACGAGCCGAGAGGCGCTGCGCGTCCCGGGCGAGCAGGTCTACGCAGTGCTGCCGCTCGCGCTGCCCGACAAGAAGGCGAGCTACGAGGTGCTGGCGCGCTCCGAGGCGGTGCAGCTCTTCGTCGAGCGCGCGCGGCTGCAGAAGCCCGGCTTCGCGCTCACCGAGAAGGACGCTCCCGGCATCGCCGAGCTCTGCGCGCGGGTCGAAGGCATCCCGCTCGCGCTCGAGCTCGCGGCCGCGCGCGTCCACACGCTCTCCATCGACGAGATCAACCGCCGTCTCAACGACCGCTACAAGCTGCTGTCGGGCGGCAGCCGTGTCCTGCTCGAGCGCCAGCAGACGCTGCGCGCGCTGGTGGGCTGGTCGTACGACCTGCTGCAGGAGAACGAGCGCATCTTCTTCGACCGCCTCTCCGTGTTCGTCGGCGGCTTCGATCTCGCTGCCGCCGAGGCGATCTGCGGCGCCGATCCGCTCGATCCCGATGACGTCATCGACCTCCTCGCCTCGCTCGTGGAGAAGTCGCTCGTCATGGTGGAGCAGACCGATGGCGAGACGCGCTATCGGCTGCTCGAGACGATCGGCGACTACGCGCGCGAGCGCCTCATCAAGCGCGATGACGTCGCGGCGACGGCGGCGCGGCACTGCGAGCACTTCTTCGCATTCGCGAAGCAGGCGAGCCGCAAGATGCAGAGCGGCGAGCAGGCGGAATGGGTTCGCCGCGTGGAGCTCGACCTCGACAACCTGCGCGCCGCGTTCGCGCTCGCCATGGAAGGCGGTGTCGAGCGCATCATCGCCGTCAAGCTCGCGGTTGCGCTGCAGGGTTTCTGGATCGTGCGCGGCTACGCGACCGAAGGCCGCAACCTCGTGCGCGCTGCGCTCGCGTTGCAGGACATCCAGGCGCATCCGGTCGGGCACGCACACGGCCTCTACGTCGGGGCGGCGCTGGCGGCGAGCCAGGGCGACCAAGCCGAGGCGAAGCGCATGCTCGAGCAGTGCCTCGCGCTTCGCCGCGAGATCGGCAACCCGGTCGACATCGCCGCCACGCTGTCGACGCTGTCGCTCGTGCAGCTGCACATGGGCGACACGGCCCACGCGCGTGAAGGCGAACAGGAGGCGGTGACACTCTTCCGCGGCGCCGGCGATCGCATCGGCGAGGCGATCGGGCTTCTCCACCTCGGCGAGATCGACATGTACGTCGGCAACGACGACGCCGCGGGCGAGCACCTCGAGCAATGCCTGCGGCTTGCCAAGCAAGCGGGGCATGCCGAGATCGAAAGCGAGTGCGAGCGGATGCTCGGCGAGCTCTCGCTCGATGCGGGCGACCTGGAGGCCGCGCAGACGCGCTTCATGCGCGCGCTCGCGATCTCGCGCGACGCGGAGGACAAGCGCAACGAGGCCATCGGCCTGTGGTTCATGGGTCGCGCGGAGCTCGCGTCCGGCGTCTTCGGCGTGGCCGAGGAGCGGCTTGCCTCGGCGCTCGCCGCGTTCCAGTCGTTCCGCATGCATCCCGAGGCGATCGGCTGCCTCGAGGACTATGCGACGCTCCTGCGGGTGCGCGGTGATGTCGAAGCCGCGGTCGCGCTGTCGGCCACGATCGAATGCGCACGCAGGATGCTGGCGTTGCCGCGCCGGCCGCGTGCAATGCCCGGCTGGGAAGGCGAGCAGCTCAGTGCGCGCGCGTCGCTCGGCGACGAAGCGTACGAAAAGGCATGGGCGCGCGGGTCGGAGCGGCTGCTCGAGCATGCGATCGAGCAAATCCTCGCTCCGGTCGAAGTCGACACCGCCGTCACGGCGTAGGTCCGCACCCCCGGAAACGACGCGGCCCGCTTCCTGCGGGCCGCGAGGCTCAAGCGTTGGCGCGCGCTAGCGCCGCAAGCGCCGGCGCGATGCCCAGCCTGCCACCAATGCGCTACCGAGCAGCGCGAGCGAGCCGGGCTCGGGAACGGAAACGCGCACGAACGGCTGCTGGATGGCCGGGTCGCCGACCTGCTCCTTGCCGTCGCATCCGAAGCCGCACGCGAAAAGCACGACCGTGCCTGGGGTGGAAGTCAGCCCCTCGGTCGAGGGACCGCTCGCCTCTAGCCGAAAGTCGCAACTCGTGCAGAAAATGTCGCCGACGTGGAACTGGAGCAGGTAGCCGTTCGGGTCGTTGAAGGTACCCGTGCCGCTCGCCGGCCCGATCAAATCGGTTTCGATGCCGATGAGCAGGCCGCCGAACCATTGCAGCTGGGTGGCGACGTCGCCCTGTGGCCCGAAGTCGATCGTGCCCGTCACAGGGGGCGCGTCGTGATTGGTCACATGAGCGCTGAGGAAATCGACGATGCCGCAGCCGCTGGAGCCGGCATCGACGAAACCGGTATCCGTCACGCAGGAGCCCGGGATGTCGAAGCTCGCGATGCCCTGGAACTCGACCGGGTCGAAACGGCCCTGATAAATTGCGCCCTGAGCGGCAGCGGTGAAGAACACCGCGCCTGCGAGCAGCGCGCCGGCCGCGGTTCTTGCGATGACGTTCGACATTGCGTCCTCCCCTGTCCGGCGTCGGATGAATTTCCAAGCCCACCGTGAACACGCGTGTAGTGCAAGAATCGTACGACCCGATAGACCCCGTTCTAAGGCACGGATCTAACATGACAATTTCCTGCCATCGGCGTTGTAGCCAACATTTTGCGCGGGTCGATGTAATAATTTTCGACAACTTCCGTTGAGGCAATCGAAAGGAGCACGATGGCAGAAGAAGGCGAGAGCATCGAGATCCACCGGGGCTTGAAGGGCGTGTATTTCGACCGCTCGCGGGTCTGCTACATCGACGGGCGCGCCGGCGAGCTGCTCTACCGCGGCTACTCGATCCACGACCTGGCCGAGCATTCGACCTTCGAGGAGACCTGCTATCTGCTGTTGCACGGCGAGCTGCCGACGCGACCCCAGCTTTCTGCCTTCGACGGCGAGTTGAAAGCGGCGCGCGTGCTCCCACCGCAGGCGCTCGACATCATTCGCAGCGTGCGCGCCGCGCACCCCATGGACGTGCTGCGCACCGTGGTGTCGTCGCTCGCCGCGTTCGACGCCGACGTCGCCGACAACTCACCCGCAGCGACCTTGCGCAAGGGCGTACGCCTCACTGCGCAGGTGCCAATGATCATCGCCGCGCACGCGCGCATTCGAGGCGATCGCGCGCCGGTCACGCCCGATCCGGCGCTGTCGCACGCAGCGAACTTCCTGTACATGCTGAAGGGCGAGCGTCCGAGCGAGCGCGCGGCTCGCCTGATGGACGTCGACATGATCCTGCACGCGGAGCACGGATCGAACGCCTCGGCGTTCGCCGCGCGCGTGGTGGCAGGGACGGAGGCCAACCTCCACGCCGCCGTCACGGCCGCGATCGCCGCGCTCTCCGGGCCGGCGCACGGCGGCGCAGCGGAGAACGTGATGCGCATGGCGCAGGAGATCGGCGATGCGGCCAACGCGGCCGACTACGTCAAGCGCAAGCGCGCGAACAAGGAAGCGGTGATGGGCTTCGGACACCGGGTGTATCGCGCCGAAGATCCGCGCGCGCGGCACATGCGCGCAGGCGTGGAAGCGCTGTCGAAGGAGCTCGGGCAGCCGCAGTGGTACCAGATTCTCGCGGCGCTGGTCGAAGCCATGAAGCCCTACGCGCGCCACGGCGTGAACGTCAACGTCGATTTCTACGCCGGCGTCGTGTACTTCCTGAACGGCATCGCCGAGGATCTCTTCGTGCCCATCTTCGCCGCCGGCCGCGTGCCGGGCTGGACCGTCCAGGTGCTCGAGCAGATGGAGAACAACATCCTCATCCGCCCGCTCACGCTGTACAACGGGCCGCAGGCGCGACCTTATCCGCCGATCGATTCGCGCGGTAGCTGATCAAGCGAGCGCGAGCAGGACGGCCGTCGTCGCGACGATGGCGTCCACGCTCGCGCCGCGCGAAAGGTCCGACACCGGCCGCGCGAAGCCCTGCAGGACGGGCCCGACGGCCTGCGCGCCGGCGAGCTCCTGCACGAGCTTGTAGCCGATGTTGCCGGCGTCGAGGTCGGGAAACACGAGCACATTGGCGCGGCCCGCGACGGCGCCCACGTCGCCGAGCTTGCGCTGCGCGATCGCGGCATTGAGCGCGGCGTCCGCCTGCAGAGGTCCGTCGATCGCGACGTCGGGCGCCCTCTCGCGCGCGAGCGCCAGCGCCTGCGCCACCCTGTCGATGCGCGCGTGCCTTGCGCTGGTTCCCGTGGCGAACGACAGCAGCGCGACGCGCGGCGTCTCCTGCAGCAGCCGTCGGCACGTGCTCGCGGATGCCACGGCGATATCGGCGAGCTGCTCTGCGGTCGGATCGGCGTTCACCGCGCAATCGGCGAAGACGAGCACGCGGTCGCGCACGACCATGACGAAGAAGCTCGACGGCGTCGCGATGCCGCTCGCAAGGCCGATGGTGAGCATGCCGGCCTCGATCACGCGCGCCGTCGTCGTGGCCGCGCCGGCGACCATGGCGTCGGCGTCGCCGCAGCCCACCATCAGGCCCGCGCGGAACAGCGGCTTCGCGGCGATGCGGCGCGCAAGGCTCGCGCTCGCGTCCGGGCGACGCTCGCGATAGCGCGCGGCGTACCGCTCGACCGCCGCGTCGTCGGGCGCGCTGTCGAGGAGCATCGGCTCGGCGAGCGACCGATCGCGCAGACGCCGCGCCGCCTCGACGATGCGCGCATCGTCCGCTTCGGGAAACGCCACGCGCAGCCCGCGGCCGCGAATCGCATCGCAGCAACGCTCGATGAAGGTCATGCCGCGATGATACGGCGGCGCGGCGTCTCCTCAACGCGCGCGCTGCGACTCGCGCGCTGCGCCACGCAACCGCGCACGGGCACGCGCGAGCGTCTCCATCGCGGTCGCGACCGGCACGTCGAGCACTTCCGCGACGTCGGCGTAGTCGAAGCGCTCGACGGCCACCAGCGCCAGTGCCGCGCGCTCGTCGAGCGGCAGCGCGCCGAGCTGCTCGACGAGCGGATCGGTCCGCCGACGAAGGATCGACCGCTGCAGGCGCTCGAGCACGGCCCGGCCCCGATGCACGCGCGCGTCGCGGTGCAGCGCATGCGCGATCGCCATGAGTCGCTGCAGCGCGGGGCGGCGCCCTTCCTCGCGTGCGTACCGGACCGCCTCGATCACGAGGTCGTCGGCCTCGCGCGGGTTGCCGGTCAGCACACGGGCGTAGCGGCGCAGTCGCGGCAGCAGCAGTACGACATCGTCATGGTTCGGCGGGCTCATGGAGCGGGATCTCGCGCAGCGTTATGATGAACCTGCGGTGGATGCCGGGCGGGCCGCTTCCGGTTCATTCGACCTTCGGGCGGCCGCCGGGAATATCGACGCCGTCCGGCGGTTCACGTCGAGGACCGCGCCGAAGGGCCGGCGCCGGTCGTTCCCACCACGAGGCGGTTTCATGGCGCAGCACAACGGAGCGCGCACAGGGCAGGACCCGCGCGGAGCGCCGGCCGAGGAGGCGCGGCTGCTGGCGCGCGTCGCGCTCGGCGATGCGCGCGCGTTCGATGCGCTGTTCCGCCGCTACCGTCCACGGCTGCGCCGCTACCTCGGCGCGCACATGCGCCGTCCCGAGCTCGTCGACGAGATCGTCAACGACACCATGCTCGTCGTCTGGCGGCGCGCACGCGCCTTCGACATCACCACGCGCGTCTCGACCTGGATCATCGGCATCGCGGCGCGCACCGGGCTCAAGGCTGCGGCGCGTGCCAACCGACACGTTGCCGCCGATGCGTCCGAGGCGGCCGACGCCGAGGAGTCGCCCGAGCACGCCGCCTCACGGGGCGAGCGCCGGCGCCGTCTACGCGCCGCGATCGCGTCGCTCGGCCCCGAGCACCGGGCGGTGCTCGAGCTCGCCTACTTCCAGGGCTTGAGTTGCCGCGAGGCCGCGGTCGTGCTCCGCTGTCCGGTCGACACCGTGAAGACGCGCATGTTTCATGCACGGCGGCGGTTGCGCGCGCTCCTGCCGGATCTCGAGGAGAACGCGGCATGACCGGACGCGTGCTTCCGCTGCACGCCAATCCCCACCGGGTCGTCGACGCGATGCTCCCGTGGTATGTGAACGGCACGCTCGATGCGGACGAGCTCGCGCTCGTGCAGCGCCATCTGGGCGAGTGCGCGCAGTGCCGCGACGAGGTGGAATGGCTGCGCGACCTGCACGCCGCGTGCGCGGCCTGCGCCGACCAGGACCGCGCCGGGTCGTCCGCGCTGACGGGGCTTCGTCGCCGGCTGGACGAGCGGCCGGCGCCCCGCGGCGCCTGGGCCGCGCTGCCGCTCGGCTGGCGTGCGCTGGCCGTCGCGCAATTCTGCGTCATCGGCGTCCTGGCATGGTTCGCCTTCATGGGCAGCGACGAGAATGCCGCGCGCTATCGCACCCTGGGCGCTCGCGATCTCGCGCCGGTCGCGGGCAACCTCGTCATCGTGTTCGACGCGAATGCCCGCGAAAGCGACATGCGCCGCGCGCTGACGCAGGCGGGTGCGCGCGTGGTCGACGGCCCGACGCGCTCCAACGCGTACATCCTCGTGGTCCCCGACGGCGACGAGGCGCACGCGCTGTCGCTGCTGCGCGCTTCGCCCGGCGTGGCGCTGGTGCAGCCGCTCGTGGCGCAAGCCGCGCGATGATGCCCGTTCGCACGCTGGCGCTCCTCTTCTCGCTGCTCGTCGCCCTCGGCGCCGCGCTCGATGCATTCGCGCAGGAGGGCACGAGGGACGACCTCGACCGCCAGGTGCTCGTCATGCTGCGGATGCCGGCGCCGCATTTCCGCCCCGACATGGCGTATGGCGGCAGCTACGACGTGCGCGCGGGGCGCGACGCGCGGCGGCGCATCGCCGACGCTCTCGCGCACGACTACGAACTCGCGCTGGTGCTCGACTGGCCCATGCCCGCGCTGGGGGTCGATTGCTTCGTCATGCGCGCTCGCGATGCCGCTGCCATTCCGGCCGTGATCGCACGCCTGGCCGCGGACCCGCGCGTCGAATCGGCGCAGCGAATGAACACGTTCAGCGTGCTGGCGCACGACGACCCGCTGTATCCGCTGCAACCCGCCGCGACCCAGTGGCACCTCGCCGAGCTTCACGAAGTCGCGACCGGCCGCGGCGTGCGGATCGCCGAGATCGACACCGGCGTGGAAGCCGATCATCCCGATCTCGCGGGGCGCATCGAGGTCGCGCTCAACGTCGTCGACGCACGCAGCGGCGTCGCTGAAACGCACGGCACCGCGGTTGCCGGCATCATCGTTGCGCGCCCGGACAATGGAATCGGCATCGCCGGCGTGGCCCCCGACGCGCGCATCGTGGCCCTGCGCGCCTGCTGGGAGCGCACGCCCGGTGACGCGAGCGCCGTGTGCAGCAGCTTCACGCTTGCCAAGGCGCTGCAGTCCGCACTCGAGGCGCGCGTGAACGTCATCAACCTCAGCATCGGCGGCCCGCAGGACACGCTGCTCGCCCGCCTGATCGACGTCGCGAGCGCGCGCGGCATCGCGGTGGTCGCCGCAGTCGATCCTGCCGATCGCAGCGGCGGCTTTCCGGCTTCGCATCATGGCGTGCTTGCCATCGCGTCGGATGACGCGCACGATCCGTCCGCCAACTTCCTGCGCGCCCCCGGACGTGACATCCCGACGACGGTCGTCGGCCGTAAATGGGCCTTCGCGAGCGGCTCATCCTTCGCCGCCGCGCATGTCAGCGGCCTCGTGGCCCTGTTGCTGCAGGCGGCGCCGAATGCGAACACCGCGCAATTGCTCGGTTTCCTGCACGCGCCGCACCTGCTCGACGCTGCAACGGGGGACGCACCGCCTCGCATCGACGCCTGCGCTGCGCTCGCGCGCGCCAGGCGCAGTTGCGCATGCGGCTGCGCAAGCGCGCGGCCTGCGCAAGCCGCCCTGGACTGAGCTCGCCGCGGGGCTGCTCGCCGCGCTCGGCGCATCGATCGCCGATGCCCAGGTTTCGGGCTCCGCGAGCGTGATGTCCGACTATCGGTACCGCGGCATCTCGCTCAGCCACGACCGGCCCGCCGCGCAGCTCGGCGTCGCGTACGACGATCCGCGCGATTGGTACGTCGGCGCGCAGGCGACAACCACGCTCACGCGCTGCGGCGGCGATTGCGACGGCGTTCACGTCGTTTCGTACGCGGGTTACGCGTCACGGATGTCGTCCGGCCTCACGCTCGACGCCGGCGCGACGTTCTCGCTCGACACCGGCGGGGCGGGCTACAGCTATCCCGAGGTGTACGCGGGGGTCAGCTATGCCGACACGACGGCGCGGATCAGCTTCTCGCCGCGCTATTTCGGCCAGGACACGCGCTCGACGTACATCGAGGTCGTGCAGTCGCTGCCGATCCACGAACGCGTTCGCTTGTTCGGGCACGTCGGTTTCCTGCACCTCGCCAATACGCCCGTATACCCGCCGCAGCCTTCCACCACCACGGACGTGATGCTCGGCGCGGCGTTCGATCTCGCGCCATTCGAGCTTCAGGCGACGTGGCAGCACGCTGCGTCGCCGGTGTACGTCTACCCCATCATCGCGAGCGAGAAGAGCAGCCGCTTCGTCGTTCAGGCCACTTATCGGTTCTAGGCGACGCGCCGCAGCACCGACGCTCACCGCAGTGTGCGGGCCGTGACCGGCGGGGGTCATCTACAAAGGGCGCACGACCGGGCGGCGGCGTCGCGTTGGCCGGGGACGCAGCCCGCAGTCGTGCCGCACGATCACCCAAAACCGAGCCATGCCGCGTGGCGCCCGGAGGAGCGCCTCGGAGAAGCGGCGCGTCTGGCTGCGGCGTGAACGGTCACCGACGAGTGACCGGATACACCGCGAAATCGTTGGTGGCCAAGGGCGGAATCGAACCACCGACACAAGGATTTTCAGTCCTCTGCTCTACCAACTGAGCTACTTGGCCTGGGGTTGCAGCAGACGGGATCGGCGAGCGCCGTCCCGGTCGAGCACGCGATTATAGCAGCCT
>DATJIS010000092.1:0-3618 GCA_035493035.1 Casimicrobiaceae bacterium | reverse complement strand
CGGGCAGCTCCTCGACCACTCCGGTCCGGTGGCGGCGTCCGAGCGCAACGCGGCGCGCATCTTCGGCACCGACGAGCTTTTCTTCGTCACCAACGGAACGTCGACGTCCAACAAGATGGTGTGGCACGCCACCGTCGCGCCTGGCGACGTCGTGGTCGTCGATCGCAACTGCCACAAGTCGATCCTGCACGCCATCACCATGACGGGCGCGATCCCGGTGTTCCTGCAGCCGCGGCGCAACAACATGGGCATCATCGGCCCGATCCCGAAGGAGGAGTTCCTCTGGGAGAACATCGAGCGCAAGATCCGCGCGCACCCGTTCGCGCGCAACGTCAAGACCAAGCCGCGCATCCTGACGCTGACCGGCAGCACCTACGACGGCGTGCTCTACAACGTCGACCAGATCAAGGAGCTGCTCTCCACCCGCATCGACACGCTGCACTTCGACGAGGCGTGGCTGCCGCATGCGGCATTCCACGAGTTCTATCGCGGCATGCACGCCATCGGCAAGGACCGCCCGCGCAGCAAGGACGCGCTCGTCTTCTCGACCCAGTCGACGCACAAGCTGCTCGCCGGGCTGTCGCAGGCGTCGCAGATCCTCGTGCAATACAGCGAGACGCGCCAGCTCGACCGGTATCGCTTCAACGAGGCGTACCTCATGCACACGTCGACTTCGCCGCAGTACGCCATCATCGCGTCGTGCGACGTCGCCGCGGCGATGATGGAGCCGCCGGGCGGCACCGCGCTGGTCGAGGAATCGATCGCCGAGGCGCTCGACTTCCGCCGCGCCATGCGCAAGGTGGACGACGAGTACGGCGACTCGTGGTGGTTCAAGGTGTGGGGCCCCGACAGTCTCGCCGAGGAAGGCATCGGCGATCGCGAGGACTGGATCATCCGTGCCGAGGACGGCTGGCACGGGTTCGGCGACCTTGCGCCCGGGTTCAACATGCTCGATCCGATCAAGGCCACGGTGCTCACGCCGGGGCTCGACGTGCGCGGCGACTTCGCCGACATCGGCATACCGGCCGCGATCGTCACCAAGTACCTCGCCGAGCACGGGGTCATCGTGGAGAAGACGGGCCTCTACTCGTTCTTCATCATGTTCACGATCGGCATCACCAAGGGCCGGTGGAACACGCTGCTCACCGCGCTGCAGCAGTTCAAGAGCGACTACGACACCAACCAGCCGCTGTGGCGCGTGCTGCCCGAGTTCGTGCAGGCGCATCCGCGCTACGAGAAGATCGGCCTGCGCGACCTCTGCGACAGCATCCACGGCATCTATCGCGCGAACGACATCGGCCGCCTCACCACCGAGATCTACCAGTCGAACCTGGAGCCCGCGATGAAGCCCGCCGACGCCTTCGCCCGCATGGCGCATCGCGAGATCGAGCGCGTGGAGATCGACGACCTCGAGGGGCGCGTGACGAGCGTGCTCCTCACGCCGTATCCGCCCGGCATCCCGCTCCTCATCCCCGGCGAGCGCTTCAACGCGCAGATCGTGCGCTACCTGCAGTTCGCGCGCGACTTCAACGAGCGCTTCCCGGGATTCGACACCGACATCCACGGGCTGGTCGAGGAAGAGGTGAACGGGCGCAAGCGCTACTTCGTCGACTGCGTCGCGGGCGCGCGCGTGATCGCCGCGCTGCCGAACCTGCGCGTGCGCAGCGTCAAGAAGTCGTAGCCGCCCCGCCGCGCGTCGACGCGTGTCCCTCGCCGCGAGAATCCGCCGCCGCGTCGCGCGCTGGCTGGCCCCGGACGTGCATCGCGTGCCGGCCGAGCAGGCGCACGCGCTCGGCGCCGGCACGCTCGTCTACACCTGCAATATCTGCGGGACGCTGTGCAGGGCGCACGTCGCATCGCTCATGCGCGAGACGTCGAGCTGCCCTGCGTGCGACTCGAACATGCGGTTCCGCGCGGTGATCCATCATCTGTCCATGCGGCTGTTCGAGCGCAGCCTGTGCATCGCGGACTTTCCCGAGTCGGCACGCGAGCTCGAAGGCATCGGCATGAGCGACTCGGACAAATACGCGACGCGGCTGGCGGCCAAGCTGCGATACACCAACACGTTCTATCACCAGGCGCCCAGGCTCGACATCCAGTCGCCGCCCCCCGAGTACCGGGGTCGCTTCGCCTTCGTCATCAGCTCGGATGTGTTCGAGCACGTCGCGCCGCCGATCGAGCGGGCGTTCGACAACCTGCACCGCGTGCTGGCGCCGGGCGGGGTGCTGGTGCTGACGGTTCCGTTCGCCACCGAAGGGCGCACGGTCGAGCACTTTCCGGAGCTGCACGAGTACACCCTCGCGAAGGATGGCGACGAATACGTGCTGTCGAACCGCACCGTCGACGGGCGCGAGCAGCAGTTTCGCAATCTGGTCTTTCACGGCGGCCCGGGCGCGACGCTGGAGATGCGCCTCTTCTCCGAGCCGGACCTGTGCCGGCATCTCGCCGACGCCGGATTCAGCGACATTCGCGTGCATCGCGAGCCGGCGTTCGAGCGCGGCATCTACTGGAAAGATCCCTGGTCGGTGCCGATCACGGCACGGGCGTGAGCCGGCCGGCGTGACGCCACGCGGCGGGGCGCGGCCTGCGCAAGCGTCAGCGCACCACCACCACCGGCACCTTCGCGTGCGTCAGCACCTTGACGGTCTCGCTGCCGAGCAGCAGCGCGGCCATGCCCCGCCGCCCGTGCGACGCCATCACGATCACGTCGCATTTGTGCCGGTGCGCGGCGTCGAGGATGGCTTGCCAGGGCGCGTCGGCTACCGCGTGGACGACCTCGCAGTGCACGCCTTCGCTCGCCGCGCTGCGCTCGATCGGCGACAGCACGCTTGCGGCTTCGCGGCTCGCGGCGCTCGCGTACTGCTTCCTCACGTCGGCGTCCTGCACCATCGCGTCGGTGTACACCGGCCGCGGATAGGACGGCGTCGCATGAAAGGCGGTGACGCGCGCACCGATCGATTTCGCGAGCGCGATCGCATGATGGACGGCCTTTTCGGACAGCGCGCTGCCGTCGGTCGGCACGAGAATGTGGCGGTACATCGCCGCGATGATGCGCCCGGACAGCCGCGGCAGCGTTGATGCGGGTCAAGGGTCACGGCCATGGACCGTCTTATGCCGGGCTTGACGGGCGTCAAGGAGCCGCAGTGCGATCCCACGCAGAATGCGCCCGGGGTCCGACCGAACGGTCGCGGACCCGCGACCACGATGAACACGACGACCGGTCTTTCCGTCGACGACGCGATCCGGCAACGGCGCTCGGTGCGTGCCTACGCGCCCGGTCGCCTGCCATGGACCCGGATCGGCGCGCTGCTCGATGCGGCCGTGCGCGCACCGACGGCCGCGCACGCGGAGCCGTGGTCGTTCGTGGTCGTCCAGGATCGGGCGCTCTTGCAGCGCGTGTCGGCGCATGCGGCTCGACTGATGGGTGACCCGTCGCGACCCGAGTTCCTGCATCGCGGCGGACGCGCGCCCGAGGTGTTCGTGCGGGCGGACGTCGACGTGTTCCACGGCGCCGGCACGCTCATCGTGATCGGCTCGCATGTGACCGGCCCGCACGTCGCGGCGGATTGCTGGCTCGCCGCCGAGAACCTGATGCTGCAAGCCTGCGCGACGGGCCTC
>DATJIS010000091.1:0-4590 GCA_035493035.1 Casimicrobiaceae bacterium | reverse complement strand
GTCCTTGAGGATCGCGCGGGCCGTGCGATAGAGCCGCCGGTTGTAGCGGCGCATCAGCACGCCGAACGCGGCCGGGTTGCCGCGCTGCACCTGCTGCACCAGCGCGGGATCGTCGAGGACTTCGAGCGGCTGGGATAGGGCTGTCATCATCGGTTCATCTTCGCCAAGGACGCCCATTGGATGCAAGCGGATGCGGGTCCGTTCCCGGGGGCAAACCCGCGCGAGGCGAAGGGTTATGGAGCCCCTCCACTTGCCTGGCTGGACGCTCGGCTCCTCCTGGCTCCGGCCGGCATGAATCGGCCTTGACGTTCGCTCCGCAACTGCGCCCGCTTCGCGGGCTCGTTGTCCCGCAGCGGGGAAGGGAACGGGGTGAGGGGCAGGCTAGAAGTACAGCACCGTCAGCAGCGCGTAGATCGGCCCGAGGATGACCAGCGCCCAGCCGAAATAGGAGAAAAAGCCCGGCATCCGCACACCGCGAGCCTCGGCGATCGACTTCACCATGAAGTTCGGCGCGTTGCCGATGTAGGTGTTCGCGCCCATGAACACGGCGCCCGCGGAAATCGCGACCAGCGTCGTCGCGAGCGGGCCCATCAGCGCCGCCGCATCGCCGCCGGCCAGGTTGAAGAAAACGAGGTAAGTCGGCGCGTTGTCGAGAAACGACGACAGCGCGCCTGTCGTCAGGAAATACAGCGCGTCGTTCGGCGTCCCATGCGGGCTGGTCATCATCGCCACGACCGGCGCGAGTACGCCATCGCTGCCCGCGCGCAGCATCGCGATGGCCGGCACGATCGTCACGAAGATGCCGGCGAAGAGCTTCGCCACCTCCAGGATCGGCCCGAAGCTGAAATGGTTCGCCTGCCGCACGCGCCGTGGCGTGAGCCGCCATGACGCCCAGGCGATGGCGACGAGGCCCGCATCGCGCACGAGGTTCTGCAACTCGATCGTCGTGCCGTACACGGTGAGCGTCAGATCGCTCTTCCACAAACCCGACATCAGGACGAGCCCGAGAATGCCCGCGAGCAGCACGAAGTTCACCTTGCCGTCGATCGCGAGCGGCCGGTCGGGCGTCGGATCGCGGCCCGCCGGCTGCTCTTCCTCCTTCCTCCTCCAGAACCATGAATCGACGGCGAAGAACAGCGCGAGCAGCAGCGCGCTCGCGGTGAGCGTCGGCCAGAGCATCGCGCGCGCGGTCCAGAAGAAATCGACACCCTTGAGGAATCCGAGGAACAGCGGCGGATCACCGAGCGGGGTCAACGCACCGCCGATGTTGGCGACGAGGAAGATGAAGAAGACGACGACGTGTGCCTTGTGGCGGCGGTTGTCGTTCGCGCGCAGCAGCGGGCGGATCAGCAGCATCGCAGCGCCCGTCGTCCCCATCACGCTCGCGAGCAGCGTGCCGAGGCCGAGCAGCCGCGTGTTGAGCCACGCCGACCCGTGCAGGTTGCCGCGCACGTGCAGTCCGCCCGACACGGTGAAGAGCGCGAGCAGCAGCAGGATGAACGGCACGTACTCGGCGAGCAGCGTGTGCACGACCTCGTGCGTCGCCACGCCGAGCCCGAAGTGCAGCGCGAACGGGACGAGGAACGCCGCGACCCAGAACGCGGTCGTCTTGCCGAAGTGGTGGTGCCAGAAGCCGGGCGCCGTCACCGGCATGACGGCGATCGACAGCAGGATGCCGGCGAACGGCACCACCCACAGTGGCGACAGCGCTGCGCCGTTCACTTACGGACTCCTGGAAATGCCGACGCGCCCCACACGGGAGTACTTCAGTGGTTCCTCAGCCGATACTCGCCACCGGGCGTTGCATCGCGTGCGCGACGAAGCGGCGGCGCCAGCGCCCGAGCGGATCGCGAACGCGCGTGCCGAGCAGCACCTCGTCGATGTCGGAACGCGCGCCGGCCTCGCGCAGCACAGCCTTGCGGCCACCCATCGCGATGTGCGAGCGGTACGCGATGCGTGCATCCTCGAGGCTCGGCTCGAGGCGCTCGAGCCATCGCCGGGCAGCGCCGCTTGCCTGTGCCTCCGCGCGCTCGCGCGACACGATCATCGGAATGCGGCCCGGGACGAGCGGATCGACGATCGCGAGCAGCTCTACCTCGAGGCGCGGGTCGCGCGGGCGTGCAAGCAGACGCGCGAGGGCGCGCTCGCCGCTCGCGAAGTCCCAAAAGGGAATGAGTACGCGTGCCATGAGGCCTCCTCGCGGCGCGCGCAACGCGCTCCGCTTCCTGGAGGTTATGGTCGCGAGCGGTGCCTCGAAAGTCGGGGCGCCCGTACGGGAAACCCGTACTATGGCCGGCCGCCGAGTCCTCGTTCGAGCGCGAGGCGGATGAGGTCGGGCAGGCGCTCGACGTTGAGCTTGTCCATGATCCGCGCCTTGTACACCTCGATGGTGCGCGGGCTGATCATGAGCAGCGCCGCGATCTCGCGGTTGTGCCGGCCGGCGAGCACGTGGTCCAGGACCTCGCGCTCGCGGGGCGTCAATCGCTCGATGTCGCGCGCGAATTGCGCGTCGCGCTCGGCCGCCGAGCGCCTGGCAGCGCTTGCTTCGTTGGCCGCGCGAATCGTTGCGAGCAGCACCGTATCGTCGAACGGCTTTTCGATGAAGTCGAACGCGCCCGCCTTGAGCGCCGCGCGCGTAGTGGCGACGTCGCCGTGCGCGGTCAGCATGATCACCGGATAGTCGAGCCCGCGGCGTGCGAGCGCCGCCTGCACGTCGAGCCCGGTGAGGCCCTGCATGCGCAGGTCGAGCAGCACGCAGTCGACGGGCTTCGAGCCGGCCCATTCGACGAACGTCCCGCCCGCCGCGAATGCCTGCACGTCGCAGCCGTGCAGGCGCAGCAGGAGCGCGAGCGAATCGCGCACGGCCTCGTCGTCGTCGACGATCGCGACCAGCGGGCGCGGTTGACCGCTCACGACGCGGCCTTCACGGTGAAGCAGAACGCACTCCCCGGATGTCGCCGCTCGTGCCACAGGCGTCCCCCGTGGGCATCGACGATCGAGCGGCTGATCGCGAGGCCGAGCCCCATGCCCTTGGCCTTGGTGGTGACGAACGGCTCGAACAGCGACACTGCGACCTCGTCGGATACACCCGGGCCGTTGTCCTCGACGGCGATGCGCACGAAGCCCGGCGCGTCGGGCGCGGTGACGACGCGCACCTTGCGGGCGTCCGCGCGCCCCTTGAGCGCGTCGACGGCGTTGGCGAGCAGGTTGTGCAGCACCGCCTCGATCTGCACGCGATCGACGAGCACCGGCGGCAGCGGCTCGACAGCCTGCTCGAGCGCGACGCCGTGGCGTCCGGCGCGCTCGCGCACCGTGGCGACCGCGTCTTCGACCAGCACGCCGGGTGCGATCGCTTCCATGTGGGCCGTGCCCGAGCGGAAGAAATCGCGCAGCCTGCGCACCACTCCGCCCGCGCGGCTCGCCTCGGCGATCACCTTGTCCATCGTCTGCGCGAGTTCGGCCGGGTCGTCGGGTGGTTGCGCGACCATCAGCTGGCAGGCACGCAGATACGCGGTGATGGCGGACAGCGGCTGATTGAGCTCGTGCGCGAGGGCGGACGCCAACTCGCTCGCCGCGGCAAGGCGCAGGCTGCGGTCGAGCTTCGACTGCTTGTCGCGAAGCTGGCGCTCGATCGCGCGCCGCTCGGACACGGCGGCGCCGAGCAGCAGCGCCGTCGCGGCGATCGCCAGCATCAGGAACTGGAACTCGAGCACCGTGCCGCTCGGCCGCCCGGTCACGAGGATCGCGGCGATCAACCCGAGCTGCACGGCCAGCGTGCCGAACACCGCGCCTTCGATGCCGTGCCGCATCGCGATCCAGATCACCGGCAGGAACAGCACGTAGAAGAGCTTCGGCGCTTCACCCAATCCGGCGCCGAACACTAGCCACAGCGCGAGCGCGATAGCGATCACCTGCGCCAGCGCTTCGGGCCCCGTACGCGGCAGCGCGCGCTCGCGGCGCCGCGTCGCGATCAGCAACACCGGCGTGGTGACGACGACGCCGATCAGGTCGCCGATCCAGAACTGCGCGATGCTGCGCTCGAGCGCGCCGGGTGGCAGCAGGCCGGTGCCGGCGAAGAGCGCAACGAACGCGACGGCGATGACGCCGCAGGCGAGCGCCGCCGCAATGAGAAATACCGTCGCATCGCGCAGCGATGACAGATCCGCGTGCACGCGCAGCACGCGCGTCAGGAACGCCGCGAGTGCCGTGTAACCGATCGCCAGCACGAGCGAGGCCGCGACGAGCACCGGCAGCGGCGCAGGCGCACCGCGCACGAGGAATTCGGCGGCGAGCGCGGCGACGAACAGCCACCCGCCCTGCCGCAAACCGCGGCGGAACAGGAACGCGAGTGAGAGTCCGGGCGGCGGATTCCACGGCGTGATCGCGAACGCACCGATCGGGTCGATGAAGCTCGCCCAGTCGAGCGCGACGTACGCGGCGACGTACAGCGCGCCGACGGCGAGCAACCGCGGGTCCGGCGCGTGAAGGCGTGTCATTGCGCGGGCTTGCACCAGACGACCGGCACTTCGTCGAACAGCTTCGAGGCGGAAAACGCGCAGGGCAGCGGGTGCATGTTCATCGTTGCCGCGA
>DATJIS010000090.1:0-2385 GCA_035493035.1 Casimicrobiaceae bacterium | reverse complement strand
CACGCGGGCTTGACCTGCATGAGCGAGGCGTCGAGATCGGCGGCTGAAATCTCCATCAAATCAGGGGCTTCCGTCCAGACCAGCGCGGCGCGTATGCGACGCTGCGGGTACAGCTTTGCGAGCACCGCGCGGTAGAGCGCGAGCTGCTGTTTGTAGCCAGGCGGAACGTCCTCGATTCGCCGCGGCGCGGGACGATTGGTCTTGAAGTCGGCGATCAAAACCGCATCCGCCGTCACCACCAGCCGGTCGACCTGACCGCTTACGCGGACCTCGCCGGCGGGAAGCATGAGTCGCCCGACAATCGGCACTTCGGCGCGGCTGCCGGGCGCGTAGAGCGCGCGGAAGTCGTCATGCGCGATGAGGTGGAGCACTTGATCCGTGATGATCGCGCGTTCCTCGGGCGGCAGGTCGCTCCCGGCGCGGGCGAGGTAGCCGTCGGCTGCGCCACGGCGGCGCGCCTCGGGGATGTCCGGTAGCGATTGCATTAGCCGATGCGTCAGCGAACCGCGCAGCAGCGCCTGCGCGGATGCCGGTGCTGGCGCGCGTCGCGGCGCATCGCCGGCGGACGACGGCGTGATCGTGCGCAACGACGCGTCCAGCGGTGCGTCGTGCTTGAGCCAGGGGGGTATTTCGATCGGTGGTGACGGCGCGTCGCTCGTCGCGGCGCTCGCGGGTTCAGGCTCGCCCTTGCGATAGCGCAGCACCTCGCCGTCGCCGTCATCCGCGGGCTCGCTGACGCAAGCGTCGCAAAGCGCGTCGCCCACGAGGCTGTACCACGTGCCGTCGAGCTTGTTCTTGCCTTGGGTGCCGCAGACGATCAGCCGCTCGGCCGCGCGCGTCATCGCCACGTAGAGCAGACGGCGGTATTCATCGCCGGCGGCCGCCTCGACGCCTGCGCGTGCGTCGATGACCGGCCCGACGTTTTCCTCTTTCGAGCCGGCCCACACCAGTTGCTCCGCTGCGCCAGGCACGGCGCGTTCCGGCGGCAGACGCAGCAGGCGCGGCGGATGCCATCCGGCCGCGGGCGTCGTTGTGTCGGCGAGGATCACGATCGGCGCTTCGAGGCCCTTGGCGCCGTGCACGGTCATCACGCGCACCTCGTCTCGATCCATCTCCATGTCGCGCTTCACCTCGGCCTCGCCCTGCCGCAGCGACGCGACGAAGCCTTGCAGCGACGGCGCTTCGGTCCGCTCATAGTCGAGCGCGAGGTTGAGGAATTCGTCGAGCGCGTCGGCGGCCTCGTGACCGAGCCGGCCGAGCATCTGGCGGCGGCCGCCCCCGGCGCCGAGCAGCCAGGCGTAGAACGCGAACGGCGTCATGCGCCGCGCCGCCGCGCGCATGTCGTCGAACCGCGCCGCGTGCTCCGGGCGCTTGCTGCGCAGCGCGGCGATCAGGCTGCCCTCGCGCTTCCAGGCGATCGGGAACAGCGCGTTGTCGTCGAGCCCGAACAACGGGCTTTTGAGCACGGTGGCGAGCGCGAGATCGTCGTCCGGCAAGAGGATCGCGTCGGCCAGCACCATCAGGTCCATCACCGCGATATGCTGATTGAGCACGAGCCGGTCGGCGCCAGCGACGGCGATGCCTTCCTTCTTCAGCGCACGGATGACGGCGTCGAACAGCGGGCCGCGCCGCCGGAGCAGGACCAGCACGTCCTTCGGCCGGCGGCCTGCGCGCTGCCAGACCGCGACGGTGCGGGCGATACGGCCGGCGAGCTTGCCGGTGCCGCTGGCGACGGTCTGCACGTCGAACGGCGCAGACCATCCTTCCTTCTTCTCGAAATCGTCGGACGCTTCCAGTGGCCAGATCTCCACCAGCCCGGGCGCCTTGTCGGGCAGCGCCTCGTGCACGGGCGCAACCGCATGGGCCGAGAGGCCGGCATGCGCTTCGGCGCGCGCGAACACGATGTCGACCGCGCCCAGCACCACCGGCCCGGAGCGGAACGAATGCTTGAATTCGGTGGCGACGAATTCGAGGCGGGCGCGCGCGTGCTCGCGCTCGAAAAATGTGCGCGTCGCGGCGAATTGGGCCGGCTCCGCGCCCTGGAACGAGAAGATCGACTGCTTTTCGTCGCCGACGGCGAAGATGGTGCGTGCACGCTCGTGCGCACCAAAACCGGCGAAAAACTCGCCGACCAGCGCCTTGACGATGTCCCACTGCTTGGGGCTCGTGTCCTGCGCCTCGTCGATGAGCACGTGGTGAATGCCGCGGTCGAGCTTGTAGTGCACCCAGGCCGCACGCTGCTCGTGGAGCAGGTCGAGCGTCTTGTCGATCAGGTCGTCGTAGTCGAGGAGCCCGCGGCGGTTCTTCTCGGCACGGAACCGGACGATGACTTCGTAGGCGATGGTGAACAGCGCGCTGCTGCGGTCGCGCGTCTCGATGGCGCGC
>DATJIS010000089.1:0-12711 GCA_035493035.1 Casimicrobiaceae bacterium | reverse complement strand
CCAGGAGGTCGCGATGGACGCCGTCGATCTCATCGGCTTGCTGCCGCCGTTCACCTACGCCGTGTTCGCGGTCACCGAGCGCCTCTGGCCGGCGCGGCCGTTCCCGCCGCGCAAGAGGTGGCAGCTCGTCGGCATCGCGTTCCTCGCGCTGATCGCGACCCTCGGCACGGCGGTCCCGCTCCTGATTCCGGCCGACTGGCTCGCCCGGCACCGGCTGATCGACGGGACGCCGCTCGGCGTCGCGGGCGGTACGCTGGTGGGCTTCGTTGTCCTCGAGCTCGCGATGTATGCGTGGCACCGCACCGCGCACAACGTCGGCTTTTTGTGGCGCGGCTTCCATCAGCTCCATCACAGTCCCCGGCGCGTCGACATCCCGGGGTCCGTCGTATTCCACCCCTTCGAGATGCTCGTGCAGATTGCATTGCAGCTCCTGGTGACCGTGATCGTGCTGGGGCTCGAGCCGGTCGCCGCCGCACTCGTCGGATATCTCGTCGCCTTCAACGGAATGTTCCAGCATTGGAACGTGCGCACGCCGGCGTGGATCGGCTACCTGATCCAGCGGCCCGAGGCGCATTGCGTGCATCATCGCCTCGGGTTCCACGATTACAACTTCGCCGACCTTGCGGCGATCGACATGCTGTTCGGGACGTGGCGCAACCCCCGACGATTCATGGGCGAATGCGGCTTCGAGGGCTCGGGCGATCTGCGGCTGGGCGCCATGCTCGCGTTCCAGGACGTGAACGCACCGCTGTACGGCGCCGGGAACCGAGGCATCAAACCGGGAGCAAGCATGTAGCCAGGAATTCTTTCGGTTCGGCGCCATCCGCCGTAACGTTAGGCGGACAGGAGGCTGCCGTGCCGAAGATTCATGTCATCCACGAGAACGATGCCTGGGTTGAGCCGCTGCGCGCGGCGTTCGACGAGCGCGCGCTGCCGTACGAGGAATGGTTCCTGAGCGAGGGAACGCTGGACCTCGCCAAGGCGCCGCCGCAGGGCGTGTTCTACAACCGCATGAGCGCGTCGTCGCACACGCGCGGCCATCGCTATGCGCCCGAGCTCACCGCGGCCACGCTCGCCTGGCTCGAGTCGCATGGGCGCCGGGTGATCAACAACGGCCGTGCCCTGCAGCTCGAGATCTCCAAGGTCGCGCAATACGAGGCGCTGCGCGCGCACGGCATCCGCACGCCGCGCACGGTAGCCGCGGTGGGCGCCCGCGCCATCGTCGCCGCGGCGCGCACCCTGCCCTCCCCGTTCATCACCAAGCACAATCGCGCGGGCAAGGGGCTCGGCGTGCGCCTCTTCCAGAGCGTCGACGCGCTGCAAAGCTATGTCACGGGGCCCGCCTTCGAGGAGTCGGTGGATGGCATCACCCTCGTGCAGGAATACATCCGCGCGCCGCAACCCGTCATCACGCGCGTCGAGTTCGTCGGCGGACAGTTCCTCTATGCCGTCGAGGTCGACACCTCGCTCGGCTTCGAGCTCTGCCCGGCCGACGTGTGCCAGGTCGACGATCGCTTCTGCCCGGTCGGAGAGACGCCTGTGCCGGCGGCGCCTCGCTTTCGCATCGTGGAAGGCTTCGCGGATCCGCTGATCGAGCGTTACCAGCGCTTCATCGCTGCCAACGGCATCGGCATCGCCGGCATCGAGTTCATACGCGACGCGTCGGGCGAGACGTATACGTACGACGTGAACACGAACACCAACTACAACAGCGCCGCCGAAGCCGAGGCGGGCCTGTACGGCATGCGCACGATCGCCGCGTATCTCGGACGCGAGCTCGCGCGCCTGTACCCTCACGAAGCCCGCGAGGCCATCGCCGCCTAGTGCTCGCCGGGCTTCGCGTGGATGTCGTCGACCCAGTGCACCTCTTCGGGATTGGGCTCGACGTTGGGAAGATCGAGGTTCACCACGACGGGCTCCTGTCCGCTCCTCACGAGCACGCATGACAGCGGCGTGTCGTCGCTCGCGTTGATCTCCTGGTGCGGGACGAACGGCGGCACGTAGATGAAGTCGCCGGGCCCGGCCTCCGCCACGAACTCCAGGCGATCGCCCCAGCGCATGCGCGCCCGCCCGCTCACCACGTAGATCACGCTTTCCACGGGGCCGTGATGGTGCGCACCCGTGCGCGCTTTGGGATGGATCACCACGGTGCCCGCCCAGAGCTTCTCGGCACCGGCGCGCGCCTGGGTGATCGCCGCGGCGCGGTTCATGCCCGGCGTCTGCGGCGTATTGATGTCGAGCTCGCCGCCGTGCACGACGCGCACGCCATGGTGCTTCCATTTCGAACCGGTCATGGGCAGGTCCCCCGCTGCATCAGCTGCGCACCTAGCATACCGCGCCCCCCTGGCGCGCGGCGTCGGGGACGCGACCCGACGGCGAAGGGCGGGAACGCGCGCGCGCTGCGGCGCTCCCACGAGGGTCGCCGTTGCGACGGGCTTCCGCGGCCTCGCGCGTGCGCTGACACCATCATGAATCCCGCTTCAGGCAACCAGGAGCGCCTGCTCGCCACGCTCCAGAAGCTGCTCGAGATCCCTGCGGCGGATCTCGGCACGGCGCTGTCGCACGCCTGCGATGCGCTCGCGGACGCCACGGGATCCGACAAGGTCGACGCGTTCCTGTACGACGCGTCGCGCGACTCGCTCGCCGCGCTCGGTACCAGCACCCAGCCCCTTTCGCAGCTGCAGCGAAGGCTCGGCCTCGACGTGCTGCCGTTGTCCAACAAGGGACGGGTCGTCTGGGTCTTCGAGACCGGAAAGACGTATCTCTGCGGCAAGGTGCAGGGCGATGCGGAGGAGCTTCGCGGCATCAAGGAAGGCATGCACATCGAGTCCGAGCTCGGCGTGCCGCTCGAGGTCGCGGGCGAGCGGCGCGGCGTGATCATGCTGGCGTCGCTGAAGCCGGATTGCTTCACCGAGGTCGACGCCAGCTTCACGGCCAGCGCCGCGCGCTGGGTGGGCTGGGTCGCGCGGCACTCGGAGCTCGTCGAGAGCATCAAGAACAACGCGCTCGAGCAGGGCCGAACGATGCGGGCCCAGGAGATCATGGCGATCGTCGGGCACGACGTGCGCAACTATCTTTCGCCGGTGACGATGCGCCTGTACAGCCTCAGCAAGCGCGCGCAGGCCGCCGGCCGCACGGCCGACATCCAGGACGTGGACGCGGCGCTCGCCACGCTCGCGCGCCTCAGCGCGCTCCTGAGCGACCTGCTCGACACCGCGCGTCTCGACGCGGGCGCGTTCGACATCGCGCTGCAGCCGATCGACCTCGCCCCGTTCGCGCGCACCGCGGCGCTCGCGCTGTCGACCGGCGAGCACGAGATCATCGTCAAGGCGCCGGCACCGGTGGTGGTCATGGGCGATCCGGCCCGATTGCGCCAGTGCCTCGACAACGTCCTCGCCAACGCGGTCGCCTATTCGCCCAAGGGCGCGGCGGTCACCGTGTCGGTTCGCGAGACGCAACACGACGGGCAGTCGTGGGGCGAGATCGAGGTCATCGACGACGGGCCGGGAATTCCGGACGCCGATCTTCCGCACGTCTTCGATCGCTTCTTCTCGACCGGAGGACGCGGCGCGGGCGTCGGCCTCGGGCTCTACATCGCCAAGCGCATCGCAACGGCCCACGGCGGCGATCTCGTCGCGGACCGGCATCCGGGCAAGGGCGCACGCTTCACGCTGCGCCTGCGCGCCATCGAGGAGCGCCGCGCGGGCGCCGACGACGGGCAAGATTAGGTGCCCGTAGGCCGCCGCCCCCCGGGGCGCGACAATGCGTGAATCGGGGCCGTCGAACGGCCCATCCACCCTGGAGACGATCATGAACGGACGGCAGGTGGTGCTGCTGAGCGGCGTGCGCACGGCGATCGGCGATTACGGCGGCGCGCTGAAGGATGTCGCGCCCACCCAGCTCGGGGCCACGGTCGTGCGCGAGGCGATCGCGCGCGCCAAGGTCGATCCGGACGCGATCGGTCAATGCGTCTTCGGCAACGTCATTCACACCGAGCCGAAGGACATGTACATGGCGCGCGTCGCCGGCGTGCAGGGCGGGCTGCCGGTGACGAGCGGCGCGCTCACGCTGAACCGGCTGTGCGGCAGCGGCCTTCAGGCCATCGTGAGCGCCGCGCAATACATCCTGCTCGGGGACACCGACGCGGCGATCGGCGCGGGGGCGGAGAGCATGAGCCGCGCGCCGTATGCGAACCCGACGCAGCGATGGGGCTCGCGCATGGGCGACGCGAAGCTCGTCGACATGATGGCCGGCGCGCTGTCGGATCCGTTCGAGTCGATCCACATGGGCGTCACCGCGGAGAACGTCGCTCGTCAGTGCGGCATCTCGCGCGCCGAGCAGGATGCGTTCGCGGTGGAAAGCCATCGCCGCGCCGCGGCGGCGATCGACGCCGGTCATTTCAAGAGCCAGATCGTCGGCGTCGAGCTGAAGACGCGCAAGGGCGTGACGGTGTTCGACACCGACGAGCACGTGCGCCGCGACGCCTCGCTCGACGACATGGGCAAGCTGAAGGCGGTCTTCGCGAAGGAGAACGGCACCGTCACGGCGGGCAACGCCTCGGGCCTCAACGACGCCGCCGCAGCGGTGGTGCTGATGGAAGAAGCGGCCGCACGGCAGAAGGGGCTGAAGCCCATGGCACGCCTGGTGAGCTACGGTCACGCGGGGGTCGAGCCGCGCGTGATGGGCCTCGGCCCCGTGACGGCGGTGAAGAACGCATTGGCCAAGGCACGCCTTTCGCTTGGCGACATGGACATCATCGAATCGAACGAGGCCTTCGCGGCACAGGCGCTCGGGGTCAACAAGGAACTGGGCCTCGACGCCGCGAAGGTGAACCCGAACGGCGGCGCGGTTGCGCTCGGCCATCCGATCGGCGCCACCGGATGCATCCTCGCCGTGAAGGCGATGTACGAATTACAACGAACGGGGAAGCGTTACGCGCTCATCACGATGTGCATCGGCGGCGGCCAGGGCATCGCCGCGATCATCGAGCGCGCGTGAGCGTGAGCGATCCTGCGCTGCTCGCCATCGCGGTCACCGTGTCGGCCTACTGGACGGGCGTGGGCGCCATGGTCGTGCGCGTGCGTCGCCACCGGCACAAGGACGCCGGCCTCGTTCCGCAGCAGAAACGCGAGCGCGCGATGTGGGTGGTGTGGATTCCGCTCGTGGCATTGTGGATCGCGCTGCCCTGGCTCGCGCTCACGCGAAGCGGCGGCCTCCTCGGATTGCCTGCGGTCGCGCATGCCGAGCCCGCGTTCCTCGCGCTGCGCGTGATCGCGGCCGTGGTCGGCGTCGCGTGCCTGCTCGCCACGGCGCGCTGCTGGAAGCGCATGGGCGACGACTGGCGCATGGACGTCAGCAGCGACCACACGGCGCTCATCACCGACGGCCCGTTCCGGCGCATCCGCCATCCCATCTACGCGTTCAGCATCCTGCTCATGCTGTGCTCGGCGATCGTGCTGCCGACGCCGCCCATGCTGATCGTCGCGCTCGTGCACGTCACGCTGATGCACGCGAAGGCGCGCAACGAGGAAGCCCATCTCGCCGCCGTCCACGGCGAAGCGTACGTCCGCTACGTCGCGCGAACCGGCCGCTTCGTGCCCCGGCTCACGACGCGTGAGCCGTGACCACGTCTTCCTGACGCTCTTCGCGCTCGCGCTCGCGACCGCGCCGGTCGCTTGTCGAGCCGGCGACCTCGCTCGCCTCGATTGCGACAACGTCGACGCCGCAGGCGTGCGCGATGTGCTCGCGCACGTGCCCGCGCCGCGCGTCATGCTGATCGCCGGCAGCCTGCCGTTCGTGACCATGGATCCGTTCGGGCGCTTCCTCATCGCGATGGGCTATCCCGAGGCGAGCATTCGCGATCCGCACAGCGGTGCGCTGTCGGTGAGCGGATACGAGGACGGCGCGAAGCTCGCCGGGATGGTGGCCTGGTATTACGAGCGCGACGGCATGGCGCCCATCCTGATCGGACACAGCCGTGGCGGCATGCTCGTCATGCGCGTGCTGCACGAGCTCGCCGGCGATTTTCACGACACGGTCACGGTGTACGACCCCGAGCGGGACGAGGCGCTCGCGCGCACGACCATCGTCGACCCCGTCACGGGCGCGGTGCGGCCGGTGATCGGCATCCCGGTCGCGTACGCAGCCGCCATCGCCACGGGCAAGCTGCCGCGCCTCCTGCAGGGACAATGGTCGATGCTCTCGCGCCTTCGCGCCGTTCCCGACACCGTGCGCGACTTCACCGGCTTTCGCATCGAGGGTGACCTGATCGCGGGCGACTTCGGCGACGATCCCTACGTCGCGCAAGGCAGCGCCCATGTTCGCAACGTCACCCTGCCCGCGAGCTATAGCCACATCGGCGCGGCCCGCGCGGAGCATCTCGCGGCCGATCCGGTGACGCGCGCGTGGATCGATGCGTGGCGCCCCGATCGCGCCGCGCCGATTCCGGAAGGCCACGACACGACGAACATCCTGCACGCCGCGGACATCTGGTATGGCGTGAAGCGAGCCTGGTGCATCGAAGCCCGGGCGCGAACGCGTGGAGGCGGCTCCTGAAAGGCCACCTCAACCTGTTCCAGGCCACGATGCTGCGGTGGCGCGAGCTCCATCCGTACAACGCCGTGCACGCGGTCGCGCTGCCTTCGCAAGCGGACATCGCAACGATCGAGCGCGCCATCGCCGACGAGCTCTCGCATTGCGGCCTGACGGGTCTGGTCGTCGACCGCAAGCGCGGGCGCTACGAGTACCGCGGCGGGCCGGCCAACGTGACCGTGAAAGTCGTCCAGGGCGAGCGGCTCCTCGACGCGCTCGCGCAGGCGATCGAAGCCGAGCTCAACGCGCCGTTTGCCGACACCTCGCCGCTCGAGCCGTTCCGCTTCTTCGTCATCCAGGCACCGGACGGCGCGATGCTCGGGCTCTCCTACGATCACTTCGTGGCGAGCGGCGACTGCATCCTCACGCTGCTGCATGCCATCGTCGAGCGCTGCTCCGGCACCGTCCCCGACGCGCCCCGGCCGCTCCTGTATCCGCCGACGCAGGCGACCCTCTTCCTGCGCAACGTGCCGCGCTTCGTGACGGGGCTCGCGCGCCTGCCGGCGCTCGTCCGCAGCGCGCGCGGCACGGCACGCCCGCGCTACCGCGACGTGATGAACGGCCACAACGGATACGCGCTGTACTCGCTCGCACCCGCGCAATACCGCCGCCTCGCGGCCAGCGCGAAGCGCTGGGGCGTCACGCAGAACGACGTGCTGATGGCGCTGCTGCTGCTCGGCATGGACGCGCTCGCTCCGGCGCAGCGAAACGCAGCGCGCCGGCGCGATCTCGCCGTGGCGTCCATCATGAACCTGCGCGGCGAGCTCGGCGCGACCGGCCATGCCGCGTTCGGACAGTTCCTGGGCTCGCTGCGCGTGTCGCACGCCGTGCCGCCCGGCATCACGCTCGAGGCGCTCGC
The DNA here is from genome assembly GCA_035493035.1 of Casimicrobiaceae bacterium. GTDB lineage: Bacteria > Pseudomonadota > Gammaproteobacteria > Burkholderiales > Casimicrobiaceae > VBCG01. The sequence goes on along the minus strand of DATJIS010000089.1, from coordinate 5,261 downwards.
GCGCGACGTCCATGCGGTCACGTCGCAGGTGAAGCGCGAGAAGCTGTACCTGCAGACGCTGCTGGCAATGCGGTACGTGCAGGCCGCATGGCGCCTCCTCGGGCCGCCGCAGCGCGCCGCCTTCTACGCCAAGAGCTACCCTATCTGGGCCGGAGTTTCGGCACTCAACGTGAATGCGATGTGGGCGCGCGACAATACGGCCGAGCCGCCGCCCGTCTATATTCGGGGCGTACCGACCGGCCCGATCGCCCCGCTCGTGCTGGCGGTGACGACCGTCGGCGAGGTGCTGTACGCCGGCGCCTCCTACCGCACGGCGGCGTTCGACCGAAGCGACATCGACAAATTATGGTCCGGCCTCGCCCGCCGGGTCGACCAACTATGACCCCCCTCCTTCGCCGCCTTTGCATGCCGCTCGTTGCGGCACTGATCCTCACGAGCTGCGCGCTCACCCCGCCCGGACCCGAATCGGTCGAGCAGCCGAAGCCGGGGCAGGTCCTGTCGCGGCTCACGCTCGACCGCGCGACGGAGGACCGCATCCTCGCGCTCGATCCGGACCACGTCACCGAAGCCGACCTCCGCGGCCCGCTCGCCCACGCGCCCGCGCCTTACGTGATGCTGCTGCACGGGGGCATCTACCCCGTGCACCTCATCATGGTGTCGTTCGGCCACTTCCTGGTCGGCATGGGCTATCCCGAGCGCAGCATCCGCGATCCCGCCACGCGCGACTGGTCGTACAGCCCGTACGAAGACGGCGCCAAGCTCACGGGCATCGTCGCGTGGCATTACGAGCACGAAGGCATGCGGCCCATGCTGATCGGCCACAGTCAGGGCGGCATGCAGGCCGTGAAGATCCTGCACGAGCTCGCCGGGCACTTCGAGAAGTCGCTGCCGGTATGGAACCCTGCCACGCAGCAGGCCGAGGCGCGCACGACGATCGTCGATCCGCTCACCGGCAAGACGCGTCCCGTGGTCGGCCTTTCCGTGTGCTATGCGTCGGTCGTCGGGGCGGGCGGCGCGGCGTTCCTGCTGCCGAACCAGTGGGACATGGCGAACAAGCTGCGCTCGATTCCGGACACCGTCGACGACTTCACGGGCTACTTCATCGGCCTCGACCTCATCGCGTGGAGCTTCCCCGGCGACGAGAGCGACGTGTTCAAGCCCAACGGCACCGCGAGGGTGCGCAACCTCGAGCTGCCCGCGACCTACAGCCACGTGATGCTGCCGGCGGTGCAGGATCTGGCGCGAGATCCCGAGACGCGCGCCAAGCTCAACGCCTACGCGCCGGGCAAGGCGGGCGAAACGGGCCTCGACAACGACAAGCTGACCGGCGCGCTGTATGCCGCCGACGTCTGGTGGAGCGTGAAGAAGCACTGGGTCCAGGAGCTGCAGACGCTCATTCGCGCGCGGCGGAGCGCCGCGACCGGTTGAGGCGGTCCGCCATCCCGGGAAAGGTACAATAGCGGGTTTCGCATTCGACGATCCCCGATGCCCGAAGCGCTCCAAGGAAAGGTCGCGCTCATCACCGGCGCCGCGCGCGGCATCGGTCGGGCGATCGCGCGCAAGCTGGCCTCGGCCGGCTGCGACGTCGTCGTCAACTACTACAACAGCGCCGAGGAGGCCGAGGCGCTGTGCAAGGATATCGCCGCACTCGGCCGTCGCGCCGTCGCGGTGCAGGCGAGCGTGGGCATTCCCGACAGCGTGGACGAGCTCTTCGATACGATCGGCAAGGAATTCGACCGGCTCGACATCGTCGTCAGCAACGCCGCCTCCGGCGTGCTGAAGCCGGTGATGGACATGGGGCTCAAGCACTGGCGCTGGTGCCTGGAGACGAATGCGCTCGCCCTCAACCTGCTCGCGCAGCACGCCGTGCCGATGATGCGCGACGGCGGACGCATCATCGCGATGTCGTCGCTCGGCTCGCAGCGCGCCATGCCCAACTACGGCTTCATCGGCGCGTCGAAGGCCGCGCTCGAAGCCCTCGTGCGTGCGCTGGCTCAGGAGCTCGGGCCCCGCGGCATCCGCGTCAACACCGTGAGCGCCGGCGTGGTCGACACCGACGCGCTTGCCTACTTTCCCAATCGCGACGAGGTGCTCGCCGATTTCGAGCGACGCAATCCCGCGCAGGCGAAGCTGACGCCCGAGGCGGTCGCCGACGCGGTGTACCTGCTGTGCCTGCCCGAGGCCGCGATGATCAACGGCCACACGCTCGTTGTCGACGGCGGCTTCGCCATCTCCGGCTGATGAAGATCGATCCGGGCCTCGCCGGAAAGACGGCGCTCGTGACGGGCGGCGGCCGCGGCATCGGCCGCGCCATCGTCGAACTGCTGGCGGGCGAAGGTTGCGACGTCACCTTCCTGTACCGCGGCAACGCCGACGCAGCCGCGGCGGTGGTCGCGGCTGCGAAGGACGCCGGCCACGCGGTGAGCGCCGTGCAGGCGGACGTGCGTGACCTCGCCGCATGCACGCAGGCGGTCGACGCGGTGGCCGATCGCAACGGGCGCATCGATCTTCTCGTCAACAACGCCGGCGTCATCCGCGACAACCAGCTCGCGGCCATGTCGGACGAGGACGTCGACGCCGTGCTCGACACGAACGTGGGCGGAGTCTTCAACATGACCCGCGCGGTGGTGCCGCACATGATCGTGCAGCGCGCGGGCTGCATCGTGAACCTGAGCTCGGTTGCCGGCGAGAAAGGCGGCCGCGGCCAGACCAACTACGCGGCGAGCAAGGGCGCGATCAACGCGTTCACGCGTGCGCTCGCCGTCGAGCTCGCGCCGCGCAGGATCCGCGTGAACGCGGTGGCGCCGGGCGTGATCGAGACGGAGATGTCGCAGGACGTGCGCGACATGGCGGGCGACGAGGTGAAGAACCGCATCCTGCTGAAGCGCTACGGCAAGCCGGAAGAGATCGCGTACGCGGTCTGGTTCCTGGCGTCGGACTATGCGAGCTACGTCACGGGGCAGGTGTTCCACGTCGACGGCGGCTTCAAGATGGCTTGATTTCGAGAGAGGACAACGATGGCAGAGCAACCGATTACCCAGGCCGAGATCGATGCGGTGTACCCGAAGGTCGCCGAGACGATGGCCGACGCGCTGGGCTGCGATGTCGAGGACATCAAGCCCAAGGTCTCGCTGATCGAGGGTCTCGACGCCGAGTCGATCGACTTCCTCGACATGGTGTTTCGCCTCGAGCGCGCATTCAAGATCAAGATCCCGCGCGGCAAGATCGTGGAGAACGCGCGCGGCGACCTGCCCGAATCGGAATTCGAGGAGAAGGGCATCGTCACCGAGAAGGGTCTGGCGCAGCTCAAGGCCTACCTGAGCGAAGTCCCGCCCGAGCGTTTCAAGACGCCGCTGAAGGCCGCCGACATTCCGCGGCTGTTCACGCCGGAGACATTCTGCAAGCTCGTGATCCGCGCGCAGCGCGAAGCGCCCGCGGCGAGCTGACCGAGGTCTTGGACTCGCCCGACCACTTCGCGGCCTACTCGTTCGTCGACCGCATCGACGGATTCGAGCCGGGCCGCGCCGCGCACGCGACGTTCGCCGTGCCGCCGCAGCTGCCGCGCTTCGCGTCCTGCTTCGTGGCCGAGGCGGTCGGGCAGCTCGCGGCGTGGGTCTCGATGGAGCACATCGACTATCGCGGCCGTCCGGTGGCCGCGCTCGCCGCCGAGACCCGGTTCCTCGGCGACGCGCACCCCGGTGCGACGCTCGAGCTGTCGGTGACGATCGAGCAGTGCGACGACGAAGCCGTCGCGTACAGCGGCGCGGCGCATTCGCAGGGCCGCGCGCTGATCGAGCTCGTCGACTGTCTCGGGCCGATGCTGCCGGTCGGCGAATTCGACGATCCCGGTGCGTTGCGCGCGCGATTCGCGCTGTTGCGCGGCGCGGGCGCGCCGCCGGCCCGATTTCGCGGCGTGAGCGCGCCGACGGTCACGGCGATCGAGACCGTGCCCGGCGAGTCGCTGCGGGCGCGGCTCGACGTGCCGCAGGACGCGCCGTTCTTCCACGATCACTTTCCGCGTCGTCCCGTGTTTCCGGCGACGCTGCTGCTCGACACGCAGATCGGGCAGACCCTCGCGCTCGCACGCAGCGCCGGGTGGGCGCGCGGCCGCGAGGTGACGCCGCTCAAGGCGACGCACGTGAAGATGCGCTCGTTCATCACGCCGGGGCAGGCGATCGATCTCCTGCTCGACGTGAAGGCGCCCGTGGACGGCGTCGCGCGCGCCACCATGCAGGCGGCCGTCGACGGCCGCACGGTGGCGGGCGCGCGACTGGAGATGCAGGTGAGCCATGGCTGAAGGCAAGCGCCGCGTCGCGATCACCGGTCTCGGGCTGGTGACGCCGGTCGGCAACGACGTGCCGACGAGCTGGCGCGCGGTGCTCGATGGCCGCAGCGGCGCCGCGCCGATCTCGCTGTTCGACGCGAGCGGATTCACGACGCGCATCGCGGCCGAGGTGAAGGGCTTCGATGCGTCGTCGATCACCGCCGAGCGCAAGCTCGTCAAGTTCGCCAATCGCCCGCACCGTTTCGCGCTTGCCGCGGCGGAGCAGGCGATCGCCGACGCCGGCATCGCGCCGACCGAGCGGGACGGCGATCGGTGGGGCTGCTCCGTCGGCACGGGCATGATGGGGGTCGATTACCGCGATCTCGCGGCGGTGCACGCGCACTCCGCGGCGAGCGGCGAGCTCGATACCGCGAAACTCGTCGACGATCCCGCCGCAGCCGATCCGCTGGTGTTCTGCCGCAGCCAGTCGACCGCCGGCGCGGCCCTGCTCACGCGGCGCTTCGGCATCCGCGGCTACACGACCTCCGTGCACACCGCATGCGCCTCGGGCGGCCAGGCCATCGGCACGGCGCTGAAGCTCATCCGTCGCGGCGCGGTCGATCGCGCGCTCGCGGGCGGCTTCGATTCGATGATCAGCCCGATCGGAATCGGCGGCTTCTGCCTGCTCTCGGCGCTGTCCGCCGACAACGACACGCCGCAGCGGGCGAGCCGGCCGTTCGACGCAACGCGTAACGGCTTCCTGCTCGGCGAAGGCGCCGGATTCCTGGTGCTCGAAGAGTGGGAGTCTGCGCGCAAGCGCGGCGCGAGAATCTATGCCGAGCTCGCCGGCGACGGCAATTCGCTGTCGAGCTACCGGATCACCGACTCGCCGCCCGATGGCGACGGACCGATCCAGGCGATGCGCGCGGCACTCGAGGATGCCGGCGCCGCGACGACCGATGTCGATTATCTGAACGCGCACGGCACGTCGACCGGC
>DATJIS010000088.1:0-10381 GCA_035493035.1 Casimicrobiaceae bacterium | reverse complement strand
CCGGGCCTGGTGTATCGTCCGGCCTTTCCGATCTCCGCGACACTCACACGGATCAATGCTGCAAGTCATCGACCCTGTCGTGATCGGCGCAGGCATCGCCGTCGGCATCTTCTTCGGAATCCTGCTGTTCCTGATGATCGGTCGACGGATCGGCCGACGCGACCTGGCGCGCTACGGCGCCGCGGGGCTTTCCAGCACCGGCTCCCTCGAGGCCGCGGTCTTCGCGCTCCTCGGGCTGATGATCGCTTTCACGTTTTCCGGTGCGCTCACGCGCTTCGACGTGCGCCGCGGCCAGGTGGTCGACGAAGCGAACGCGATCGGCACGGCGTACCTGCGCATCGCGCTGCTCCCGGAGGCGGCGCAGCCGGCGATGCGCGAGACGTTCCGCCGCTACGTCGACTCGCGGATCGCAACCTATCGCAAGCTGCCGGACCTGGACGCGGCGCGGGAGGAGCTTGGCCGCTCATTGGCCCTGCAGACGGACATATGGACGCAAGCGATCGCCGCCGTTCGCTTGCCGGAAAGCCGGCCGGGAACGGAGGTCATCGTGGTACCGGCGCTCAACCAGATGTTCGACATCACCTCGGTGCGCGTGGCGGCCACACAGATGCATCCGCCGTTGATCATTTACGCGATGCTGATCGGGCTCGCGCTCGGCGCTGCGGCGCTCGCCGGTTACCAGTCCGCGAGCGACAAGGGCGCCGACTGGCTGCACAAGATCGGCTTTGCCGCCGTCATCGCGCTCACCGTGTACGTCATCCTCGATATCGAATATCCGCGCCTCGGCTTCGTTCGCATCGATGCCATCGACCAGGTGCTCGTCAACGTGCGCGCATCGATGAAGTGAGCGCAGGCGGCGGCGACACGAGAGTGGTCGCGTCGACTCGACCGCGCGTCACGCGTCGCGATTCAAGAACTCGACGATCTGCCTCGTCGCAGCGTCCGCTTCGGTGACGATGCCGGCCATCTGCACGAAGCCGTGCACCATGCCCGCGTAGCAGACGTACTCGGTCGGCACACCCGCCGCGCGCAGACGCTTCGCGTACGCCTCGTTCTCGTCGCGCAGCGTGTCGTATTCCGCCGCGATGACGAGCGCGCGCGGAAGATCCGAGAGATCGTCGGCGTAGAGCGGCGAGACGAGCGGATTGCGGAAGTCGCCCTCGTCGGCGTAGTACGTCTTGTAATACCACGCGAGGTCGTCGCTCGGCACCAGGCACTGCCTGGCCGGCAACGACATCGACGCGAACGAGCGCGTGAAGTCCACCACCGGCTGGAGCAGCACCTGTGCGCGCAGGGCGATGCGCGGCTCGGATCGCGCGCGCAGGCACACGACGGCGGCGAGATTGCCACCCGCGCTCTCGCCCGCGACCACCAGTGGACCGGGCGCGGCACCGAGCTCGGCGGCATGCGTGCACGCCCACAGCGTGGCGGCGAACGCGTCATCGAGCGCCGCGGGGAACGGATGTTCCGGCGCGAGCCGGTAGTCCACCGAAACCACGACGTGCCGGGACCGATCGGCGAGCTTTCGACACAGCGCATCCGTCTCGTCGAGGCCGCCCTTGACGTAGCCGCCGCCGTGGAAGAAGAGCATCAGGGGACGGTCCGCTTCCTGCGCATACACGCGCATTCGAACCGACGTGCCGGGCAGCGTCACGTCTTCGCGACGCGCGATCGCGATCGGCGCGCCCGTCAACGCGGGCGTCCATAGGTCGTGAAACGCCGTGCGGACGTCCGCGATCGGCAACTCCCACTGCGGCGCGCGGGCGTGCACGAGCTTCGCGGCGATGAGACGGGAGAGGGCGGGATTCAGGGGCATGGTATGCGGATTGGATTGGCACCCGGCGAGGAACGATACACGCATCGTCCGAGAAGCGAGGACGCAATCAGGTCAGCCGCGTCGCGCGAGAAGGCTGTCTCCGCGGACGCCGAAGTCGTGCTCGATTGCAGGTTCGCCGCGCGTCGTCCACGCGAAGATGCGAGCACGCAGGCGTAAACTCGGTGCCTTCCCACGCTGCGCCTGCTCCGATGAACCGTCCCAATTTCCTCGTGATCCTGATCGACGACCTCCGCTACGATGAATTCGGCGCAGGTGGTCACCCCTACATGCGCACGCCGAACATCGACCGGCTGGCGCACGAAGGCGCCGTGTTCAAGCGGGCGTTTCACACGACGCCGATCTGCTCTCCGAATCGCGCGTCGATCCTCACCGGCCAATACGCGAGCCGCCACGGCATCATCGACAATGTGGCGCGCGATGCGATGAGCCATCGCCTGCCGAATTACCATCTCGAGCTGCAGCGACTGGGATACGAGACGGCGCACATCGGCAAGTGGCACATGGGAAACAGCGGCGCGCCGCGTCCCGGCTACGACTACTGGGTGAGCTACGACGGCCACGGCCGGCTCACCGATCCGCGGCTCAATCACGATGGGCGCTACGTCGAGCATCGCGGCTACATCACGGACATCATGAACGACCTGGCCGTGGACTGGCTGAAGCGTCCGAAGCGCGGCCCGTGGTCGCTGTTCTTCGCGCACAAGGCGGTGCATCCGGATGCCGAGCAGGCGGCCGACGGAACGCTGAAGATCTCCGCGCAGGGCGGATACGTCGTTGCCGATCGGCACAAGGACCTCTATCGCGACGGCATCTTTCCACCCAAGCCGAACATGCTGCCCATCGACGAGGTGGTCAAGTCGAAGCCGGCGTGGGCCGAGGCGCTCGCCATCAAGGCGACCGACGGCACCGCGCGGCAGATCCTCGATGCGCTCTTCGCGGGACAGCAGGAGGAGATCCGCCTGCGCGCCCGCATGATGGCTGCGGTCGACGAGGGCGTAGGGCAGATCCTCGACGTCCTGTCGGACACGGGCGAGCTCGACAACACGTGCATCGTGTTCCTCGGCGACAACGGCTACTTCTTCGGCGAGCACGGCCTCGGCCCCGAGCGCCGGTTCCCGTACGAGGAGGGCATACGCTCGCCGTTCGTCGTTCGCTTCCCGCGGGACATTGCGGCAGGGACCACGGTGCGCGACCTCGTCATCTGCCAGGACATCGCACCGACGTTCATCGCGCTGGCCGGCGGAACGCCGGGCGCGCAGGTCCAGGGACGCTCGCTCGTGCCGCTCTTCGGCGGCGCCTCACCGGAGAGCTGGCGTCATTCGATCCTGATCGAATACTGGGCGGAGCAGGCGATGCCGTGGCTCGTTGGCATGACGTACAAGGCCGTGCGCACCGACCGCTACAAGTACGTGCATTGGGTGAACAAGGGCATCGCCGGCGAGCTCGACGAGCTCTACGATCTCGATGACGATCCGTACGAGATCCGCAACCTGAACGCGGATCCGCGGCTGGCGCGCGTGCGTGAGGACCTGCGACACGAGCTCGCGCGGCTCGTGGCGAAGGCGGTCGATCTCAACGGCGAGCTGTCGCGCGCTGCGTAGCGCGGCGCGTCGTCAATCGACCTTCGCGCCGGAAGCCTTCACCAGCGGGAGCCATTTCTTCATGTCGTCCGCGATGATCTCGCGAAACGCGTCGGGCGTGCGTGGCGGCGCGAAGTCGAAGCCCTGCGCGCCGAGCTTCTCCTTCGCCTCGGCGCTGGTGTAGATCCGATTGATCTCGCGATTCAGGCGCGCCACGACGTCCGGCGGGGTGCCGGCGGGCGCGACGAAGCCCAGCCAGGTGTTCACCTCGTAACCCTTGATGCCTTGCTCGTCGAGCGTCGGTATGTCGGGCAGCAGCGCCGAACGCTTGAGGCTCGTCACGCCGAGCGCCTTGACCTTGCCGTCGCGAACCTGGCTGATCACGGTCGGCGTGTTGAAGAAGCCCATGTCGACCTCGCCCGTCATCACCGCGAGAATGCCCTGCGGTGCGCCCTTGTACGGGACGTGCAACAACTCGACGTGCGTCAGCTGTCCGAACAGCACGCCGGACATATGATGGCTCGTGCCGGAGCCACCCGACGAGAACGTGAGCTTGCCCGGGTGCGCCCTGGCTTCTGCCACGATGTCGGACGCACGCTTCGCGGGACTGGTCGGCGGCACGATCATCACGTTCGACACGCCGCCGACGAACGAGATCGGCGCGAAATCCTTGAGCGAGTCGTAGCCCGGCTTGGAATAGAGCGCCTGGTTGAACACGAGCGTGCCCTGCGATGCGAAGCCGATCGTGTAGCCATCGGGCGGCGCGTGCGCGACGTCGGCCATGGCGATCGTGCCCCCCGCGCCCGGCTTGTTCTCCACGATCACCGCCTGGCCGAGCGCTTTCGAAAGCTCCTGGCCGATGTAGCGCGAAATGATGTCGGCGGTGCTGCCCGCGGCGAGCGGCACGATCAGATGCACCGCCTTGCCGGGGTAGGTCTGCGCGGCGACGCCGCCGGACGCGAGCCATGCCACGCAGGCTGCGAGCACGGCCATGAGACGAAACCGGTGCAGTGTCTTCATCGCGAGGGTCCTCCAAAGGCGCTCTGGCATTCGAACGCTGCCGTGCGCGCTTGCGTGATTCACAGAATCCGCAGCAACCGCTCCTGCGGAACGATCTCCACCCGGTCGCCGCTGTGCACCGCTCGCGTGACATCGACGTCGAAGCCGGCGAGCATGGTCAGGTCGGCGAACGCCGCGCCCTGCGCGATGATCGGATTGACGCTGTTGAAGACCAGCGCCAGCGGGATCACGCCGCGGAGCTTCATCTCGCGCAGCATCCACGCCGACGCGACGCCGCCTTTTGCCGTGTCGAGCACCAGGATGCGTCCGACGTACGATTGGCCCGCGAGCTTGTGCTGCGGCCGGGAGAACACACCGCGGATGCGGTCGAGGTCGTAGCGCGCGGAAAAACCGTCGCTCGCGACGAGCGCTTCGCCGTCCACGCCGAACCCCATGGCGTGCGCGGCTCGAAACTCGCGAGCGCTCATCGAGGGCCTCCCTGGCTGCGCTTGCCGCTCATGGCAGCCGTCCCGTGCACGCTGCCTCGACGCATGCCTCCATCGACGCGAGCATCGGCTGGTAGCCATAGCCGCCCAGGATGTTCACCATCTTGGCGCTGTTCGTGGCGAGGCGCTTCCAGCCATTGGCTTCGGCGATCTCGCGCGCATACGACTGATAGAAGCACATGCCGGCGAGCACCGTGCCGCCCGCCTGCTCGATGCGTGCGGTGAGGCCCATGCGGTCGGCGTCGGGCTTCACTTGCGGGCTCGTCACGGCGAGTAGCGGCAGCGTGAAGCGGCGTCCATCGCACAGCGCGGCGAGCGCGCGCAGCTCGAGAAGGCTGAGCTGCGGGCCCGAGAACACGACGACGTCGATCTTGTCGTCCACCCGATAGGACTTCTGCAGCGCGTCGACGTCCTCGCGTCCAACGCTGTGTCGCGGAATGCCCGGCGACGCGACGTCGTCCACGCGCGATGCCTCGGGCGTCAGCCCCGCGATGTGATAGAGCGCGACGGATCCGAAGCTGGCCATGGCGGCGCCGAAGTGCTTCAGCGCGTCGGAACCGGGTGCCCCTTCGATGCCCTCAATAACCGGCACGGCCCAGTAGTTGCCGGCGACGCGTCCGACGACGCCGCCGAGCGCGCCCCACTGATCGAGCGTGCGAGGCGTCCAATCCACCTGCACGCGGACGGTCGCCCGGCGGCCTGCGTCGAGATGGAAGCCGTAGCGCGGCGTACGTCCCGTGAGCCCCGCCGCGATCGCCGATGGCCCGCCTTCGAAGTTCGAGCGCGCGCCGCAGACGGAGTTCGAGTAGATGACCACGCCCGTGTCGCCGAATGCGACGTGCTCGCCGCGCAGGGCGGGCTGCACGGTCTGGTAGTTGATGCACGTGTCGGTCATCATCACGCCGAGCTTGACGAACGCGTCGATCGCTCGGCGCTCGAGGTTGAGCATCCAGGCGGCCTGGCGAAGGACGTCGGCGCGCGAGAAATCGGTTCCGCGCGGATCCGTGATCGTCGGCACGCGCACCTGGCGATGCTCGGTTGCGTGCGCGGCGAGCGACTCGAGCCACGCGACGCCCGATTCACCGAGGCTCTCGGTGTCGGCCATCACGTGCGCCTGCGTGACTTCGACGAAATCGTCGGCGCCGAAAAAATCGCCGACCTTGATCTGATGCTGCAGGGCGGCCTGCCGCACGGGCCCGAGCTCCCCGGCGAGCATCGCGCGCTCTTCATCATTCAATCGCATGCGGGAGTCCTAGTCGATCGTTGCCCCGGAATCGCGCACCGCCTTGCCCCATTTCGCGAGCTCGGACGCGTTGAAGCGCGCGAAATCCGCACGCGGCCCGCCCAGCAGCTGCACGCCGCGCGGCTCCAGCAGCTTGCGGAATCCGTCCGTATGCACGACGCGCTCGATGGCCGCGTTGAGGCGTGTGGCGATGTCGGCGGGAAGGTTCGCGGGCGCGAACACGCCCCACCATGCGGTGGCCTCGAAGCCCTTGAGGCCGGCCTCGGCGAAGGTGGGTGCGTCCGGCGCTGCGGAGGATCGCGTCGCGCTGCTCACACCGAGGAGCAGGAGTTTCCCCGATTGCACGTAAGGCAGAACCGTTTGCAGCGGATCGAACATCGCGTTGATCTGTCCACCGATGAGATCCGTCACCGCCGGCGCGCTACCGCGATAGGGGACGTGCTTGAGATCCGTGGCGGTCGCGGCGCGGAACATCTCGCCGGTCAGGTGTCCCGGCGTGCCGTTGCCGGCGGTGCCGAAGGTGATCGTTCCCGGCTTCGCTTTGGCGAGCGCGATGAACTCCGCCATCGAATGCACGCCGAGCGACGGGTGCACCACCAGCGCCACGGGCGCGGCGGCGACGAGCGCGATGGGCGTGAAGTCCTTCGACGGATCGTACGACAGCTTGCGGTAGAGCGTCGCGTTGATGGCGTTGGTGCCGACGGTGCCCATCAGCAGCGTGTAGCCGTCGGCCGGCGACTTGGCGACGAGGTCCGCGCCGATGCTGCCGCCGGCGCCCCCGCGATTGTCGACGATCACCTGTTGCTTCAGGTCGTCGGAGAGGAACTGCGCGAGCGGCCGCGCGACGATGTCGGTGGGACCGCCGGCCGGAAAAGGCACCACGAGCCGGAGCGGATGCGACGGGAAATCATCGGCGCGGACGGGCTGCCACGTGAGTGCCGCGACGATCGCGATGCACGCCGCGAGCACGCGGCCAGGCGTCGGGTTGCGCGTCATGTCAGTCGGCCTTCGCACCGGAAACCTTGATGAGCTTCGCGTACTTGTCGGCCTCCGCCTTGATGAAGGCGCCGAAGTGCTCGCGCGAATCGGCCACCACCTCCGCGCCTTGCTCCGCGAGGCGCTCCTTCACCGTGGGTTGCATCAACGCCTTCACGGCTTCGTCGTGAAGCTTGTCGAGGATCCCGGGCGGCGTGCCCGCGGGCGCCAGCAGCCCGAACCAGTTGCTGATGTCGAAACCCTGCACGCCGGCTTCCGCCATCGTCGGCACGTCGGGTGCGGCCGGCGAGCGCTTCGGCGTCGTGACGGCGAGCGCGCGCAGCTTGCCGGACTTCACGTGCGGCATCGCGGGCGGCATGCCGGAGAAGAACATCGTCACCTGCCCGCTCAGCACATCCGTGAGCGCGGGCGCCGCGCCCTTGTACGGCACGTGCACCATGTCGGTCGACGTGAGCACCTTGACGAGCTCGCCGGACAGATGCTGCACGCTGCCGTTGCCCGCGGACGCGAACGAGATCGTTCCGGGGTGCGCTTTCGCCTCCTTCACGATGTCGGCGACCGAATGCAGTGGCGACGCCGGATTGACCACGAGGATGAGCGGCGTGACGCCGGCGAGCGTGATGGGCGCGAGATCCTTCTGCGGGTCGTAGCTCATCTTGCTGTACAGGCTGGGATTGATCGCGATCTCCGCGGTCGACGCCATCAGCAGCGTATAGCCGTCCGGCGGCGCCTTGGCGACGAGGTCGGCGCCGATCATGCCGCTCGCGCCGGGACGGTTCTCGACGACCACGGCCTGGCCCAAGCTCTCGGTCAGCTTCTGTCCCACCACGCGCGCGATGAGATCGGTGGCGCCGCCCGCCGCGAACGGCACGACGATGCGGATCGGCCGCGACGGAAACGTGTCGCCGCGAGCCGCGACAGCGGTGAGCGCGAAGAGCGCGATTGCGGCCAAACGAGCGATGCACTTCATCCTGGTCTCCTCCTCGATGTCAATCGAACGCGACCGCGACGCCGGGCGCGGGGGTGAAGCCGAGATCGCCGCGAGCGATCACCGCGTCGCGCCCTCCGTTGCGCGCGAGCAGCTCGGCCTGTCGACGCTTGGCGCGCGCGTCGACTTCCGCCGGATCGCAGATCTTCAGGAGCTGCGCATGGCACGCCGCACGCGCTTCCGGGTGGCGCGCGTCGCTGCCGAGATCGTGCAATTCCTCGGGATCGGATTCGAGGTCGAAGAGCTGCGGCGGGTAGGCGGCGTAATGCACGTACTTCCAGCGGCCGTACCGGATCGCGAACGCACCGGTGGTCGAGCCCATGCCGTGGTATTCGGAGAGCACGGCACGCTCGGGGTGCGCGCCGCGCGCGAGCTCGAGCATCGACACGCCGGGATGGTCGGTACCCCCGTCGACGATCTCACCCGTCGATTCCAGAATGAAGGGATACGCATCCACGTGGCTCGCCGGCGTATCGACGATCGCGCCGCGCGGAACGTCCGGGCCCGCGAGGATGAGCGGAACGCCGACCGTCTCCTCGTACATCGTCGACTTGCCCCACAGGCCGCGCGCGCCGAGATTGTCGCCGTGGTCGCTCGTGTACATCACGCGCGTGCTCCCGGCGAGCCCGGCCCGCTCGAGCGCCCGCAGCACGAGCCCGATGTTCTCGTCGAGGAACGTGCACAGGCCGTAGTAGCCCGCGAGCGCGCGCTGCACCTTGCCGGCGTCGAAGTAGTCGTCGAAGTTGAAGGTCTCGCAGTAGTCGCGCACATAGGGATGATCGGGGCGTTGCTCCCGCGCATACAGCTTGGGCTCCGGGAGCGCCTGATCGAAATACGGATAGTAGAACTGCGGCGGCGCGGTGAGCGGGTAGTGCGGGCACACGAACGACACGAACAGCACCCACGGCTTGCCGTCGTCCAGGCGGCCCTGCTCGTGCAGCCACACCTGCGCGCGCGACGCGATCTCGCGGTCGTAGAACGTGTACGGTGTCTCGCCGGGTCCTGCCATGCCGGCCATCTTGTACGCGCCCTTGCGCGGCGGCATGTTGTCGCGCACGAGGCCCATGAGGTCGCCCACGCCTTCGACGATATGCATGGGAATGACCTCTTCGGTGAAGCCGTGGTCCTCGCCGCTCGCGCGGAAATGCAGCTTGCCGATCGACACCACGCGGTGCCCGCGTTCGCGCAGGCGGTGATGCCACGAAGGAATGGCGCCTTCGTACGCGTCGGCGTTGTCCCAGTAGCCGATCTGGTGCACGTACTTGCCCGCGGCGAACGCCGCGCGCGCGGGCACGCACACGGGCGAGGTGGTGTACGCGCTCGTGAATCGCGTGCCGCGCGCGGCGAGCGCGTCGAGATTCGGCGTGCGCACGACGGGATGCCCCGCGCAGCCCATCATGCTGCGGCTGTGCTGGTCCGACATGATCACTACCAGGTTGCGGGGCTCAGCGGTGCTGCGGCTCAATGGATCACCTCGAGTCATTCGCCGACCACGTCCGAGATGACGAGCCGGCGGTCGGTTGCGGGAAGGTACAGTTGCTGGAAATAGACATTGCGCACGCGCCCGGCGCTGGCCGTCGCTTCCAGCACGGTGCCGGTCGTGCCGCGCGGCAGCTTCATGCCGCGACAGGCTTCGGGCGGGAACGTCGCGATCGAGAGCGTCTGCGACAGGCGCGTGACGGGCAGGTGGAACTCGCGTTGCAGGATCGACTTGAAATTGGCTGCGTCGAGCTCCTGCAACGGCTTGTCGAGCATCGCGCCGAACAGATCCGCATTGAGGAAGAACCGGCTGTACACGATGAAGCGGTCGTCGACGTTCATCGTGCGATCGATGCGCACGATGTTGTCGCCGCGCTGGTCGAGGAGCGCCGACCACGGCCCGCGCTGCGACGTGCGCTTGCGCAGCACGACGTGCGGGTACACCGGCAGGTAGCCTTGTCCCGTGTCGTCGACGTAGCGGCAGTGCCAGGGCGCCTCGAGCGCCTTGCGCCCTTTCGCGACGAACGAGCCCTGTCCCTGCACGCGCACGACGAGACCGTCCTCGACGAGCTCGCGCAATGCGCGTTGCACGGTGCCTAGGCTGTAGGGGAGCTCGCGCGCGAGCTGCTGCTCGGTCGGCAGGCGCTTGCCCGGCTTCCACAAGCCGCTCTGGATGGCGGCCAGCAGCGTGTTGCGCAGCTCCGCGTATTTCGCCACGCCCGCGACGCGATGGACGCGCCACGGCGCGAGCGC
>DATJIS010000087.1:0-11943 GCA_035493035.1 Casimicrobiaceae bacterium | reverse complement strand
TCGAGCACGGCGAGGCGGAGCGGCGGCGACACGTCGAGCGTCTGGCGCAACAGCCAGTACGCGTGCTCCGCGCGGCGCGCGAGCCGCGCGGCGGCTGCGCGGCACCCCGCGCTGCTCGCGACATCGAATGCGAACCAGGGCAGCGGCACGAGCCCATGCGCGATCGGATCGGCGCGATGCGCGAGCGCGTCGGGGAGCCCGGGAACGGCGGGACCGAAGAGATCTCGAGCGCTCATGCGGAGTCCTGCGCTCAGGCCACGCCGCAGCGCGGGGCGTGCACGACCGCGAAGTCGCGGATGCGCTCCTTCGATTGCGCGGGCTTGTCGGGCGCGCACAGGCTGACGGCGCTGGCCACACCGGCACCGAGCGTCGGCAACACCTCGGCGGCTGCGCCGGCGAGCGCGAGCACCGCGATGAAGAGCCAGGCGAGCAATCTGCGGGGTGAAATCCTCATGGCTGCCTCCCTGACGTACGGGATTCGTCAGTTCACGGCCCGCATCTTCGGGCGCGCGCGCTGGCAGATGACTGACGGATGAGGAAACCGGGCGCCGATCCGGGCCGCCGGACAGCCTCTGCGCGGGGCGGAGGGCAGGGTGCCGAAGTTCAGGCCAGCGTGGCCCGGATCGCCTCGGTCTCGGCGGCCGGCTTGCGGCCCAGGACGATCGACAACAGCTCCCGGCAGCGCCGGTACGTGGTGAGGGCGCCGGCCGCGTCGCCTTCCTCGCGCTGGCAGATCATGAGCCGCCGGTAGATGGCCTCGGCCAGGTTGTCGAGCTCGAGCGCCCGCTGGTAGAGCGCGCGGGCGGCGGTGAAATCGCGGCGCGCCTCGTGCGCCTGCCCCTCGGCGAGCACGGCACGCGACAGCCGCGCCTGCAGGCGGTCGCGAAGCGGCAGCACCCACGGCAGCGCGGCGTCCAGCGCGAGAAAGGGGCCGGCGTGCACGGCGAGCGCCGCCTCGACCCGGGGCGGATCGGCGTCGAGCGCCTGCTCGAACGCCCAGGTGTCGACCCACACCAGCGCCGGGTTGAGCGACAGCTTCCCCTCGGCCAGCATGAGCGCGCCATCGACGGCGAGGAGCTTGCGCAGGCGGTACAGGTTGCTGTCGAACGACGCCTTGGCATCGTCGCCTTCGGCCTCGGGCCACACCAGCGAGGTCAACATCGCGGCGTCGACGTTGCGGCCGCCGTGCGCGATCAGCGCTTTCAGGAGCTCCAGCGGCTTCTTCTGCGCCTTGCCCTTGAACACGAGCGGCTCGCCGTCGCGCAGGATGGTGAACGGCCCGAACGTGCGCAGCGCGAGCGGCCATGGCCACGCCGCGACGTCGTCCGACGGCGGGGTGAGCTTGCGATCGCGGATGACCTCGCGCACGAACCGCGGCTCGATGCCGCGCTCGAGCGCGAGCGCGAGGAGCGGCGCGACGACCTTCGGCACCTGGCGCAGGAAGCCGTAGTACGAGTAGCCGCGCGCGACCGGGAGCCAATGCGCGAGCTCCTGCGCCGCATTGTCGCGATCGCCGCGCTCGATCGCGAGATATGCTCGGAGCAGGCCGCGCTGGATCTCGAAGTTGCGCTTGTCGACTCCGATCGCGAGGAGCACCGCTTCGTCGTACAGCGCGCGCGCCCCCGCGACGTCGCCGCACAGCACGCGGCACACCGCCAGCCGGACGAGGAAATGCGGCACCTGCATCGAGGGCAATCCCGCCGCGCGTCCGGTCGAGAGCGCCTCGGCGGCCGCCGCTCCGGCCTCGTGCACCCGGCCTTCGGCGCCGCGCACGATCGATTCCTGGAACTTGAAGTAGGCGACGTCCATGCGACGCGAGGGATTGAGCGCGGTGCGCAGCTTCTCGAGGGCGGCCACCGCCCCCTGAACGTCGTTGGCAGCGGCGGCCGGCGTCACTTCGGCGTAGTAGATCTCGAACAGCAGCGTGCGCAGGCCGTTCTCGAGCGCGATGGTCTCGGCCTCGTCCATCACCTTGCGCGCCCTGGCGTAGCGCCCGAGGATCTGGTGATTGAACGCGAGGTGCACGCGCCACCACACCTGGCTCACCGGCGACGACTGCGGGTCGTCGAGCCACGGCGTGACGCGCGCGATGAGCGGGTCGGCGGTATCGCCCTTCGTCTTCCAGTTGTAGTAGTTGAACAGGATCGACGCGGCGCTCAGGCGGAAGTTGACCGGCACCGTCAGCACGGACGGGTCGCCGATCAGGCGCTCCACTTCGGCGGCGACGTCGCCGATACGCGGATGCTCGGGCTGGCGGAACAGGAGCGCGATCAGGAACGACGACCATACGCGCAGCGCGTCGTAGGCCGCGCTGAACGGGAACGGCGTCGCGAGGTGCTGCTCGAACACCGCGATCCACCGGTCGAGCGGCGCGAAGTCGGCCCATTCATAGTAATGGCACTCCACCGCGTGCGCCGAGGTCATCAGCACGCGGCGCAGGTCGCCGTTCGCGACGAAGCCTTCGTACGCGCGCTCGAGCAGCTTCTTGGCGCGCGTCGGATCCGAGTAGAGCAGCGCGACGCCGAGGTACAGCGCGAGGCGCGGCTCGCGCTCGCGCAGCTCGGCGGGGAGCGCATCGACCCAGTCGACCAGCGTGCGGCCGCGGCCTTCGGCGAGCAGGAACGCGCCGGTGTGCAGCGCGAGGTCGGCGAGCGCGCGCCACGCCTGCGCCTCTCGGAACAGGCCGGCAGCGCCGTCGAAGTCGCCGCGCGCGACCAGCTGTGCGCCGGCTCGATCGAGCGCGTCGCGGCGTTCCTGCGCGGTCAGCCGCTTGCGTCCCTCCTCGAGCAGGTACTCGCGGAACAGCGCATGGAAGTGATACACCGGCTCGCCCCCGGTGCGCCGGCGGTCGGTGAAGAAATGATGGCGATACAGGTAGTCGAGCACGCGCGGCGCCTCGGCGTCGCCGGTGATGGCCTCGGCATCCGATTCGGTGACGCTCGGCAGCAGCGCGGAGAGCATGAGCGTGCGCTGGTTGTTCGCCTTGGCGCGCGCGAAGATCTCGCCGGTGAAATACGCGAACACGGCGTCCTTCCCTTCCGGCAGCGACACCTCGGCCGCCGAGCCGTGGCGCGACAGGTGCTCGCGCATCAGGACGAGCCCCGCCGCCCACCCGTCGGTCGCGCGATGCATCGAGTGCGCGACATCCGCGGACAGCCTGCTGATCGACACCAGCGAAACCGCTTCCTCGGGCGTGAAGCGCAGCGCATCGGGTGGCACCTGCGCGATCGACTGGTCGGCGAGCATCCGCGCCATCTCGGCCGGCGGCGGCATGCGCGACAGGAAGAACAGGTTGAGATTCGCCGGCAGCTCGCGCACGCCCTCGCTGAACGCGAGGCGCCAGGCCGCGGAGGCCGGTGCCTCGTGGAAATTGTCGACGACGATCAGCGATCCGGGCGCGAAGAGTCCGAAGAAGGCGCGCAGGAAGCGCCGCGTGAAGGCGACGAGGTCGCCTTCCGACTCGGGAGAGAAGCGCGGCAGCGCGGCGACGGCCTTCGAGCGCGGCCCCGAGAGGTCCGCTGCGGCGCGCGTGAGGTAATGGAAGAACGTGCCCGGATCGGCATCGTTCACGTCCGCCTGGAACCAGACACCCGGGAGCTTGCGCGCCTCGATATAGCTCGCCACCAGCGTCGACTTGCCGGCGCCCGGAGGGCCGGCGACCCACACGAGCGGATGCGCGCGCGCCGCGTCCAGCAGCTCGAAGAGCCGCTCGCGCTTCTGCACGTTGTACAGGCGCGGGCGACTGAACTTCGCCAGCGCGGGCGCCGCGGATGGAGCGGCGCGCGGGGATCGCGGCATCGGCTTACTTGTCCTTCAGAGCGTCGATGCGTCCTTCCAGCGCCGCTACGCGGGACGCGAGCGCCGCGTTCTGCTCGGTGAACGTACGCATTTCCTCGCCGCGCGCAAGAAGGTCCGCTTCGTCGCGCGCGTAGCTCGTCATGCTGTCCGCGATGCGCTCCGCGGCGTATCCCGGAAATGCCAGCAATCGCCGACCCGAATCCGCCATGCGCTGGCCCACGACCGCGCCGAAGACGCGCGCGAACGCGTCCTCGACGAGCCACGGCAGCGTGACCGCGAGGTCCTTCAGCGTGCCGCCGAGCGCGACGTCGCCTTCCTCGACGACGAATTCGTTCCAGCGCGCGGGATCCGCGAGAAACGACGGCAACGTCAGCGGCGACAGCGTCAGGTGCAGATCCGGCGTGCTGCCCGCGAATGATGCCGCCTCGACGTGTCCGTCGTCGAGGATGCGAAAGCCGGCCATCAGCGGACCGAGCGCGACGGAGAATCGTCGTCCCGCGTGCGCGACGAGCTTCTCGCGCGCCCACGGCGCGCGATCGAGCGCGCGATTGAACGCGCCCGCACCGAACGTGTCGGCAGCCGCCGCCATCAGGCGTACTGCTGGATCCCCGCGAGCCGCCAGCCGCTCGATCCGTCGACCGGCTTCACGAGGTTCCATACTTCGTCCAACGGCTCGGGCGAGGCCTTGCCGTCCTCGCGCGTGCTGCCGGTGAAGCGCACGCTCGCCCAATGCTGATCGCCTTCGGTGGCGACTTCGAGCACCTCGGCATCGAGCGACAGCACTTCGGTGGCGATATGCGGGCCGCGCGCGCCGATGTCGCGCGAGATCTCGTCGAGCATCTGCGGCGTCAGCACGTCGGCGAGCAATGAATTGTCGGCGCGGTCGTACGCCGTCTGCAGGCGCAGGAACTGGCGCTTGGCTTCGGCGGCGAAGGGCACCGGGTCGAAGCCGGGCGGGAACCGGCGCGTCGCGCCTGCTGCGGGCTGCGCAGGACCACCCCACGCGGGGTCGAAGCGCTTGACCGTCGGCTCGACGCGATCGAGCGTGCCTGCCGCCGGCTGCGGCGCATAGCGCGGCGGCGCGCTCGCGGACGTGCGCGCGAGCAGCGCCCGCACGACGAGCGCCACCACGCCGACGCCGAGCAGGATCAGGAGGAGGCTGCCGAAGGATTCGGACAGGCCGAAGTGCGAGAACAGTGCCGCGAGGCCCAGACCCGCCGCGATGCCGGCGATCGGACCGAGCCATCGCGATGCGCCGCGCGCCGCCGGAGCGACCGTCGGCGGCGTCGCCGGACGCGCCGGCGTCACGCCGGACGGCGCCGGCATGACCGGATTCGAGGCGATGCCCGAGGATGGCGCGGTGGTCGACGGCGCGGGCGTGAACGAGCGCTGCGCGCCGAAGCTGCGACCGCCCCCGATGCGGCGCGCGTCGGCGTCATCGGGCTGCATCAGCGCGACGATGGAAACGAATGCGACGAAAAGCGCGAGAGTGCGTTTCATGAGTGCCTCGTCAGTACACGCGGCCGAGATGCAACGCCACCACGCCCGCCGTGAGATTGTGATATTCGACCCGGTCGAATCCGGCCTGTTCCATCATGGATTTCAGCGACTCCTGGTCGGGATGCATGCGGATCGACTCGGCGAGGTACCGGTAGCTCGCCTCGTCTCGCGCCACCATGCGGCCGAGGCGCGGCAGCACGTTGAAGCTGTACCAGTCGTACGCCGGGGCGAGCGGCGCGGCGACGCGCGAGAACTCGAGCACGAGCGCGACGCCGCCGGGCTTTGCCACGCGCTTCATCTCGGCGAGCGCACGCTCCTTGTGCGTCACGTTGCGCAGGCCGAAGGCGATGGACACGCAGTCGAACGCGCGCGACGCGAACGGCAGCGCTTCCGCATCGCACTGCACCGTCGGCAGCCGGACGCCGGCGTCGAGCAGCTTGTCGCGGCCCGCCACCAGCATCGCGCCGTTGATGTCGGTGTGGACGACCGTGCCGGAGGCGCCCACGCGCTGCGCGAAGAGGCGCGCCATGTCGCCCGTGCCGCCGGCCAGGTCCAGCACCCGCGCACCGGGCCGCAGGTTCGCGAGCGTCACCGCGTAGCGCTTCCAGTAGCGGTGCAGGCCACCCGACATCAGGTCGTTCATGAGGTCGTAGCGGCCCGCGACGGAGTCGAACACGCCGCGCACGCGGCGCGTCTTCTCCTCGGCCGTGACCTGTTCGTATCCGAAGTGTTCCATGGTCATTTCGCGGGCGGATCGCGTGTCGCGCCCGCCGCCTTCAGGCGCTCCAGGTAGCGCTGCCAGTATTCGTCGTGATGCACGCCCAGCTCGTGCAGGTATTCCCAGGAATAGATGCCCGTGTCGTGACCGTCGGAGAACGTCGGTCGCAGCGCGTAGTGCCCCACCGGCTCGACGCTCGAGATGGTGACGTCGCGCTTGCCGATCTGCAGCGTCTCCTGACCCGGGCCGTGCCCGCGCACCTCGGCCGACGGCGAGTACACGCGCAGGTATTCGTAGGGCAGGCGAAATGTGTCGCCGTCGTCGAAGGCGATCTCCAGCACGCGCGACGCCTGATGCAGCTTGACCTCGGTGGGATGCGGCACGTGCCCTGCGCGTGAAAGCCCCTCGCTTCGGGGCTTCAGGACTATAGCACTTTGTAAGCTTGCTGCAAGCTTACAACTGGTTCGGCGTGCTCGTCTCGGGAACGATGTCGAGGTTGCCGAGGCCCGAGAAGACGTTGCGGTTCTTCGCTTCCTTGCCGTGCAGCTTGATCTCGAGGCGCAGATCGTTGAGCGAGTCGGCGTTGCGCAGCGCGTCCTCGTAGCTGATCAGGCCGGCCTCGTAGAGGTCGAACAGCGACTGGTCGAACGTCTGCATGCCGAGCTCGCGCGACTTCTTCATGATCTCCTTGATGCCCGACACGTCGCCCTTGAAGATCAGGTCGGAGATCAGCGGCGAGTTCAGCATCACTTCCACGGCGGGCACGCGGCCGCGGCCGTCGCGGCGCGGGATCAGCCGCTGCGCCACGAACGCGCGCACGTTGAGCGAAAGGTCCATGAGGAGCTGCGCGCGCCGCTCCTCGGGGAAGAAGTTGATGATGCGATCGAGCGCCTGGTTGGTGCTGTTGGCGTGGAGCGTCGCGAGGCACAGGTGGCCCGTCTCGGCGAACGAGATCGCGTAGTCCATCGTCTCGCGCTCGCGCACTTCGCCGATCAGGATCACGTCCGGCGCCTGGCGCAGCGTGTTCTTCAGCGCGATCTGCCAGCCTTCCGTGTCCACGCCGACCTCGCGCTGCGTGACGATGCAGTTCCTGTGGTCGTGCACGAACTCGATCGGGTCCTCGATGGTGATGATGTGCCCGTAGCTGTTCTCGTTGCGGTAGCCGAGCAGCGAGGCCATGGAGGTCGACTTGCCGGCGCCCGTCGCGCCGATGAACATCATGATCCCGCGCTTGGACATGATGACGTCCTTCAGCACGGGCGGCAGGCCGAGCTCCTCGAACTTGGGGATGTGCGTCGTGATGGTCCGCAGCACCATGCCGACGCGGCCCTGCTGGACGAACGCGTTCACGCGGAAGCGGCCGACGCCCGGCGGCGCGATCGCGAAGTTGCATTCCTTCGACGCCTCGAACTCCGCCGCCTGCTTGTCGTTCATCACGCTGCGCACGAGCTCGATCGTGTGCTGCGGCGTGAGCGCGGTCTTCGACACCGGCGTGATCTTGCCGTCCACCTTGAGCGCGGGCGGGAACGCCGCGGTGATGAACAGGTCGGAGCCCTTCTGCTTGACCAGGAGCTCCAGGAGCTCGTGGATGAACTTGGTGGCGCGCTCTCGTTCCATGTCGTCTCCCTGCCCTATGCGCCGCCGAAGAGGTCCTTGTTCACCGCGCGCTGGCGCGCCTCGGCGTTGGACACGATGTTGCGCCTCACGAGCTCGGTCAGGCATTGATCGAGCGTCTGCATGCCGACCGCCTGGCTCGTCTGGATCGCGGAGTACATCTGCGCGACCTTGTTCTCGCGAATGAGGTTGCGGATGGCCGGGGTGCCGACCATGATCTCGTGCGCCGCGACGCGGCCCTGGCCGTCCTTCGTCTTCAGCAGCGTCTGCGAGATGACCGATACGAGCGACTCGGACAGCATCGCGCGCACCATGTCCTTTTCCGCGGCGGGGAACACGTCGATGATCCGGTCGATCGTCTTCGCCGCCGAGCTCGTGTGCAGCGTGCCGAATACGAGGTGGCCGGTTTCCGCGGCGGTCAGCGCGAGGCGGATCGTCTCGAGATCGCGCATTTCACCGATCAGGATGTAGTCGGGGTCCTCGCGCAGCGCCGCGCGCAGCGCGTTCGGGAACGACAGCGTGTGCGGACCGAGCTCGCGCTGGTTGATGAGACACTTCTTCGACTCGTGCAGGAACTCGATCGGATCCTCGATGGTGAGGATGTGCCCGTATTCGCTCTGGTTGACGTAGTCGACCATCGCGGCGAGCGTGGTCGACTTGCCCGACCCCGTCGGTCCGGTCACGAGGATCAAGCCGCGGGGACGGTTGGTCATCTCGGCGAAGACCTTCGGCGCGTTCAGCTCCTCGAGCGACAGCACCTTCGAAGGGATCGTGCGGAACGCCGCCGCCGCACCGCGATGCTGGTTGAACGCGTTGACGCGGAAGCGCGCGAGGTTGGGAACCGCGAAGCTGAAGTCGCACTCCAGCATCTCTTCGTACATCTTGCGCTGCGCATCGCTCATGATGTCGTACACCATGGCGTGCACGTCCTCGTGCTCCATCGGCGGCAGGTTGATGCGCCGGATGTCGCCGTGTACGCGGATGAGCGGAGGCAGCCCGGCGGACAGATGCAGGTCGGACGCCTTGTTCTTCACGGCGAAGGCGAGGAGCTCGGTGATGTCCATTCTCTATAATCCTCGGCCGCAGGAGGGCGGAGCGCGTTGTAGCATGCAATAGACGTGCCAAACGACGATCCGACGTGCCGATCGATTATGTTCCGCTACGAAACCGCGTGGCAAGCCGTGCGCGCGCGCATCGCCGAGGCGGCGCGTGCCGCCGCTCGCGCGTCCGACGAAGTGCGCCTGCTCGCGGTTTCGAAGACCGTCGCTCCCGACGCGGTGCGCGCGGTCCACGGGCTCGGCCAACGCGCGTTCGGGGAGAATTACGTGCAGGAAGCAGTCGAGAAGCGTGCGGCGCTGGCGGATCTCCCGGACATCGTCTGGCACCTCATCGGCCCGCTCCAGAGCAACAAGGCGCGTGCCGCCGCCGCGACGTTCGACTGGGTCGAGTCCATCGACCGCCTCAAGATCGCCGAGCGCCTGGCTGCCGCACGCGACCCTGCCCGGGGGCCGCTGAACGTCCTGATCCAGGTCAACGCCAGCGCGGAAGTGACGAAAAGCGGCGTATCCGCGCCCGAGACGGTCGGCCTCGCGCTCGCGGTGAACGCGCTGCCCGGGCTGCGCTTGCGCGGCATCATGGGCATTCCGGCGCCGACGGAGGATCCCGTCCGCCGGCGCCGCCAGTTCGCGATGCTGCGCGAATGCTTCGAGGCGGTCCGCGAGGCGGGGCTCGACGTCGACACGCTATCGATGGGCATGTCGGCGGACGTCGAGGCCGCGATCGCCGAGGGGGCCACCGAAGTGCGCATCGGCACCGCGCTGTTCGGCGCGCGTCCCGCATGAGGGCGGCATGAGCGCGCTGCGCGCCACGTTCGTCGGCGGCGGCAACATGGCGACCGCGCTGATCGGCGGCCTCGTCGCGCGCGGCGCAGCCGACGCGCAATTCCGCGTCATCGAGCCGAGCGCGACGCAGCGCGACCGGCTGCGCGCGCGCTACGCCGGCGTGCACCTGCACGATGCCGTCACCGCCGGGGCGGTGTCGGACGCCGACGTCGTGGTGCTCGCCGTCAAGCCGCAACACCTGCGCGACGCGGCCGCAGCGCTCGCGCCGCATCGCGATGCGTTGCCCCTGGTTCTCAGCATCGCCGCGGGTATCCGCATCGGCGACCTCGCCCGTTGGCTCGACGGCCACCGGCGCATCGTGCGCGCGATGCCGAACACGCCCGCGCTCATCGGGCGCGGCATCAGCGGCGTCTATGCCGACCCGTCCGTCGATGCGGCGGCGCGGGCCGTCGCGGCCGAGGTGCTCGACGCCGCGGGCGAAGTGGTGTGGCTCGACGCCGAGCAGTCGCTCGACGCCGTCACCGGCATTTCGGGCAGCGGCCCGGCGTACGTGTTCTATTTCATCGAGGCGCTGGAGCAGGCCGCGATCGAGCAGGGCTTCGACCGGGCGGCGGCGCGCCGGCTCGCGTACGCGACGTTCGCCGGCGCCGTGGCGCTTGCGCAAGGCAGCAGCGACGAGCCCGCGACGTTGCGCGCCAACGTCACGTCCAAGGGCGGGACCACCGAACGCGGTCTTCAGGTGCTCGATGCGCGTGGCGTCGCGCACGCGCTGCGCGACGCCGTCGCGGCCGCCACGGCGCGCGCACGCGAGCTCGGCGACGAATTCGGAAAGCCCTAGATGCTCGACCGCGCGCTCGGCTACCTGATCGACGTGGTATTCGGCCTGTTCACGTACGCGCTGCTGCTGCGCTTCGTGATGCAGCTCCTGCGCGCGCCTTTCCGCAATCCCATCGGACAGGCCGTGATCGCGCTCACCGACTGGATCGTCAAGCCGCTGCGTCGCGTGCTGCCCGGCTTCCGCGGGATCGACTGGGCGTCGCTCGTCGCGACGTACCTGTTCCAGGTGCTCTGGCTGCTCGCGTACTTTGTGCTGTTCGGCACGCCGTTCGCGTGGACCGGCGGCGGCATCGCGTACCTGCTGGTGGCGGCGGTGCTTGCATTGCTAAAGGCTGCGCTGTGGCTGCTGATCATCGTCGTGCTGGCGCAGGCGATCCTCTCGTGGGTCGCGCCCGACGGCCCCGCGGCCGGCTTGCTGAACGCGTTGACGTTCCCTTTCCTGCGCCCGATCCGCCGCGTGCTGCCGCCGATCGGCGGGACGCTCGACCTTTCGCCGCTGGTGGTGATCGTCATCGCGCAGCTGCTGCAGATCACGCTCCTGCCCTGGCTCGAGAGCTCGCTCACGCGGCTGTTCATCTGAAGGGCATGGCGGACGTTTGGCGCGCGCGCCTGGAGTGTCGCGGCGTGAGCCATCAGCCATGGGGCGTATAGGAGGCCGGCGTCGCGCTGCTTATCATCGTTGACAAATGGACCGTGGAGCAGATCGATGCGTGCTCGACCGCCGCAATCCGAGCATTTCGTGCACGAGAACGAGCTCTGCGTCATCGGCCGCCGGGTAATCCGCGATCGGAGGTTCCATCGCCTGACGCGCGAGATGCTCGTTGCACACATGCGCTCCGGATTGAGCCAGGGCGAAATCGCGATGCGCATGGGGACCTCCCAAAGCGCGCTTTCACGGCTGGAAAATGCCGCGGGTCCGAAGCCGACGCTCGCCACGCTGGAGAAGTTTGCGGCGGCTATCGATCATCGCCTCGACATCCGGTTCATTCCCGTGCGCGATGGCTGGGCCGCAATCGACGAGGACTACGGCGGCGTCGCAGCGCAATTCGCCAGTCGTATGAACGCGTCCACGGACAGCACTTCGCCGCGCGCGCCGGGATCGATTCCCGCCCGTTCCAGCGTTTCGACGCTGACGACCGTCGACAGCGCGTTGCGCAACGTCTTGCGCCGCTGCCCGAACGCGGCGGCTACGATGCGCGCGAAAAGCGCAGGGTCGTCGATGCGCGGCCGCGCGGTGCCGAGCGGCACCAGCCGGGCCACCGCGCTTTCCACCTTCGGGGCCGGACGAAAGGCACCCGCAGGCACGGTGAAGAGGCGCGTGATCGCAAACCGTATCTGCAGCATGACCGACAGGCGTCCGTAGTCCGGCGTCCCGGGGCCGGCCGTCATGCGCGCCACGACCTCGCGCTGAAGCATGACGTGCGCGTCGCGCAGCAGCACGTCGAAGGCTGCGAGGTGGAAGAGCAGGGGCGAGCTGATGTTGTACGGCAGGTTGCCGACGACGCGCAGGTCCGGCCCGAGCAAGCCGAAATCGAACGCCAGCGCGTCCGCCTCGTAGAGCTGCAGCCGGTCGGGCGGAAACGCTTCGCGCAGACGCGCCGCGAGGTCGCGGTCGATCTCGACGGCCGCGATGCT
>DATJIS010000086.1:0-19943 GCA_035493035.1 Casimicrobiaceae bacterium | reverse complement strand
GGGCTATCTCGCGCGGCTGCGCGAGATCTGCGATGCGCACGGCATCCTGCTCGTGTTCGACGAAGTCATCACGGGCTTCGGCCGCACGGGCCAGCCGTTCGCGGCGCAGAGCTTCGGCGTCACGCCGGACATCATGACCATGGCCAAGGGCATCACCAACGCCGCGCAGCCGATGGGCGCGCTGGCGATCAGCGAGCGGGTGCACGACGCCATCATGGGCGCGGCGCAGGAAGGCGCCATCGAGTTCTTCCACGGGTACACGTACTCCGGCCATCCGGCGGCGTGCGCGGCCGGGCTCGCGACGCTCGACATCTATCGCAACGAGGGTCTGTTCGAGCGCGGGCGCGCGCTGTCACCGTATTTCCTCGACGCCATCTTCGGCCTGAAGGGCTTGCCGGCCATCACGGACATCCGCGGCTACGGCATGTTCGCCACGATCGACCTGGCGCCCGACGGCGCACCCGGTCGGCGCGGCCATGTCTTCCAGAAGAAGCTCTTCGAGAACGGACTGCATCTCAAGGCGACGGGCGACTCGGCGCTCATCGCGCCGCCGCTCATCGCCGAGAAAGAGCATGTCGATATGATCGCCGACATCTTGCGCAAGACGCTCGCGACGATCTAGGCTTTCGCCACCGCAGCGGACAACCCGGGGAGACCACGATGAAGCGCCTCTTGGCATTGACAGGCATTGCGCTGGCGTTCGCCGCCAGCGCGGCGTTCGCACAGAAGGAAGTGACCATCGCGTACCAGGACATGCTCGACCCGTACCGCCATGCCCAGGAGACGAAGGAGCTCGAGAAGGCGACCGGCTACAAGATCAACTGGAAGCAGTTCGGCGGTGGCGGCGAGGTGATCAAGGCGATGGCCTCGGGCGGCGTGCAGCTCGGCGAGGTCGGCTCGGCCGGCATCGCGGCCGCGGTGTCGCGCGGCGAGCCGTACGAGCTGTTCTGGATCCTCGACGACATCGGCGACGCCGAAGCGCTGGTCGCGAAGAACGGCTCGGGCATCAACAGCGTCAAGGACCTGAAGGGCAAGAAGATCGCGATGCCCTTCAACTCGACCACGCACTTCCACACCATGGTCGCCCTCGAGCAGGCCGGCGTCGACCCGAAGGACGTGCAGATCCTCAACATGCGTCCGCCCGAAGTGCGTGCGGCGTGGCAGCGCGGCGACATCCAGGCGACCTACATCTGGGACCCGGTGCTGTCCGAGGTGAAGAAGGACGGCAAGGTGATCATGACGTCGGGCAAGCTGTCCGCCGAAACGGGCAAGGCCACGTTCGACGGCTACGTCGTCAACAAGGACTGGGCGAAGCAGAACAAGGACTTCATGGTGAAGTTCGTCAAGGTGCTCGCCGCGGCCGACGAGGACTATCGCAAGAACAAGGCGAAGTGGACCGCCGACTCGGCGCAAGTGAAGGCGGTCGCGAAGTGGTCGGGCGCCAAGGCCGAGGACGTGCCGAACGGCATGGCGCTCTATCGCTTCCCGACGCTCGCCGAGCAGAACAGCAAGTGGCTCGGCGGCGGCAAGAACAGCCTGGCGGCGAAGGCGCTGGAGGCGACCGCCAAGTTCCAGCTGTCGCAGAAGCAGATCGAGAAGACGCTGCCGGACTATTCGGTGGCGGTGACCGACGAGTACGTCAAGGACGCGATGAAGTGACGATCGAGCCGGCGGCGCCGGCTCGCACGTAGTTCCGCGATCGACCATACGAGGGCTCTGCTGGCGACAGCAGGGCCCTCGCTACGCTCGGTGCGTGACACAGTTGCGCCGCGCGCGCAATTCGCTCACGATGAGAGGCCGAGCCTTCCCGCCGCCGCGCCGGCGGCGCGCGCTCGTCGCAGCTCCCGTTGTCCACGCCGAGGTTCTAGTCCCGTGTCCAAATTGGAGATCCGGCACGTCAGCGTCAACTATGCCGGTCAGGCCGGCCGCTCGACGCTCGCGCTCGCCGACGTGAACCTCGCGCTCGACCCGGGCGACTTCGTCGTCGCGCTCGGCGCGTCCGGCTGCGGCAAGACGACGCTCCTGTCCTGCATCGCCGGATTCATGGAGCCGTCCGAGGGCCAGATCGTGCTCGACGGAACCCCGGTCGTCGGGCCCGGCGCCGAGCGCGGCGTCGTCTTCCAGAAGCATGCGCTCATGCCGTGGCTCAACGTGATCGACAACGTGGCGTTCGGGCTGCGCATGCGCGGCGTGCCGAAGGCCGAGCGCGAGAAGATCGCGCTCGACAAGCTGCGCCTGGTGGGGCTCGAGAAGTTCATGCGATACCCGGTGTACCAGATCTCCGGCGGCATGCAGCAGCGCGTCGGCCTCGCGCGCGCGCTCGCGAGCGACCCGGAGGTGATGCTCATGGACGAGCCGATGGGCGCGCTCGACGCGCTCACCCGCGAGCAGATGCAGGAGCTCATCCTCGAGCTGTGGTGGAAGACGCGCAAGATGTTCTTCTTCATCACGCACAGCGTGGAGGAAGCGCTGTTCCTCGCCACCGAGCTCATCGTCATGACCCCTTCCCCGGGGCGCATCGCGCATCGGTACGCGCTCGAGTTCGGCCGCCGCTACATCGAGTCTCGCGACGCGCGCAAGGTGAAGGCCGATCCCGAGTTCATCCGGTTGCGCGAGGAGATCCTGCAGCTCATCCACGCGGCGCGGCCCGAGCTCGAGGACGCCGCGGCATGAGCAGCGTTCCGACACCGGCCTCGCCGGCGCCCGAGGCCGTCGACAGCCCGCCGCGCGCGCAGCGCACCGTCCGTGCCGTCAAGGGCTACAGCGTCCCCGGCGAAGGGCCGACGACGGTCATCAGCGTGGTTACCGTCGTCGCGCTGCTCGTGCTCTGGTGGGTCGCGACGCATTACGGCTGGATCAAGGATCTGTTCCTGCCGACACCCGAGAAGATCTTCACGAGCTTCGGCGAGGCGTGGAAGGGCGAGATCCAGGGCGGCAAGCCCCTGTCCGAGCACTTCTGGTGGAGCCTCTATCGCGTGTTCGCCGCGTTCTTCTTCGCGTGCGTCACCGCGGTCCCGGTCGGCATCGCGATGGGCGTGTCGCGCATCGCGCGCGGCGTCTTCGATCCGCCGATCGAGTTCTACCGGCCGCTGCCGCCGCTCGCCTACCTGCCGCTCATCATCATCTGGTTCGGCATCGACGAAACGGCCAAGATCGTGCTCATCTATCTCGCGTGCTTCGCCCCGCTCGCCATGGCCGCGCGCGCGGGCGTACGCAGCGTCACCATCGAGCAGATCAACGCCGCCTATTCGATGGGCGCGTCGAAATGGCAGGTGATCGCGCACGTCGTCATCCCGGCCGCGATGCCCGAGATCCTCACGGGCATGCGCATCGCCATCGGGTTCGGGTGGACCACGCTCGTCGCCGCCGAGATGGTCGCGGCCACCGCGGGTCTCGGCCAGATGGTGCTCAATGCTTCGAACTTCCTGCGCACCGACGTCGTCATCATGGGCATATTCGTGATCGGCGCCGTCGCGTACGCGTTCGATCTTTTGATGCGCTACATCGAGCGCCTGGTCGTGCCCTGGAAGGGCAAGGTGTAGCGCGCACCGGCCGTCGCGATGACGACGGCATACCGCCTGTCCCCGCAGGCGCGCCGCTCGACCGCCGCGGCAACGCCCAGGCTCTCGCGCCGGTCGGGCGCGGTTGACAATGCAGGCGCGGGTCGCCAACCTCCACGGCATGCAGCAACGTCCGCAACTGCAGAAGCTCGTCGAGCGTGCGCGCCGCGGCGCGGCCTTGCGCGCGGCCATGGTGTTTCCATGCGATCGCGACGTTCTGCAGCTCGCGCTGTCCGGCGCGTTCGCAGGCTATCTCGCGCCGACGCTGGTCGGTCCCGAGACGCGCATACGCGACGTGGCCAATCACGCCGGCCTCGACATCTCGCGGCTCGCGCTGATCGACACGCCCGACGATCCGCGCGCCGCGGCCGCGCACGCGGTTGCGCTCGCGCGCGATGGAGCCGTCCATGCGCTCGTCAAAGGCAGCCTCGGCAACGAGGACCTGCTCGCGCCCGTGGCCGCGCCGGATTCCGGGCTCCGCACGGAGTCGCGGCTTTCGCATGCATGCGTGCTGGACCTGCCCGGTGTGCCGCGGCCGCTCCTGCTCGCCGACGCGCTGCTCAACGTGGCACCGAATCTCGCGGCGAAGCGCGACATCCTGCGCAACACGCTGCGCCTTGCGCACGCGCTCGGCATCGAGCAGCCGCGCGTCGCGCTGCTGGCCGCGATGGACGGGCCGTCCCACGCTTTTCCGTCGACGACCGACGCCGTGGCGCTGCGCTCGATGGCGGCGCAAGGCGTGTTCGGGGCGGTGACCGTCGAAGGGCCGATGACGCCCGACCAGGCGCTCGCGCGCACCGACGCGCGCTCCGACGTCGCGGGGCACGCCGACGTGCTGATCGCGCCCAGCATGGAAGCGGCGATCATCCTGCACAAGACGCTCACCGCGCTGACCCAGGGCCTCGCCGCCGGCATCGTGCTCGGTGCTCGCGTTCCCATCGTGGTTCCGGGTCGAGCCGACACGCTCGAGTCGCGCATGGCATCATGCGTGCTGGCTTCGCTGATCGCCATGCTGCCTGACGAGCCGGCCCAGCACGCGTCGCGTCCGGACGCCGAAGGCACGCCGGAGCGCGGCCGCGCGATCGCGGCCTGACGCCGGCACACGATCGCGAAGCCGCGCCGTGGAAAGCGGCGCTCGTTTCGTGTCGATTGGCCGTGCCGCCCATTCTTCTAAAGCTGTTTCCGTTTCTCGGCTGGAAGTCGCGCATCGATCGCGCGACGCTGCGCGCCGACCTGTCGGCGGGCTTCATCTCGGCGGTGCTCGTGCTCCCGCAGGGGGTCGCGTACGCCACGCTCGCCGGCATGCCGCCCGAATACGGGTTGTACGGCGCGATGCTGCCCGCGATCGTCGGCGCGCTGTGGGGGTCGTCGTGGCACCTCGTCTCGGGGCCGACGAACGCAACCTCTCTGATGGTCTTCGCGACGGTCGGCGCATTCGCGCCGCCGTTCACCGCCGCGTACGTCGCGCGCGTCCTGACGCTCAATCTCATGGTCGGCCTGATCAAGCTCGGCGTCGGTGTCGCGCGACTGGGCGCGCTGGTGAACTTCGTGTCGACCACGGTCATCGTGGGCTTCACCGCCGGGGCCGGGCTTCTCATCATCAGCGCGCAGCTGCGCAACTTCTTCGGTCTTTCCGTTCCGCAGCATCCGAGCTTCCTGCCGGCGGTCGCCGATTTCGTCGAGCACGTGCGCGAGACGCACTGGCCGACGCTGCTCGTCGGCGTCGCGTCGCTCGCGGCGGCTTTCGCGGGCCGGCGCTGGCTGCCGCGCATTCCGTACATGTTCACGGGCATCGTGGCAGGAGGCGTGGCCGCGGCCGCGCTGCGCTATGCGGGCGTGGCCAGTGTCGCCACGATCGGCGCGCTGCCCTCGGCGATTCCGCCGCTGTCCATGCCCGACTTCTCGCTGTCCGCATGGCGCGAGCTCGCGCCGGTGGCGCTCGCGCTGACGCTCATCGGCATCACGGAGGCCATCTCGAGCGCACGCGCGGTCGCGCTGCGCTCGGGGCAACGTCTCGACGCGAACCAGGAGTTCATCGGTCAGGGCCTCGCCAACGTCGTCGGCGCTTTCACCTCGAGCTATCCCACGTCGGGGTCCTTCAATCGCACGGGCGCCAATTTCGAGGCGGGCGCGCGCACGCAGCTGTCGGCGATCTTCTCGGCCGGATTCCTCCTGCTGATCCTGCTCTTCGTGAGGCCGCTCGCGCAGTACGTGCCGGTCGCCGCGATGGCGGCGGTGCTCTTCATCGTCGCGTTCCAGCTGATCGACGTGGACGCCATTCGCATGCTGGTTCGCGTGAGCCGCGGCGAAGCGTTGACGCTGATCGTCACGTTCATCGCCACGCTCACCATCCGCCTGGAGGTCGCGATCCTGGTCGGCGTGCTCGTCTCGCTCCTCGTCTATCTTCACCGGACCACGCATCCGCGCATCACGCGCGTGCTGCCGGAGCGCGAAGCGCCGCGACGTTTTCGGCCGACGGCCGACGATGCGTCGTCGTGCCCGCAGCTCGACATCCTGCGCATCGACGGATCGCTGTTCTTCGGCGCCGTGGAGCACGTGCGCGACGAGCTCGAGGCGGCGCATCGCGCCCGCCCGGGCGTGCACGACGTCCTGCTGGTCATGAGCGGCGTGAACTTCGTCGACGCGTCCGGCGCGGCGCTGCTGGCGCAGCACGCGACGGCGCTGCGCGACGCGGGCGTGACGCTGTCGCTTTGCAACGTGAAGCCCGGCGTGCTCGAGGTCCTCGAGCAGGCCGGGCACCTCGATGTGATCGGCCTCGACCGCATCTTCGACACCAAGCAGGCCGCGCTGGCCGCGATCTACCGCGCGCTCGACGCGCGGGTCTGCGCACGCTGCGGCACGCGCGTGTTCACCGAATGCCACGAGGCGCTCCCCGACGGCAGCCTGCGCGACCCGCCGCGCCCCGAGCTGCAGCTCGCGCCTCCGGGGGCATCGAAGGCATGACGGAGACGGTCGCCAGTGATCCGGCGGTCGCGTTGCCCGAGCGCGCCGTTCTTCGACATCGCCGGGGCCGCCGGTTCGCCTGGCGTGCAGCTCGAGCGGTTGCGCGTCGCACGCTGAGCGGCCCCGGACAATGATTCCGGTGCAACCGACGCGCGACACGCACGCACCGCCGGCGGTGCCGCCGTTCGCGCTGTGGAATCTCGGCTTCCGGCCGTTCTACCTCGCGGCCAGCCTGTTCGCAGCGGTTTCGGTGCCGTTGTGGGTCGCGCAGTACGCGGGCTACGTGACGTTCGCGTACGTGCGCAGCCCCGTTTGGCACGGCAGCGAGATGCTTCTCGGTTACGCGCTCGCCGTGGTCGCCGGTTTTCTCTTCACTGCCGTGCGCAACTGGACTGGACAGCCGACGCCGAGCGGACGCGCGCTGGCGGCGCTCGTGGCACTGTGGCTTACCGGCCGCGTGCTGGTGGTCACGCCGTACGCGCTCGCGGCCGCGGTCGTGAACGCGGCTTTTCCGCTCGCGGTGGCGATCGGCATCGGCGTACCGCTCGTGCGCGCGGGCAACAAGCGCAACTATTTCTTCATCGCCTTGCTCGTCGTGCTCGGTGTGGCCAGCCTCATGCTGCACCTGTCCGCGCTCAGTGCGCTGCCCTGGCCGGAGCTGCCGACGCTGCGCGTCGTGCTCGACCTGCTGCTGCTCATCATGGTCGTCATGAGCGGACGCGTGATCCCGATGTTCACCAACAATGGCGTGCCGGGCACCAACGCGCGGCGCGATCCGCTGATCGAGAAGGTGGCGCTCGCCGGCGTGCTGCTGCTCGGCATCCTCGATGCCGTGCAGGCACCTGACGTGATCGTCATCGCAGTCACTGCGGCGCTGGCCCTCGTGCATGGAATACGGCTCGCCCTGTGGCAGCCGTGGCGCACGTTGCGAACGCCGCTGGTGTGGATCCTGCACGCGTCGTACGCCTGGATCGTCGTGCATCTTGCGTTGCGCGCGCTCGCCGCGGCCGGCTGGGTGCCCGAACCGATCGCCATCCACGCCCTGACGATCGGGGGCATCGGCGGCCTGACGCTCGGCATGATGACGCGCACGGCGCGCGGGCACACCGGACGTCCGCTCGCGGCGGACCCGCCGGACGTCGCCTGCTACGTTCTCGTCATGCTGTCGGCGCTGCTGCGCGTCGCGGGCGCCCTCGCATTGCCGCAGCACTACGTCGCGACCGTCGTCGCGTCCGGCATCTGCTGGAGCGCGGCTTTCCTCGTCTACTTCGCGGCGTACGCGCCGTACCTGGCGCGAGCGCGCCTCGACGGCAAGCCGGGTTAGCCGCCCACGACGAAGAGCGTGATGGACAGCGTCACCGACGCGATGTGCAGGCCGCGGATCGCGACATACGGGGCAACATGCGGGACTTCCATGCGCAGGATTGTCGCAGAAGCGCGGCGCGGGCCCGCTTGCACGATGGCCCCGCGCACGCGCATCATCGCAGCTCCGAGCCGTCGCGCGCCCAACCGCCGAGGAGAATGCCATGACCGTCGCCGCGTGCAATGCCCGCCGTCGTTCGTTGCTGAAGAGCGCGATGGCGCTGGGCGGGCTCGCGCTGCCTGGCGCATTGCTGTCGGTCGGCGCGCAAGCACAGGGCAAGACGACGCTCAACCTGCAGCTCGGCTGGCTCGCGGGCAACAACCAGATCGGCGAGGTCGTCGCCAAGCAGCTCGGGTATTACGCGCAGGAAGGACTGGACGTGCAGATCCAGCCGGGCGGCCCGAACATCGACGGCGTGGCGATCGTCGCGTCCGGACGTTATGAATGCGGGCAGCTCGCCTCGAGTCCCTCGCTGATGCTCGCGGTGTCGCAGGACATTCCGGTCAAGTGCTTCGCCTCCGGCCTGCAACAGCACCCCTACACGTTCTTCTCGCTCAAGAAGAAGCCGGTCAACACGCCCAAGGACATGGTCGGCAAGAAGGTCGGCATCCAGCCGACCGGCGTCGTTCTGCTGAAGGCCCTGCTCGCCAAGAACAAGATTCCCGACAATGCGGTCGAGATCGTGCCCATCGGCGCGGACATGTCGCCGCTCCTCACCGGACAGGTCGACGTCGTCACCGGCTGGCAGACCAACGTCACGGCGCTCAGCGTGCTCGGGCCCGACCGCGTCGACCTCCGTCTCTGGGACGCCGGCGTACGTCTCTACGCGCTGCCCTACTACGCGACCGTGAGGACGCTGCAGACGCAGTCGGACACGCTGCAGCGCTTCCTCCGCGCCACCGCGCGCGGCTATGCGTACACCAACGCGAATCGGGATCACGCCGCCGATCTGCTCGTGAAGGAATACCCGAACCTGGTACGCGCGGACGAGAAGGTCGGCATCGACGCGATGATGAAATACGCCTTCAACGACAACACGCGCACGCACGGCTGGGGCGCGATGGATGCGGCCGTGTGGCAGGACCAGATCTCGCTGTACTCGCAGCTCGGGCAGTTCACCAAGCGCACGCCGAAGCTCGACGAGGTGATGACGCTCGACATCCTGAACGCCACGCGCGATGCACGCATGAAGGCCGCGCAGGCGTAGCGTCGTGGCGCACGTCGCCGAGCACGAGGCGCCCCCGCGCGGCGCGCGCGCCGACGCAGCCGGCGGCATCGCGATCACATGCCGCGGACTCGGCGTGCGGTTCTTCACCGAGCGGCGCAGCGTCACGGCGTTGTCGGGCATCGACCTCGACGTGCAGCGCGGCGAGTTGCTCACACTGCTCGGCCCCTCGGGCTGCGGCAAGTCGACGTTGCTGCGCACGATAGCGGACCTGATGCGCCCGAGCGCAGGCGAGATCACGGTGCTGGGCGGGAGCGCCGAGGCCGCGCGGCGCCGGCGCGCGATCGGCTTCGTGTTCCAGGATCCCGCGCTGCTGCCGTGGCGCACCGCGCTCCAGAACGTCGGCTTGCCGCTCGAGATCGCCGACGGCGCGCGTCACGCAGGAAGCGTTACCCCGGCCGAGCTGCTCGAGCTCGTGGGCCTCAAGGGCTGGGAGCACGCGTATCCGCACGAGCTGTCGGGCGGCATGCGGCAGCGCGTGGCGATCGCCCGTGCGCTGGTCGGCGATCCGACGATCCTGCTCATGGACGAGCCGTTCGGCGCCGTCGACGAGATCACGCGCGATCGCCTGAACGAGGAGCTGCGTCGCATCTGGCGCGAGACCGGCACGACGATCCTGTTCGTGACGCACAGCATCTACGAGGCCGCCTACCTCGGCCAACGTGTCCTGGTGCTCGCCGCCAATCCCGGCCGCGTGCGCGAGATCGTGCGCGTGGCGCTGCCCGACGAGCGCACGCTCGACGTTCGCGAGACCGGCGCGTTCGTGGAGATCGCGGCGTACCTGCGACGCGTACTGGAGACCTGCTGATTCCATGAGCACCCCGAATCTGACGGTGTCCGCACAGGCGGGCGCACTGGTCGACCCCGAAGCGGTCGCATGGCTCACCGCGCGCGCACGCGAGCGCTGGCGCCGCCGCACGCTGCCCGCGCTCGGCCTGATCGGGCTCGTCGTGCTGTGGTGGGCGCTGGTCGCGGGCCTCGACGTCAAGCCGTTCATCGCACCGTCGCCGGTCCTGGTCGCGCAGACCATCGCGGCCAAGTGGTCCCTCCTGTTGCAGAACCTCGTACCGACCACGCTGGAAGCGGTCGGCGGCTTCCTCGTCGGCAATCTCGCCGCGATCCTGCTCGCGACGGTGTTCGTGCACAGCAAGGCCATCCAGGAGGCCTTCTTCCCGATCGCCGTCATGATCAACACGATCCCCGTGGTGGCCAAGGCGCCGATCCTGGTGCTGCTCATGGGCAACGGCATGGAGCCGAAGATCACCATCGCCGCGCTGATCTGCTTCTTCCCCACGCTGGTCAACATGGTGCGCGGGCTGGAGTCGGTGAATCCGCAATCGATGGAGCTCATGCGCGTGCTGTCGGCGAGCAAGCGCGAGGTGTTCTTCAAGCTGCGTCTCTTCAACTCGCTGCCGTACCTGTTCTCCGCGCTGAAGATCGCGACGTCGACCTCCGTCATCGGCGCCGTGGTCGGCGAATGGATCGGCTCGACCAAGGGCATCGGTGCGCTGATCATCCAGGCGACGTACAACTTCGACTCCGCCCTGCTCTACGCGGCGGTGATCATGAGCTCGTGCCTCGCCGGCGCGTTCTTCCTGCTCGTCACCCTGCTCGAGCGACTCGTCGTTCGCTGGCAGCCTGCGAACGTCCATTGAAAGGAATGCGATGAAGCGCATCGGCGATTCGATCCGCGAGCCCGCAGGCGAGGCACGCGTTGCCGCGCAGGCCGACGTCGTGGTCGTCGGCGGCGGTCCCGCCGGCACGGCCGCGGCCATCGCGGCAGCGCGCAATGGCGCCAAAGTCACGCTCCTCGAGCGCTACGGTCATCTCGGCGGGCTCGCGTCGGGAGGCATGGTTCTGGTGCTCGACGACATGTGGGACAGCCGGCACGGCGAGATCTCGGTACGCGGCATCTGCGTGGAGATGATCGATCGTCTCGCGCGACTGAACCTCGCCGTGTTCCCGCGCCAGGACCAATGGGGCGACACGCTCGACCGGTATCGCCGCTGGGCGCGCTGGGGTGTTTTCGATTTCCACAGTCACACGCAGCCGCACCCGATCATCTTCGCGGCATCGTTCGATCCCGACGGCTGGAAGCGCGTGTCGCTCGAGCTGATGGAGGAATGCGGCATCGAGCTGCGGCTGCACTCGTGGTTCTCGCGTGCGCTCGTGGAGGACGGCCGCATCGGCGGCGTCGTGTGCGAGACCAAGGCGGGCCGCGAAGCGATCTTCGGCGACGTGGTGATCGACACGACCGGCGATCTCGACGTCGCCGCGTCGGCGGGCGCGCCGCACGTCAAGGGCAGCTACATCATGACCACGGTGTTTCGCCTCGGCGGCGTGGACACCGACGCGGCGGAGCGATTCGAGTATGGCGAGCCGGCCGCGTTCGCCGAGCTCGACAAGCAGGCGAAGAAGAAGATCGGCGGCTCCTGGCAGCACTGGTGGCTGAAGACGCCGCTGCCGGGCGTCGTGTGGTGCAACTGCCCGCACATGCCGGGTCTCGACGGCCTCAAGGTCGAGGACCTCACGCGCGCCGAAATGCAGGGCCGCAAGCACATCGCCGCGCTCCTCGATTTCGTTCGCGCGCACATGCCGGGATTCGAGCGGTGCTATCTCGTCGACGTCGCACCCCAAACGGGCGTGCGCCAGACGCGTCTCCTCGCCGGCGAATACGTGGTCGACAAGGAGGACCTTGCGGCCCGCACCCGCTTCGCCGACACGATCGCACGCGGGCGCGACTACACGACGCCGTACCGCGCGCTGCTGCCGAGGAACGTCGAGAACCTGCTGGTCGCGGGGCGTCACTACTCGGCCACGCCGTCGGCGCAGAAGATCTCGCGCGAGATTCCGCCGTGCATGGCCATGGGCGAAGCCGCGGGCGTCGCCGCAGCCATGGCGCTCGACGCCGGCGTGCGGGTGCGCGACGTCGACGTCGCGGCGCTTCAGAAGAAGCTGCGTGCGCAGGGTGCAGATCCGGGTGACCATTCGGGCCCGAATCCCGACGTGCCCGCCATCGCGCGCGCCGAACGCGACGTGGAGGTCGCGACGTGAGCTCGCGCGAAGGCAATCCCTCCTCGATGCGCGGAGAGCGCGCACCTGCGGACAACGCCGACAAGGCGCTGCCCCTCAGCGGCATCCGCGTCATCGACTTCACGCAGGTCATGCTGGGACCCGTCGCCACGCAGATGCTCGGCGACTACGGCGCGGACGTCGTGAAGATCGAACGCAAGGGCTCGGGCGATCTGTCACGCAGCACGTTCGAGCCCGTCGCGGGGCACGACAATCCCGTGTTCTGCAGCCTCAACCGCAACAAGCGCAGCGTCGCGCTCGATTTGCGCGATCCCGCGCACATGGCCGCGGTGCGCGCGCTGATCGCCGGCGCGGACGTGGTCGTCAGCAATTTTCGCGCGGGCGTGATGGATCGGATGGGGCTCGGGTACGAGGACTGCCGGCGCCTCAACTCGCGCATCATCTACGCCGTCGGAACGGGCTTCGGCGAGACGGGGCCTTACGCGCACAAGGGGGGCCAGGACGTGCTCGCGCAAGCGCTGAGCGGGACGATGGCGCGTCGCGCGGATGCATCGCTGCCGCTGTCCATCCATGCGACGACGTTCGCGGACTACTCGGCCGGCATGCATCTCGTTCAGGGCATCCTGCTCGCGCTGCTGCACCGCGAGCGAACCGGCGAAGGGCAGAAGGTCAGTGTCGCGCTCTACAACTCGATGCTTGCGGCGCAGATGCAGGAGGCGGCCGGCATCCTGATGGCCGACATGGACGTGAACTGGGCGGCGATGCCGCTCACCGGCGTGTTCGAGACGCAGGACGGCGCGATCGTGGTCGTCGGCGCGTTCAAGGAGAACCCGCTGCGCGACATCTGCGCGGCGCTCGACATTCCGGACCTTTCGACCGACGCGCGCTACGCGACGCTCGCCGGCCAGTTCGCGCACAAGCGCGAGCTGCAATCGATCTTCCGCGAGCGCTATCGCACGAACACCACCGCGCACTGGCTCGCGCGACTCGAGGCGCAGGACCTCCTGTGCGCGCCGGTGCGCGAGCTTCGCGAAGCGCTCGCCGATCCCCAGACGGCGCACAATGCGATGATCCTCGAAGGGCACGACGGCGAGCAGGCAATGCGGGTGGTGGGCAGCCCGATCCGGTTGTCGAATGCACCGGTCACGATGCGCCGCACGCCGCCCCGCCTCGGCGAGCACACCGAGGACGTGCTCGCGGAGCTGCGAACCGTGTCGAAGGCATGAGCGGCGTTCTCTTCGAGCGGCAAGGGCACGTCGCGCGCGTGACGATCGACCGGCCGGGGTCGATGAATGCGATCGATCCGGCGGCGGAGCGGGCGCTCGAGGACATCTGGCGCTCCATCGAGGCCGATCGGGACGTGCGCGTCGTGGTTCTCACGGGCTCGGGCGAGCGCGCGTTCTGCGCGGGTGCCGACATGAAAAGCGGCGACGCCCGCAGCGGCCTCGAGTACTGGGCCGCGCCGCGGCCCGGTGGCTTCGGCGGCATCGCGCTGCGCGACACGCTCGACGTGCCCGTCGTCGCGCGTGTCAACGGCGTCGCGCTCGGCGGCGGATTCGAAATGGTCCTTGGCTGCGACATCGTCATCGCATGCGACGACGCCTCGTTCGGATTGCCCGAGCCGCGCGTGGGGCGCATGCCGCTCGACGGCGGCATGACGCTGCTCACCCGCCAGATCGCGTTTCGATCCGCCATGGGCATACTCGTGACCGGCCGCCGTGTTTCGGCGCGCGAGGCGCTCGAGCTCGGGCTGATCAACGAAGTCGTGCCGCGCGCCGAGCTCGACGCCGCGGTGGACCGATGGGTCGCCGACATTCTCGCCTGCGCGCCGCTGTCCGTTCGCGCCATCAAGCAGGTCGTGCGACGCACCGCTCACCTCAGCGCACGGGACGCGCAGGCGGCGAAGCTGCCGGCCGTGATCGAGGCGCTCCAGTCGGAAGACAGCCGCGAAGGCGTGCAGGCGTTTCGCGAAAAGCGTGCGCCGGTCTGGAAAGGGCGCTAAGCACCCGTTCCGCTGCGACTGCGCGGTCGTGAGGGCCAAGCCGCCTGCGGGGACGTTGCCGGATATCGATAAATTATTGATCGTTTATCGAGATCTACCGCAGGACGCTCGGATGGACAATCGGCCGGGCTGCTTGCATCCGCTGCGCTGCGCATTCTGATGATCCTCACCTGAGTCGTCGGCGCGGCCATCCTTGCGCTGCTGATCGCGACCATCGTCGCCGAGCAATGAACGTTCACCGCGCTCGGCATAGCCCACTGGAAGTGTGCGTACTGCGAACTCGAGATTGTGCCGGGGCAACGCATGGGCGACGTCGAACGGATCAGCGTCCGCGTATCCTCTGGATCGAGGCGCTGGCGGATGCGCGTCGAGCCGACGACATCCATGAAGAGGATCGTCACCTGCTTCAGCGTCTCGACGGCGTATCGTAGCGCGGCCGGGGGCCGATGGCATGGCAGTTCCCTTGGGGCTAGGATAGCCGCACTTCCCACGCAGCCACAGCGCAGAAGGGCAACCGATGCACGCGACGACGGATCATCGATTGCTGGCAATGCCCACCGCGCCGGCGGCCGCGGTGCCGCTGCGGGTCTGGGTCGCGGCCTGGCTGTTGTCCGGCGCGTATATCGACCTCGCCTGGGAGTCGGTGAGCGGCTCGCTGAGCCTGGCCGCCGTCGCGCCGCTGGCGGCCGCCTGGGCCGTGCAGCGATTCGGGCCGCGCGTCATCGCGCCGCTCGCCGCCCTCGCGCTGCTGCCGTCGATCAACTTCGCGATCACTTCCCAGTTGTCGATGGGCGTCGTCCCGCCGCCATTGTCGTTCATGCTGTTGGGCATCGTCGGTGGCGCGCTGCTGGCCGCAAGACGCGATCCCGGGCCCTGGCGCGACCTCGTTCATCACTCGCGCGCCTGGCTGTGGGTGCCTGCGCTGGCGCTCGTCTTCCTCGGACACTTCGAGTGGCCGCCGTACTCACCACGCGGACCCGAAGCGCATCTCTATCGCACCATCGATGTCGTCGGCACCGTTGCGGCGCTGCTGCTCGTGTCCGTCGTCGACTGGCAAGCGCTCGCCGCGCATGCGACCGGCACCGGCGAGGCCGCCAAGCGCGCGCTGGTGCGCTGGGCGCTGCCCGGGCTGCTCGTCGCTGCTGCGTCGGTCAGTCTGGGCCTGCACGTCGATACGCTGGCCGTCGGATGGGGCTCCGGCTGGCTGTTCGGGTCGGCGCCGGCGTTGTGTGCGCTCCTGTTTCTCATGGACACCACGCGATGGCGCCGGCAGATCGCCATCATCGTCGTCATTTTCGCGGCGGAGGCCGTGCACCTCTATGCCGGATCGCCTCCGATCGGAAGCTTGGTTCGCGAAGCGCGCTATCCCGGGTTGCCCGATTTATGGTCCACCGGACTGGATTTCGCGTCGGCGATCGTCGCGGTGTTCGTTATCGTGTCGATCGTTCGCACCGATCCTTTGCCTTCGCCTCGTCAGCCTGCCGCTGAGGCGCCGATATGGCTGGCGTTGGCCGTGATCGTTCTGTTGCAACTCGTGATCAAGCCGCTGCACGATACCTATGCCGAGTTCTGGGGCAGAGGCACGATCGCGTGGCTCGTCGGGCTCGTGGCATTCGCATCCGCACTGTTGCGCGGAGGCCGTGCGGTCGCCGCTGCACCGCTCGCGCTCGCCGCGATCGCCGTTGCGAGTCCGATGCTGGCAGCCGGAATGGAGCAGCCGATTCGACTTCTCGGTAGCGCCTTGGGCGTTGCGGCCGTGGCCGCCATGTACGCGTTCATCGGCATGACCGTCCTGCGATCGCTCGAGTCATCGGCCGATGTCCAAGCCACTCGCGCGGCGCAGCTCGACGTCGGCCGCCTCGCGAA
This sequence comes from Casimicrobiaceae bacterium, assembly GCA_035493035.1. Classification (GTDB taxonomy): domain Bacteria; phylum Pseudomonadota; class Gammaproteobacteria; order Burkholderiales; family Casimicrobiaceae; genus VBCG01. The sequence goes on along the minus strand of DATJIS010000086.1, from coordinate 3,930 downwards.
GTTCGTGAGCCGCCTCGACACGTCGGCAACACTGCGCTCGTTCGGTGTGCTGCTGGTGGTATTGGGAACGGGTCTCGCGCTCGTCCAATTCGGCGTGATGTCGGTTATCGTGGCCTGGTTCGAAAGACCCGACATGGTCGAGGTCTCGGAGCTCGCGCTCGCAGGGCTGCTCGTGCTCCTGCTCCTCCTGTTGCCGCTGGCATTCATCGGCGTCGACGCCATGAACCGGAACGATGCACTGAGACCGCTTTCCGCGGTCACGGGAGCGGCGCTGGCGGCCATCGTCGTTGCCGCCGTGGTGCTCCTCACCGCGCTGCCCGTCGCGGCGATAGTCGAGCTCTACGACATGACCTGGGTCGCCGTGGTCGCCGTCGTGATCGTCGCGGCAGTGTCGGCCATGTCGTTGATCACGCACTCTCGACGCACCGTCATGGCGAGCGGCATCGTGTGGGCGCTGCTGATGGCCGCCGGCTTCGTGGTCGTCGTCATCGCCTCCGTCAGCGAGGCGCCCTCTTCGTACGAGTCCTACGCGCAGCCCGTCGTCGGCCTGCTCGCCGTCGCTGCGGCTCTGGCCATGCTGGTCCGCGGCGTGCTCCTGCGCGCGGACCTCACCGCCGAGATCCCCCGGGGGCTGCTCTTCGGCGAGATCGAGGGTGGTGGACTGTGGGCGCGGCTGGCATGCCTGATGGGTATGCCTGCGTCCATGTGGAACCGAGCCGCGCTGAAAATGCCCGCGTTCTGGACGTTGCTGATTGCGCGCCCGCTGGTGTACGTCGGCGCGCTCGGCGTATGGCGCGGCAGCATCGTGATCGGCGTGATCGCGATCGTGGCGGGTCACGGCCTGTTCGCGCTCGGAAAGCGGCTCGCGGCGCGCGCCATCTGGAAGGTCGGGAACGCTGCAGGCGATCCGCCCGTACTCTTCCTCCGCAGCTTCGAGGACGATCAATTCGACTTCGGTGGGCGCTCGCGCAACCCGCTTCGCCGATGGCTCGATCTATGGGCGTTTCGCCGCAATCTCGACGAGACACTGGTGGACGAGGTCGCGCGCTATGGGCCGGTCGTTGCGCTGGGCCGCCCCGGCGAAAAGAGCGCTCCCTTCGGCGCCGCCCGCTATTACGCCACGCAGGACGAGTGGCAACGTGTCATCACCGATGCGGCACGTCGCGCTCACACGATCGTCATCGTCGCCGGCGCCACACCCGGCGTGCGCTGGGAATACGACCTCTTGGCACGCGAGCGGCTCATCGAGCGAACGGTGCTCCTGTTTCGGCCCGGCCCCCAATCGCAAGCAGCGAACCGCGCGGCACTGGAAGCGTTCCCGCTCGACGAAACCGAGCGGGCGACGCTCGGCGATACCGATTCGGCGCCGCTCGTCGCATTGGTGCATCTGGAGGGCAAGCCCGTGCTGCTCCAGGCTTCGAGCATGCAGCCGGGTGCTTATGTGCTCGTTCTTCGCGCGCATTTCCAGCGCCGCGACGTGATCGCGCTTGCGCGATCCACGCGGTCGGCACCGCCCGAGCGGGATAACCTTGCGGCGCTGCTCACGCTAGCGTAGCGCCGTTCCGTCATGGAGCAACGGTCATGCCGGTCATACTCGAACCGCTTTCCCCCACACGCCGGCCGGTCGGTGGTTCGTGTCGACCTGCCGCCCGCCGGGATGACCATCATGGCGTGAACGACCACCGGCAAGATCCGCTTGCAATTTCATGTGTGTTTATTCGCAACCTGAATGAACACAACCAAATCACCGGCGGCTGCCCGCCCCTCCCGGCTGCGGCCCTCAACACAGGACACTGTCCATGAGCACGAACAACGCACCCGGCTTCGCGAAATATCCGGAACACACCATCAGCACGAGGCCCGCCGCAGTCCGGGTGCAGGTGACGTTTCGCGGCGAGGTCATCGCCGACACGCGTAACGCCCTCGAGCTTCGGGAAGCGATGGGCACCGGCAAGAGCACCGTCGCGCCGGTCGTCTATTACATCCCGCGCAGCGACGTGAAGATGGAGCGACTGGTGCGCAGCGCTCACCACACGTACTGTCCCTTCAAGGGACAGGCATCCTACTTCTCGCTGAAGGACGGCCCGGAGAACGCCGTGTGGAGCTACGAGGAACCGTACGACGAGATGGCGGCGCTGAAGGACCTGCTCGCGTTCTATCCGGACAGGGTCGACTCGATCACCACGCTGGCGAAGTAAGCGGCGCCATTCGAGCGCGGTTCGCGCGGAGCGTGTGGGGCTCGATCACGCGCGCAGCAGCAGGACCACTCCCGACGCAGCCGCGAAGCCCAGGACGAATACCCGAAGCATGCGCGCGTCGACGTGGCGATGCGTGAACCGGCTGAGCACGGCACCCACGACGAGCGCGGGAGCCAGCATGAGGGCGTCGCGAAATTGGGCTGGCGCCGCCTGTCCCGCGAGGAACAGCAGCGCGATCGACATGAGCTCTCCCACGAGAAAACAAAGCGCGATCGTCGAGCGCAGCGTCGCAGCGGGCCGATGCTGGTAGACGAGCGCCAGTGGAGGGCCGCCGATGCCCGTGGCGGTCTCGGTGACGCCCGTCACGATGCCGGCAATGGCGTAGGCGCGTCGATTGGGGTTGAACGGGGGCACGGCGAGGCTCGCCACGGCGGCGAGTATCGTGGCCGCGCCCACGATGGCGTTGAGATAGGCCGCCGACAAGGCGAGCAGCCACAAGCCGCCGAATGTGCCGACGAAGCGGCCGCCCGTGATCCAGGTCGCGCCTGCCCCGTCGATGGCGCTGCGCTCCCTCCACGCGAAATAGGCGTTGAGCGGCAGCATCAGCAGCAGCAGGCTCGCCGGCAACAGCTGGGGCGCGATGAGGCCCATCACCGGCGCGACGATCAGCGCGAAGCCGACGCCCGTCGTGCCTTGCACGAACCCGGCCGCGACGATCGCCGACGCGAGCAGCGCGAACGTGCCGGCGCTCAATGCAGGCGTTTCGGCGCCGCGCGCGCTACCTCGCGCGGCGCATTCTGGCGTCGATGCTCCACGGCCCGGGCCCGGCGACGAACAGGTACAGGAAAACGAAGCAGAACAGCACCGCGAGATCGCCGCCGTTCAGCAATGGCAGCCAGCTCTTCGGGAAATGCGCCATGAAGTACGCGACCGCCATGTCCCCCGAGAGGATGAACGCGACGGGCCGGCTGAAGAGCCCGATCAGGAGCAGGGCGCCCCCCACGAGCTCGATGACGCCCTGGATTCCGATCAACGACATGAGCTGCACGTTGTCGAACTGCGCCTGATGCGGAACATGCAGCAGCTTGGCCGTCCCGTGGAAGATGAACAGGAACGCCGCGACGATGCGCAGGATGCTCAACACGCGGGGTGCCCACACTTCGAAAGTGCCTTCGCCGTTCGCCATGCTCGTCTCCGGGACAACGATCCACCGGATTCTGATGGCCCCAACGTGCGCCGGCAAGTGGCGTATCGCCAGGGAGGCCTCACCAGCGCATGGCGGCGAGATCGATCAGGCGTCCCTGCGGCGGTTGCGCGGCCATGGGCAGCATGCCGGCATTCCATCGCTCCCACTCGGCACGCAGTTCCGCGAGGACGTCCGGATGCTTCTCGTTGAAATCCGTGCGCTCGCGGCAGTCGTAGTCGAGATCGTAGAGAAATTCCTTGCCGTCGATCAGCAGGTACTTCCACTTCCCGCGGCGCACTGCGCGCTGCTCGGGATCGCGCATGCGCCAGTAGAGCGTGCGCTCGACGTCGGCCGCCTTGCCTTCGAGCTGCGGCAGGATGTCGGTGCCGTCGAGCGGCGTCACGGTCGGCATGGCGGCGCCGCCTGCGGCGAGGCACGTGGCGACGAGGTCCATCGTGATCGTCACCTGGTGCGAGATCCGCCCCCGCGGGATACGCCGCGGCCACGAGACGATCAACGGCACGCGCAAACCGCCCTCGAGGAGGT
>DATJIS010000085.1:0-50483 GCA_035493035.1 Casimicrobiaceae bacterium | reverse complement strand
GCCGACCCGAGCCGTGGATTCCCCGGACGACCGCCGCGTCGCCGAGGCGACGCCTGCGCCGGCGGCCATCGCGGCCGAGCGCGCCGAAGGCACGGCGGTTCCGAGGCGGCCGCCGCTCACGCTGCGAAACTACGTCTGGCTGATCGGCGCCGCGGTCGTGGTGCTGCTCGCGCTGCACTGGCTCGGCAGCGTGCTCACCCCGTTCCTGATCGGCGCCATCCTGGCCTATCTCGGCACGCCGCTCGTCGATCGCACCGCGGCCAGGGGCGTTCCGCGCGCGATCGCGACGCTCATCGTCGTGCTGGCGTTCGGGCTCGTGATCGCAGCGCTGCTGCTGGTGCTCGTTCCGCTGGTCCAGGCCGAAGTGATGCTCGCCCTGCAGCGCCTGCCCGACCTCGTGCGCCAGTTCCTGACCCAGGTCGCGCCCTGGATCGACCAGCATTTCGGCGTGCACCTCGCGTTCGACTTCGATACCGTGCGCGACTTCATCGCGGAAAACGCTCAGGCGGCGCAGCAACTGTCGGTGAAGCTGCTCTCGGGCGTGCGTGCCGGCAGCGGCATCCTCGTTGCGCTGCTCGTCAATGTCGCGCTCATTCCCGTGGTGATGTTCTACCTGTTGCGCGATTGGCCCACGCTGTTCGCGCGCTTGGAGGACCTCGTGCCCCTGCGCTGGCAACCGAAGACGCGGGAGGTTGCGCGCCAGATCGATTCGGTGCTCGCGGAATTCCTGCGCGGGCAGCTCATGGTGATGGCCGTGCTGGCGGTGTATTACGCCGTCGCCTTGTCGATCGCGGGGCTCGACCGCGCGATCGCGATCGGTGTCCTCACCGGGCTCCTGGTGTTCATTCCATACGTCGGATTCGGTCTCGGTCTCGTGCTCGGCATCATCGCGGCGCTGCTGCAATGGCACGGCCTTGGCCCGTTCCTGGCGGTGGTCGCGGTGTACGGCATCGGCCAGCTGCTGGAGAACTACGTCCTGGTCCCGTATCTCGTCGGCGACCGCATCGGCCTGCATCCCGTCGCGGTGATCTTCGCGCTCCTCGCGTTCGGCGAGCTCTTCGGTTTCGCGGGTGTGCTGCTCGCCTTGCCGCTGTCGGCCGCGCTGCTGGTGGCGTTGCGACACGTGCGCGCCGCGTACGTCGATTCGCCGGTCTATCGAGAGGGTTGACGGACCGAGCCGCCCGAGTACGCGACGTGCCCGAGCAACTGACCTTCGAGCTGGCCGCGCCGCAGGCGCCGTCGTTCGACAATTTCCTCCCCGGCGCCAACGACGAGCTCGTCAACGTGCTCGCGCGTGCCGCGCGCGGTGCACTGCGCGAGACGGGCGTGCTGATCTGGGGCGCACCGGGTTGCGGCAAGTCGCATCTCTTGCAGGCGGCCGTTCACGCGGCGTTGCAATCGCACCGAACGGCGAGCTATGTCGCCCCCGACGAGGCGGTGCCGCTCGACCCGCCCGTGGCCGATGCGCTCGTGGCCGTGGACGACGTGGACCGCAGGGATGCGAGCGCGCAGGCCGCCCTCTTCACGCTCTACAACGCGCTCGCGGCAAGCGGGGGGCAGCTGGTCGCGGCCTCCGCGGTGCCGGCGGCGCGGATCGCGGTGCGCGACGACTTGCGCACGCGCCTCGGTCACGGTCTTGTCTACGAGGTCGCCGCGCTGGGCGACGCGCAGAAGCCGGCTGCACTGCGTCGCTTCGCCGCGGCGCGCGGCGTGTCGTTGCCCGACGACGTGATCGATTATCTTCTCGCGCATTTCCCGCGCGACATGGCGAGCCTGCTGCGCGCGCTCGTCGCGCTCGACCGTGCGTCGCTCGCATCGCGGCGGCCGATCACCGTGCCGTTCGTGCGCGCGTTGCTGGTACGCGGCGATCGTTAGCGCGCGGCGCGGCGTGTCAACCGCCTAGCGCATGGATCGTTAATGGCCTCGACACGCGCATCCGGTGTCCAAGACCAACCCCAAACCACGAGGACTTACATGAGCAAGCTGTTGACTGCCCTGATCGCCGCTGCGTTCGCGGCAACGGCATTCGCGCAAGGCACCACGCCGGCGCCGGCCACGACCGCGGCGCCCGCGGCGGCAACCACTCCGAAGTCGACCGACATGAACTCGACGGACACCAAGTCGGCCACGCCGATGGCGCACGAAAAGACCGCGAAGTCGCACAAGCACAAGCACAAGGGCAAGAAGTCCGCGGCCGGCTCGACCGCCCCGGCGTCGAGCACCACGCCGTCCGCGGATACGACCAAGAAGTAACGCGGGCGCGCTTCCGGCGGCGGCTCCAGGCCACGGCGGCCGCCGGTTGCGCTCCCCTAACAAACCGTTTATTCTCCGACGGTTAGATGCAGTGGAAGGCAGAGAGGCCCGCTTGAGACCCACAGAGCCTCGAGCGTCCAAGACACCACCACCCTGAGGAACCGCACATGAAGAAGCTGCTCGCAACGCTGATTGCCGCCGCGTTCGCTGCGACGACGGCAACCGCGATCGCGCAGACGTCCGCTCCGGCGACGTCGAGCGATTCGATGAAGTCCAGCGACCAGATGAAGAAGGACGCCAAGGCTGCGAAGCGCGAGAAGGCGAAGAAGACGCTGTCGGAGTCCGAGAAGTCGATGCAGTCCGAGTCGAAGTCGTCGGCGTCGGGCAAGGTGGACACGGGCGGCGCGATGCAGCCCGAGAAGACGAAGCGCACGACCGACAAGGCGGAGCGCAGGAAGGAATTCTCGGACCAGCAGAAGGCGGCGCAGCACGAGTCGATGTCCTCGGCGTCGGGCTCGGGCGGACCGGTCGACAAGAGCAAGGCCAAATCCACCAAGGAAGAGAAGAAGGCCATCAGCAAGGACGTGGGCAAGGGCTCGAGCGGTCAGTAAGTCCGCCGGCGTCGTCCCCATCCCCGAGCAGGCAGGGCTCGCACGCCCTGCCTGTTCGTCTTTTTGGTGCCTGCATTTCATGCGTGAAGCTCCCGCACGTCCCGCCGTGACGGTCGCCGCGGTCGTCGAGCGCGACGGCCGCTATCTCGTCGTCGAAGAGGAAACGCGCGCCGGCCGCCGCCTCAACCAGCCCGCGGGTCATCTCGAGTCGGGCGAATCGCTCGCCGATGGCGCGGTGCGCGAGACGCTCGAGGAGACGGGCTGGCGCGTGAAGCCCGCGCACCTGGTCGGCATCTATACCTGGTCGGCCGGCGACAGCGGCGCGACGTTCGTGCGCTTCGCCTTCGCCGCGTCGGCCGAGCAGCACGATGCGCACCGTCCGCTCGACGACGGCATCGTGCAGGCGCTGTGGCTCACCTACGACGAGCTCGTCGCGCGGCGCGCCGAGCATCGCAGCCCCCTGGTGCTGCGCTGTGTCGACGATTTCCGCGCCGGCCGCAACTGGCCGGCGGAGCTCATCACGACCGTGGAATGAAAAGAGCGCGTGTCGTCGTCGGCATGTCCGGCGGTGTGGATTCGTCGGTGGCCGCGTGGCTCCTGAAGGAGCAGGGCTTCGACGTGATCGGCGTGTTCATGAAGAACTGGGAGGACGACGACACCGACGCGTACTGCACCTCGCGCGCGGATCTCGTCGATGCGGCCAGCGTGGCCGACGTCATCGGCATCGAGCTCGAAGCGGTCAACTTCGCCGCGGAATATCGCGAGCGCGTCTTTCGACTGTTCCTGCGCGACTACGAGGCCGGCCGCACGCCCAACCCGGACGTGCTCTGCAATAGCGAGATCAAGTTCCGCGCGTTCCTCGAGTACGCACGCACCCTCGGCGCCGATCGCATCGCAACCGGTCATTACGCGCGCGCGCGGCGCACGGCGGACGGCCGCGTGGAGCTGCTGAAGGCGGCCGACGCGGCCAAGGACCAGAGCTACTTCCTGCATCGCCTCACGCAGAAGCAGCTCGAGCCCGTGATGTTCCCTCTCGGCGAGATGAGCAAGCGCGACGTGCGCGCGCTCGCGCGACGCGCCGGCCTGCCGACGCACGCGAAGAAGGACTCGACGGGCATCTGCTTCATCGGCGAGCGGCCGTTTCGCGATTTCCTGGCGCGCTACCTGCCGCGCACGCCGGGCGCGATGATCACGCCACAAGGCCGCGTCGTCGGAACCCATCAAGGGCTCGCGTACTACACGCTGGGCCAGCGCCAGGGCCTCGGCATCGGCGGAACGCGCGACGGCGACACGGGTGCGTGGTACGTCGCGGGCAAGGACCTTGCCGCCAATCGCCTGATCGTCGTGCAAGGCGCCGAGCATCCGCTGCTGCGGCGGCGCGATGTCGACGCCGGCGACGTGCACTGGATCGCCGGCGCACCGCCGCGCCTGCCGGGTCGCTACGCCGCCAAGACGCGCTATCGCATGGCCGATGCGCCCTGCGCGGTGTCCGCGCACCGCGACGCCTTGCGCGCGCGCTTCGACGAGCCGCAGTGGGCCCCCACGCCGGGGCAATTCCTCGTGATCTACGACGCCGAGGTATGCCTCGGCGGCGGCGTCATCGAAGCGACCACCGCGACATCGCCCGTGGAGAACCGCGCCGCCGTACCGGCGCTCTAGCGATGCGCGCGCTCGTCGCGTTCGGCATGCTGCTTCTCTTCGGCGCCACCGCGCATGCGCAGCACATCGTGCGCGTGCTGCCCAAGGGCCTCACGTACGACGCGGCGTTCGTCTCGCAAAGCGTCCCGGCCTCGCTGCAGGTCGGCGTCCCCGCGCAGGTCTCGATCACCATGCGCAACACGGGGACCGCGACGTGGATCCAGAAGGAGGGCGACGTGTTCCTCGCGACGCAGGAGCCGCAGGACAACTACTACTGGTGCATCCTCGGCAACCAGTACGGCAGCCACAGCGGCAACCGCGTGTGGCTGCCCGGCGACGTCGCGCCGGGCGAGGCGGTGACGTTCGTGTTCTACGTGCAGCCGCTCAGCTGCGGCTTCGCGGCGACGCCGCCGTTCCGGTTTCGCATGCTGTCGCAGATCTACGGCACGTTCGGCGAGGAGACGCCCGACCCGGGGACCGCCGTCACGACGGCTGCCGAATTCGTGTCGCAACAGGTTCCGGCGGCGACGCCTTCGGGCGCGTCGATTGCCGCGAGCGTCACCTTCCGCAACACCACGAACACGACGTGGGCGCCGGGCGCGGGCTATGCGCTCGTGTCGACGGGCCCGTTGAACAACACGATCTGGGGCGTGCAGTCGGTCGCTCTGGCGGCGTCGGTGGCACCCGGCGCGACGGTGACGTTCCCGATGCAGCTGACCACGCCGTCGACCGCCGGCACCTACAACTTTCAATGGCAGATGACGCTGAACGGCGCGCCGTTCGGACAGACGTCGCCTGCGACCGCGGTGTCGGTGGTCGACGTCACGGCCGCCAACTACGAGGGGCTGTGGTGGGCCAGTCCGGCGGGAAGCGAGTCGGGCTGGGGCCTCAATCTCGCGCACCAGGGCGACACGATCTTCGCGACGTGGTTCACGTACGACGCCACGGGCAAGGCCTGGTGGCTCAGCATGACCGCGGAACTTCAGATCGACGGCAGCTACGCCGGCACGCTCAACCAGAACACGGGTCCGCCGTTCAGCGCGGTGCCGTTCAATCCGCTGCTCGTGCATGCGGTCGGTGTCGGCGTCGGGACGCTGACCTTCGACGACGCGAACAACGGCACGTTCGAGTACACGGTGAACGGCGTCACGCAAACGAAGGCCATCACGCGCCAGGCGTTCGGCCCGTTGCCGACCTGCACCTTCGACCTCGTGACCGATCTCACGCAGGCCTACAACTATCAGGACATCTGGTGGGCCGCGCCCGCGGGCGTGGAAGCGGGCTGGGGTATCAACCTCACGCACCAGGGCGACGTCATCTTCGCGACGTGGTTCACCTACGATTCATCGGGCAATCCGACGTGGGTGTCGGTGACGGCTCCGCGCACGGGCGCGGCGACCTATTCCGGGAAGCTCTACCGGACGACCGGCCCGCCGTTCGACGCAACGCCGTTCGATCCGAGCCTCGTGCAGGCGCAGGACGTGGGCACGGCGACGTTCACGTTCACCGACGGCAACGACGCGACGTTCGACTACACGCTCGACGGCATCACGCAGTCGAAGGCGATCACGCGGCAGGTATTCGTGAGCCCCGGAACGGTGTGCCAGTAACCCGGCCGGCCGGGCCCGGTCATCAGAACGGGATGTCGTCGTCGAAGTCGTCGACGTTCTTCTTGGCGCCGGCGGCGGGCTTGGGCGCAGCGCCTTCGCGACGCGTCGTCGTGGACGGGCCCGCCGACGCGAACTCCGCATCGCCGCCCGCGCCACCGCCGCTGTCGCGGCCGCCGCCGATCAGCTGCATGCGGTCGGCGACGATCTCGGTGGAGTACTTCTCCACGCCATCCTTGTCGGTGTACTTGCGGGTCTGCAGACGGCCCTCGATGTAGACCGAGCGGCCCTTCTTGAGGTATTCGCCGGCGATCTCGGCCTGGCGGCCGAACAGCACGACGCGGTGCCATTCGGTGCGCTCCTGCTTCTCGCCGCTCTTGTCCTTCCACTGCTCGCTGGTGGCGATGTTCAGGTTGGTGACCGCGTCTCCGCCGGTCGTGTAGCGGGTTTCCGGGTCGCGCCCGAGGTTGCCGAGCAGGATCACCTTGTTGACCGAGGCCATGCGCCTTCTCCCATGCGAGGCAGTTGCTTCCGCGATGTTGCGTTCGCGTCTTTTGCGGGCGACGCGGCGCCCCAATCTATCGGGGTTTCGCGGTTCGGCGGCGCTGCGTTGTACGCGCGGGCAACCGCGAGTTCGATCGGGAACGCGAAACGCAATATAATATCAGGTTCGCCTTCGCATGATCGGCCTTCTGGATGAGGCCCATTCGTGCGCCGGCACGAAGCGAGCTCTATGGACCTCATCCGCATCCGCGGCGCACGCACGCACAACCTCAAGAATCTCAATCTCGACCTGCCGCGCCAGCGCCTGATCGTGATCACCGGTCTCTCGGGATCAGGCAAGAGCTCGCTCGCGTTCGACACGCTCTACGCCGAGGGCCAGCGGCGCTACGTCGAGTCGCTGTCCGCGTACGCGCGGCAGTTCCTGCAGTTGATGGAAAAGCCCGACGTCGACCTGATCGAGGGCCTGTCGCCCGCGATCTCCATCGAGCAGAAGGCGACCTCGCACAACCCGCGCTCGACCGTCGGCACGGTGACCGAGATCCACGACTACCTGCGCCTCCTCTACGCGCGCGTCGGCGATCCGTATTGCGTCAACCATCCCGAGCAGAAGCTCGCGTCGATGACCATCTCGCAGATGGTCGACGCGACGCTTGCCATGCCCGAGGACACGCGGCTCATGATCCTCGCGCCGGCAGTGGTCAATCGCAAGGGCGAGCAGGCGGAGCTGCTGGTCGAGCTTCGCGCCAAGGGCTTCGTGCGCGTGCGCATCGACGGCACGGTGTACGAGATCGACGCCGTGCCGAAGCTCGCCAAGACGACCAAGCACACGGTCGAGGTCGTGGTCGATCGCCTCAAGGTGCGTGCCGAGTTCAAGCAGCGCCTCGCCGAATCGTACGAGACCGCGCTGCGCCACGGCGACGGGCGCGCCATTGCGGTCGAGATGGACAATCCGGACGAAGCGCAGCGGGAGCATCTGTTCTCGGCGAAGTTCGCGTGCCCGATCTGCAACTACTCGCTCGCCGAGCTCGAGCCGCGGCTCTTCTCGTTCAACAATCCGGTCGGCGCCTGCCCGCGCTGCGACGGGCTGGGCTCGATCAGCTTCTTCGATCCGAAGCGCGTGGTCGCGCTTCCGCATCTTTCGCTCGCGTCGGGCGCGATCCGCGGCTGGGATCGGCGCAACCAGTTCTATTTCCAGATGCTGCAGGGCCTCGCGAAGCACGTCGGGTTCGACGTCGACAAGCCGTTCGACCAGCTTCCCGAGCGCGTGCAGAACATCGTGCTCTACGGCTCGGGCGACCAGAAGATTCCATTCACGTACCTGTCCGAGCGCGGCCGGCCGATCGTCAAGGAGCACGCGTTCGAGGGCATCATCCCGAACCTCGAGCGTCGCTACCGCGAGACCGACAGCATGATGGTGCGCGAGGAGCTTGCGAAGTACCTCAACGACAAGCCGTGTCCGGAGTGCGTCGGCACGCGCCTCAAGCGCGAGGCGCGCAACGTGAAGATCGGCAGCGGCGACGACGCGCGGCCGATCTACGAGGTGTCGAGCTGGCCGCTCAAGCAGACGACCGCGTTCTTCTCGCAGCTCACGATGGACGGCCAGAAGGCGGCGATCGCCGACAAGATCGTGAAGGAGATCGTGTCGCGCCTTCAATTCCTGAACAACGTCGGGCTCGACTACCTGTCGCTCGACCGCTCGGCGGAGACGCTGTCGGGCGGCGAGGCGCAGCGCATCCGCCTCGCGTCGCAGATCGGGTCGGGCCTGACGGGCGTGATGTACGTGCTCGACGAGCCGTCGATCGGCCTGCACCAGCGCGACAACGACCGGCTGCTTGCGACGCTCAAGCACCTGCGCGACCTCGGCAACAGCGTGATCGTGGTCGAGCACGACCACGACGCCATTCTCGCGGCCGATTACGTCGTCGACATGGGTCCCGGCGCCGGCGAGCACGGCGGGCAGGTTGTGGCGCAAGGCACGCCGGAGGAGATCCGGCGCGCGCCGCATTCGCTCACCGGCCAGTATCTCGCGGGACGCCGGCAGATCCCAGTCCCGGCGCGCCGTCACACCGTCGATCGCGACAAGGTCCTCACGATCACCGGCGCGACGGGCAACAACCTGAAGTCGGTGACGCTCAAGCTGCCCGTCGGGCTGTTCGTGTGCGTCACCGGCGTCTCCGGCTCGGGCAAGTCGACGCTCATCAACGACACGCTGTACCACGCGGTGGCGCGCCATCTCTACGACAGCGCCGAGGAGCCCGCGCCTTACGCGGAGATCGACGGCCTCGAGCATTTCGACAAGGTGATCAACGTCGACCAGAGCCCCATCGGCCGCACGCCGCGCTCCAATCCCGCGACGTACACGGGCTTGTTCACGCCGATCCGCGAGCTCTTCGCGCAGGTCAAGGAAGCGCGCGAGCGCGGCTATGGCGCGGGTCGCTTCTCGTTCAACGTCAAGGGCGGGCGGTGCGAAGCGTGCCAGGGCGATGGCCTCATCAAGGTCGAGATGCACTTCCTGCCCGACGTCTACGTGCCGTGCGACGTGTGTCACGGACAGCGCTACAACCGCGAGACGCTCGAGATCCGCTACAAGGACAAGAACATCCACGAAGTGCTGTCGATGACGGTGGAGCAGGCGTACGCGTTCTTCGAGCCGGTGCCGGCGGTCGCACGCAAGCTGTCGACGCTGCTCGACGTGGGACTCGGCTACATCACGCTCGGACAGTCGGCGACGACGCTGTCCGGCGGCGAAGCGCAGCGGGTGAAGCTCGGCCTCGAGCTCTCCAAGCGCGACACGGGGCGCACGCTCTACATCCTCGACGAGCCGACCACGGGCCTGCACTTCCACGATATCGAGCTGCTGCTCACCGTGCTGCATCGCCTGCGCGATCACGGCAATACCGTCGTGGTGATCGAGCACAACCTCGACGTGATCAAGACGGCCGACTGGATCGTCGACCTCGGCCCCGAAGGCGGTGCGGGTGGCGGCGAGGTCATCGCGGAGGGCACGCCGGAGCGCGTCGCCCAAACGCCCGCGAGCCACACGGGACGTTACCTGGGTCCCGTGCTGCAGGCGGCCGCGCGCGCGCCCAAGGCGCAGGGCACGACGAGCGCCGCGCGTAACGGCCGGCGCAAGGTTTCGAGCGACCTGCTGGGCTGAGCGCGCCGCTCGCGCGCATGGACGCACTCCAGCTCATCGCGCTCGCCGTCCTGATCGGCGTCGGCTGGTTCTTCTGGGACAGCCTGCGCGTGCGCGAGATCGCCAACGGCGCCATGCGCGCGGCATGTCAGCAGCGGGGACTGCTGTTCCTCGATGACACGGTTGCGCTCCGCAGCGTGCGGCCCGCGCGCAACGACGACGGACGCCTGTGCCTGCGTCGCATCTTCGACTTCGCCTACAGCAGCAGCGGCCACGATCGCAGCGCGGGCTTCGTCGTGCTGATCGGACAGCGCGTGGAGATCCTCGACCTCGGCCGGCAGCCATGATGCTGCGGCGGCCGCGCGCGGATGCCTTCGCGGACGACGCGACGGCGCTGACCGAGCTGATGATCGCGTCGCGCCGCGCGACCATGCCGCACCTCGCGGAGCCCCGTGCGCCGGCCGAGGTTCACCGCTGGATGCGCGAGACGGTATTGCCGTCGCGCTCGGTCTGGATCGTCGAGGTCGCCGGCGAAGTCGTCGGATTCGCGCTGCGCAACGGCGCGTGGCTCGATGCGCTGTACGTCAAGCCGGGATGGACCGGGCAGGGCATCGGCCAGCGGCTGCTGGATGCGATGCTCGAGGAGGCGGCGGCGAACGCGGATGTGATGCGCCTCTACACGTTCCAGCGCAATGCCGGCGCGCGGCGCTTCTACGAGCGAAACGGATTCGTTGTCGTCGAGCTGACCGATGGCACCGACAACGAGGAGCGCGAGCCGGACGTGCTGTACGAGCGCCGGCTCGCGCGCCTGTGAGACCTACTTCATCCTGCGATCGGCGTCGCCCAGCAGCTTGCCGGCACCCTTGTTGCGCGCGGTGCCCGAGACTAGGATGTCCGAAGGCTGCACGCTCTTGCCGTAGTAGGCGCGGTTCCAATCGTCCGATACGGTGACCGCGGTGCCGTCCAGGTTCAAGCCGCCATACACGCCCTTGGAGCGGCTGAACGAGACGAGGTCGCTGATGACCTCGCCCGAGGCGCCGGCGCCGACGGGACCGGCCGCAATGCCGATGTCGCCTCCGAGCTTGACCGACGTGGCGAGCAGCGACCGCATGCCCCTGTCCGTCATCACCAGCGTGACCACTTCCGAGACCGCGACGCCGGCCTGGAAGCCGACGCTTGCCGTCGCGAGCGTGTAGAACGCGGGTCCGACGAAATGTCCCTTGCCGTCGCGGGCGATGAGGACCGCACGCCCGCCCGAGCCGCCGAAGATGAAGCCGGCCTTCACCACTTCCGGCGCGACCAGGACCGCCTTGGCCTTGCCGATGTTGTCGTGCAGCCAGGTCATCTGAGGATCGCGCATGAAGTTCCTGAGCGTCGCATCCGCCTGATCGACCAGCTTCTGCTGGTCCGCCTGCGCGAGCGCGAGGCCGCTGAGCGTGGCGAGGACCAGGGTCAACAGCACGCGCGACGAAACTTCGACGAACCGCTTAACCATGCCTGCCTCCGGGTGGGTGAGGGGGCCCACAGTCTACACCGGTGCAAGAGCGTGCTCATGCGACCGTCGTTCGCGCGCCGCCCTGCCGTTCGGCGGATCCGGCATTCCGTGCGGAAACGCGCGCGTGCGGCGCGGTCGATACGTCGATGGCCCCTTATGCGTTCCTCGCGCTCGTGCCCCTCGCGATCGTCGTGCGCTACGCGGTGCACGCGCCGGCGATCTGGACGTTCGCCATCGCGTGCGCCGCGATCGTGCCGCTCGCCGACTGGATCCGTCGTGCCACCGAGCAGATCGCCGAGCGCAAGGGCGGCGCCGTCGGAGGGCTGCTCAACGTGACGTTCGGCAATGCGGCCGAGCTCGTGCTGGCGTTCTTCGTGTTGCTTGCGGGTCGACCCGAGGTGGTGAAAGCGCAGATCACCGGCGCCATCATCGGCAACGGGCTGCTGGGCTTCGGCCTGGCGATCTCGGTGGGCACGCTCGCGCAGCGCCGCATCCGGTTCGACGCCGCGCGCGCCGGGCACCTCGCGAGTCTACTGATGCTCGTGATGATCGCGCTCCTGCTCCCCGCGCTGTTCGACTACACCGAGCGCAGCCTCTATCACGCGCGCAACGCGACGTCGCTCGATGCGCACTTGAGCCTCGGCGTCGCGATCGTGCTGGTCGCGGTCTACGTCGCGAACCTCGTGTATACGCTGGTGACGCACCGCGACGTGTTCGCCACGGAGGGGGAAGCGCCGCGCGCCGCGCGCAACGCCTGGCCCCTGCGGCGATCCATCGTGGTGCTGCTGATCGCAACCGCGTTGACGGCGTGGATGGCGGAGGTCGTCTCCGATGCGCTGGACGAGGCGGCGCGCGCGTTGCGCGTATCGGGGCTCTTCCTCGGCGTGGTCGTGCTCGCGCTGGTCGGCAACATCGCGGAGTATCTGTCGTCGATGCACTTCGCGCGCCAGGGCCGCATCGCGCTCGTGGTGGGCATCACGGTCGGATCCACGATCCAGGTGGCCTTGCTGGTCGCGCCGATCCTGGTCATCGCGTCGCACTTCACGGCGCATCCGCTCGATCTCGTCTTCGCCAACCCGCTCGAGCTCGTCGCCATCGCGAGCACCGCCCTGATCGTGAACGCCATCACGCGCGACGGCGAAGCGACGTGGTTCGAAGGCGTGCTGCTGGTCGCCGTCTACGTGCTGCTCGGGGTCGCGTTCTTCTACGCGACACCGGCGGCGTCGGCGGCGGGCTGACGCGCCGCCCGCGCCGGGCGCGCCGATGCGCCGCTTCGCTGCGCGGCGGGGCGCTATGGCGCCTCGTGCAGCGACTTCCGTACCGAGGCGATCTTGGAAGTCTCGACCGGGCCCGCGCCATTGCCGAAGCTCGCGCGAACGTAGGTCAGCACGTCGGCGACGTCGCGGTCGCTCAGCTTGCCCGCGAACCCGGGCATGGCGAAGCCCTCAGGTTTGTCGGGCGTGCGCGCGCTGTGCGCGCCTTCGAGCACGAGGCGCGCGAGCGAGGTGGTGTCGCTCGCGTGCAGGCCCGTGTTGCCCTTGATGGGCGGGAACACGCCGGCGACGCCCTCGCCGTTCTCCATGTGGCAACCCGCGCACTGGTCGAGGTAGACCAGTCGTCCGCGTGTCAGCACGTCATGATCGGTCGACGCTTGCTGCGCGTGCGCGGCGCCGTCGTCTCCGGGCAGGTCCTTCAGGTACACCGCGATGGCGTGCAGGTCCGCGTCGGACAGATGGCGCGTCGAATGCTCGACCACTTCGGCCATCGGACCCATCGCCCGCGCCCGATCGTTGGCGCCGGTCTTGAGGTACGCGACGATCTCGTCGGCCGACCAATCGCCGAGGCCTTCCCCGCGGCTGCGACGCAGGCTCGTGGCGAACCAGCCTTCGCCCATGCCGCCCTCGAAGCGGTCGCCGCGCTTGACGCCGCCGAGCACGTTCTTCGGCGAATGACAGGCGCCGCAATGCCCGAGCCCCTCGACGAGGTACGCCCCGCGATTCCATTCCGCCGAGCGTGACGGATCCGGCACGAACTCGCCTTCCTTGAAGAACAGCGCATTCCACACCGCGAGCGAACCGCGCCATCGCAGCGGCAGCGGCAGCTCCGGCGCACGCGCGACGCTGCGCACGGCGGGCAATGTGTCGAGGTACGCCTTGATCGCCAGCACGTCGTCGTGCGAAAGCTTCGTATACCAGGGGTAAGGGAACGCAGGATAGAGGTGGCGGCCGTCGCGGCTCACGCCGTCGTGCATGGCGCGCCAGAAGTCCTCGTCGCTCCACGTGCCGATGCCGGTATCGTCGTCGGGCGTCAGGTTGCTGGAATAGATCGTGCCGAACGGCGTCGGAACGCCGCGGTTGCCCGCGAACGGCTGTCCGCCGTCCGCGGTGTGACACGCGGCGCAGTCGCCGGCCTCGACGAGGTAGCGTCCGCGCATGATCTCGGCATGCGAGGTGTCGCGCGGCACCGAGTCGGCGATCGCGATTCCGGCGACGCCGAGGAGCACGGCGGCGAGCGCGGCATGGAGGCGTCGCACGTTCATCCGCTGTCCTATGCCGATACGAGCGGAGCGGGATTGCGCAGGTAGCGCTTCATCGCGTCCACGCCCCAGTACGTCAGCGCGCCGACGGTGCCCGTCGGGTTGTAACCGGCGTTCTGCGGGAACAGGCATGCGCCCATGACGAACATGTTGGGAACGTCCCACACCTGCAGGTAGCGATTCACCACGCTGGTGCGCGGATCGGTGCCCATGATCGCGCCGCCGGTGTTGTGCGTCGTCTGGTACGGCACGATCGAGTAGCGCCCTTCGCGCTTCTTGGCGTGCAGCGCGCGCGGCCGCATCGCCTTGGCGATGTCCGTGGCGCGTTCGGTGAGGAAGTTCGACATGCGATGCTCGTTCGCGTGATAGTCGAACGTGAGCCGGAGCATCGGATTGCCGTACACGTCGCGATACGTGGGGTCGAGGTCGAGGTAGGCGTCGCGATAGCTCATCACGCTGCCGTGCGTGGCGATGCTCGCGCTCTTCAGGTAGTTCTCCGCCAGCGCGCGCTTGAACGCGCTGCCCCACTTCGGCGTGCCCTTGGGCACATGGTTCTGCAGGATCGGCCTGCCGCCCGTGGTCCACAGGGCGAGGTAGCCGCCGCCGATGAAGCCCTGGGGGCCGTGGTCGAAGAGGTCGCCATTGAAATCGTCGACGCCCTGGCCGAGAGCGCCCGCGCCCATGAACGGGTTCAGGATGTCGTCGACGAACACGTCGACGCTCGACGTGATCTGGTACGCGTAGTTGCGTCCCACGACGCCTTTGTTGGC
This sequence comes from Casimicrobiaceae bacterium, assembly GCA_035493035.1. Lineage (GTDB taxonomy): Bacteria > Pseudomonadota > Gammaproteobacteria > Burkholderiales > Casimicrobiaceae > VBCG01. The sequence continues at coordinate 35,933 of DATJIS010000085.1, read as the reverse complement.
CACCGGATCGTACGGCTCGCCGATTCGCGACAGCAGGAGCAGGTGCACGTTGTGCTGCGCATAGGCGCACATCACCACGAGGCCCGCGGGCTGCTCGAATTCGCGGCCCATCGTGTCGACGTAGGTCACGCCGGTGGCGCGCTTGCCGGTACTGTCGAGATTGACGCGCAGGACCTCGCTGCGCGTGCGCAGCTCGAAATTGTCGCGCCCGAGCAATGCGGGGAATACGCAGGCCTGAGGGCTCGACTTGGAATAGTTGCCGCAGCCGAACCACTCGCAGTAGCCGCAGTACGTGCATTGCCCCATCTGCACGCCGTAGATGTTCTTGTACGGCTTCGACGTATTGGCGGCCGGGCAGGGGAATGGATGAAAGCCGGCTTCGCGTGCGGCCTTGTCGAAGAGCACCGTGGCGGCGCTGCGCTTCAGCGGCGGCAACGGGTAGTCGCGCTTGCGCGGTGCCTCGAACGGATTGCCGCCCTCCTGCATCTTCCCGGCGACGTTGCCGGCCTTGCCCGAAATGCCGCACAGGTACTCGAAGCGGTCGTAGCAGGGCTCCAGCTCGTCGTACGTGACGCCCCAGTCCTGGATCGTCATGTCCGCCGGGATGAACTTGGCGCCATAGCGCTGCGTGATGTGCGATCGCAGCTGGAAGTCGGTCGGCAGGAAGCGCCAGGTCTGGCCATTCCAGTGCACGCCCGCGCCGCCAGCGCCGGATCCAGGACGGAACGACCCGAGGTGGCGCATCGGCAACGCGTCCTGCCGCATGTCGTTGCGGAACGTGAGCGTCTCGCGGTGCGGCTCCTCGAAGATCGAGTTGCGCACCGCGTAGCGCAACTCGTCCTGGATGAACGTCGGCGAGAAGTCGGGAATGGTGTCGCGGAACTCGCCGCGCTCGATCGCGAGGACCTGCAGCCCGGTGTCCGCGAGCTCCTTGGCGACGATGCTGCCCGTCCAGCCGAAGCCGACGATCACGACGTCGACGGGAGGCAGTCGCCTGGCCACGCTCACGCCTGGTCGACAGCGGCGTCGCGGCCGCCGATGCTCACGAAGGGCTTGTCGTACCGCTTGCCGTGCTGCTCGATCTCCTCGACGTAGTTGTAGCGCGGGCCGGGAAAGCCGACGAGCTTCCAGCCGATGAAGTCACGGTTGCCGCCGTAGAGCGGGTCGGCGAGAAAGCCTTCCACGGTGTTCTGCACGAGCATCGTGAAGAATGCGTCGGCGGACGCGTGCGGCAGCTCGAGCTTGCCGTCTTCGAGCGCGTGCAGCACGCCGTCCTGCGCGCCGGCGTCGAGCTCGGCGAACGTCTTGTTGCCGTGCTGCGCACGCACGTGCGCGTCGATGTCGGCGATCGCCGCGCGATAGAGCTCGGCCGGTGTGAGCTTGAGTTGATAGCCCTGCTCCTTCTCACCGTGGCGCCACGGTCCCTGCATGTACCACCGCTCCGCGCGGCCATAGGGACCGGCGAGCTGCCGGTCGATGAACGTCGCGACGCCGGCTTCCTTGGCGCCGGGACCGAGATCGTCGGCGGGAATGATCCGGGCGACGGCGGCCTCGACGAACGACACTTCGGCCGTCGTAAGGAAGCGCTCCGGCGGCTGCGCGTAGTTGGGTGCCGCCGCGCGCGCAGTGTCCACATCGACGAGGAGCCGCAGCGGGACGACCGCCGCGGCAGGTGCGACGGCGGCGGCTTTGAGGAGGTTGCGACGAGACAGGGATGCCATGGCGCGCGACGAGGACAAGGGCGGAGCGGTCCGCGCCCGACGCGATGCGACACGGACTCACGTGCCGTCGCGAGTTGGGGCCGGTGCGAACCGTTGCCGCGTCGTCGTGGACGCGCGAATCCGCTCCATGTCGCGTGGACGGCCGCGACGGCGCGAAAGTTCCCGAATACATTTGAACAAATATATCGGCCGCGCATCGAATCGACATCGGGTCACATGCCAGGAGAACGAGCCATGACACATCGATCGATTGCGCTTCGCGTCGCGCTCGCCACTGCCGTACTCGCCGCCGCGAGCATCGAGTCACCGGGCGCGTCGGAGCTTGCATCAGGGGACCGCGCGTTCGTCGACCAGGCGGCGCGCGCCGGGATGGAGGAGGTCGCTCTGGGTCAGCGCGCCGAGCGCGACGCGGCGAGCCCCGCCGTGCGCGCCTTCGCCACGCGCATGGTGGGCGATCACGAGAAGGCGAACGCCGAGCTGCGGTCGATCGTCGCGCGCGACGGGCTCGAGCTGCCGCAGCGACTCGACACCAACGCCCGCAAGGAGGTTGCGGACCTCGAGACCGCGCACGGCGCGAAGTTCGACGCCAAGTACATGGAGCACCAGGCGAGCGACCATCGCAAGGTCATCGCCGCGTTCGAGCGCGAGGCGCGTGACGGCCGCGACGCGGACGTGCGCAACTTCGCTGCCGCGACGTTGCCGACGCTTCGCGCGCATCTCGAGCTGGCGCGTTCGACCGAGGCGGCGCTGCCGAAGAACGAGCGCGTCGCGCTCACGCAACAGGGGGGCCTCGACGCCGCGAAGGACGCCACCGGCCGCAGCCGGGCAGCCGCCGAGCGCAGCGAGCACATGCCGGTCGCCAAGACCGGGATGTGACGCGCGCCGAGACCGCCATGACGGACGAGAATGTTCCGAGCTATCGCGATGCCGACATGCGCGAAGTGGACGTCAACGATCCCTACGCGGTGCGCTGGTGGTGCCAGCGCCTGATATGCACGGAGTCGATGCTCCGAGCGGCCGTCGGCAAGGTGGGGCCGAGGTGCACGGACGTGGCTCGTCAGCTGCGTGCATCCGCGCGTCCGCTCCCGCGGGGGCGTCCGCTTCGCGGCGCTACCCGCGTGTCGCGAGATCGGTGAGGCTGAGGCCGGCAAGGAGGCAGAGCCACAGCACGCCCGCCACGGCGAACACCCGGATCATCGGCGAGCCGCGGCGCACGTGCATGAAGACGAACACGACCAGCAGCGCCTTCACGAGCGCGATGGCGAGGTTCACCACGACGTTGAAGCGGCCGAGCGGCACGAACGCGCTGCCGGTGGTCATCGCGAGCAGGGTGAGCAGCGCCAGCCACGTGAATACATAGGGTCGGGGCAGCTTCATGTTCGGGCCACGAGGTAAAGGCACGGATAGAGGAAGATCCATACCAGGTCGACGAAGTGCCAGTAGAGACCGGCGGTCTCCACCTGCTCGGGCAATCGTCCCGGCGCACGCCGCGCGCAGCGCCACGCGAAGGTGAGCGCGATCGCGACGCCGATCGACAGGTGCACGAGGTGCGCGCCGGTCGTGACGAAGTAGAGCCAGAAGAAGAGCAGCGCCCCCTGCGCGTAGCGCGGATCGAACGCGAAGTTCACGACCGGCACCAGGTGTCCGCGGTAGTCGAGCGCGTACTCGGTCAGCTTGATCGCGGCGAACGCCACGCCGATCGCGGCCGTCAGCGTGAGCAACAGCGCGGCCGCGCGCATGCGCCGCGCGCCCGCGGCGTGCACGGCGAGCGCCATCGTGAAGCTGCTCGTGAGCAGCACGGCCGTATTGGTCGTGCCGAGCAGAAGGTTGGTGTGGCGGCTCGCGGCCGCGAATGCGTCGGGAAACCGGGCGCGCGCGACGGCATACGCGAAGAACAGCACGCCGAAGAACAGGATCTCGGTGGCGAGGAACAGCCACATGCCGAGCGACGCCGCGTCGGCCTGCTGCGCCGCGTCGTCGAACTGGTGCGCGACGGGCAGCGGCGGCTCGCCGCGCGGCGCATCGGTGGCGATCGCGCCCGCGCTCACTGCGTGCCCTCGCGCGCCTCGACGATGTCGCGCCCGAGGCGAGCCTCGCGATACGCGTACGGCGGCTCGGTCATTTCAGGGCGCACGTCGAAGTTGTTCTCCGGCGGAGGCGACGACGTCCTCCACTCGAGGCCGGTGGCGTTCCAGGGGTTCGCGGGGGCGGGACGGCCGCGGAACAGCGACCAGCCGAGATAGATGAGCGGCAGGAGGTAGCCGAGCGCGAGGATCACCGCGCCCGCCGAGGACAGCACATTGAGTGTCTGGAATTCCGGCGGATACGCGTGATAGCGCCGCGGCATGCCTTCGATCCCCAGCAGGTACTGCGGGAAGAACGTGAAGTTGAACCCCAGGAAGAGCAGGATCGCGGCGAACCGGGCCCAGCGGTCGGAGTAGAGACGGCCCGTGATCTTCGGCCACCAGAAGTGGATCCCGCCGAGATACGCCGACACGCTGCCGCCGACCATGATGTAGTGGAAGTGCGCGATCACGAAATAGGTATCGGTGAGGTGGACGTCGAGCGCGAGCGCGGCGAGGAAGAGTCCCGTCATGCCCCCGATCGTGAACAGGCCCACGAACCCGAGCGCGTAGAGCATGGGCGCGTCGTAGCGGATGCGGCCATGCCACAGCGTCGCGGTCCAGTTGAAGACCTTCACCGCGGATGGAATGGCGACGAGGAACGACAGCAGCGAGAACGCGACGCCGGCGTACATCGATTGCCCGGAGACGAACATGTGATGCCCCCAGACCAGGAAGCCGATCACCGCGATGGCGATGATCGCGTACGCCATCGTCCGGTATCCGAAGATGGGGTTGCGCGAGAAGCAGGCGAAGATCTCGCTCACCACGCCCATCGCGGGCAGCACCATGACATACACCGCCGGATGCGAGTAGAACCAGAAGAGGTGCTGGAACAGGAGCGGATCGCCGCCGAGCGCCGGGTCGAAGATGCCGATGCCGGCGATGCGCTCCAGCGCGAGGAGTATCAGCGTCATCGCGAGCACCGGCGTGGCGAGCACGAGGATCGCGGAGGTCGCGTATTGCGCCCAGACGAAGAGCGGCAGGCGGAACCAGTGCACGCCGGGGGCACGCATGGTATGGATCGTGACGATGAAGTTGAGTCCCGTGAGGATGGACGAGAATCCGACCACGAATACGCCCGCCAGCACGTAGATCACGTGCGTGTTGGAGAACAGCGTCGAGAACGGCGCATAGAACGTCCATCCGGTATCCACGCCGCCCGCGATCATGGCGATGATCGTGAACGTCGCGCCACCGACGTACAGGTACCAGCTCGCGAGGTTGAGCCGCGGGAACGCGAGGTCGCGCGCGCCGATCATCAGCGGCACGAGGAAATTGCCCAGCGTCGCGGGAATCGACGGGATCAGGAAGAACCAGACCATGATCACGCCGTGCATGGTGAAGAGCTTGTTGTACGTCTCCGCCGAGACCACGTCGCCGGCGGGCGTGGCGAGCTCGAGGCGCATGAACGTGGCCGCGGCGCCGCCGATGAAGAAGAACACCGTGATCGAAACCGCGTACAGGATGGCGATGCGCTTGTGGTCAGTCGTCGTGAGCCACGAGCGCAGCGTCGTGCCTTCGGTGAGGTAGCTGTGCGGCAGGGCCGGGCGCGCTTCGGGCGGCGCGCCGGAAGGCACGGGCGCAACGAGATCGGAGGGTGTCATCGCGGTCGCTCCGTGGCCGGCGCAAGGCTGCGGATGTAGGCGATCAGGTCGAACACGTCGTCCTCGCCGATGCGGCCGGCGAACGACGGCATGATCGGCGCATACCCCGCGGCGATCTCCTTGTGCGGCTGCAGGATGGAATCGTGCAGGTAGCGCTCGTCGGCCACCGTCGTGCTGCCGTCGGACAGCGGCACGGGCTTGCCGTACAGGCCCGCGAGGTTCGGCGCGTGGACCGCGGCGTTCGCGCCATGGCAGCCGCTGCAGCCGAGCGCGCGAAACAGCGCCTCGCCGCGCATGGCGGCGCTGGGTGCGCGCGCCCCGGATGCGAGCCAGCGCTCGAACTCCGCCGGCTCCATCACGACCACGTCGCCGCTGCCCATGCCTGCGTGATCGGTGCCGCAGTATTCGGCGCAGAACAGGTGGTAGCGTCCCGCCTCGGTCGCGGTGAACCAGAGGTCGGTGTAGCGCCCGGGCAGGACGTCCTGCTTCACGCGAAATGCCGGGACGAAAAGGCTGTGGATGACGTCCTGCGACGTCATGACGAGGTTGACCGGCTGGCCGCGCGGCACATGGAGCTCGTTGATCTCGCGACGGCCGTCCGCGTGCTGGAATTCCCACATCCACTGCTTGGCGACGACGTCGATGGCCATCGCACCCGCGGGCGGCGTGCCGCGGTCGACGTACAGGCGCGCCGCCCACGCGAACGCGCACAGGAACAGGAACAGCGGAATGAGCGTCCACGCGAGCTCGACGCGGATCCGCGCCCGGCGCTGCGCCTCGGCGATGTCCTCGTGCCGCGGCACCGGATTGCCGGCGCGATAGCGCACGCCGAAGTAGATCAGCGCGACGAAGACCGCAATGGCGACCGCCACTGTGGTTGCCGTGATGGCATAGAACAGCGCATCGACGCGCGGGGCCATCGTCGACGCCGACGGCGGCAACGGCAGCAGCGTCATGGCCCGGCCTCGCGTCGTTGGTTGCGCCGGTGCGCAAGCAGCACGAACCCCACGAGGAGGCCGACGCCCGCGAGGCCGGTCGCGCGCATGGCGAGGGTCGTCGCCCGCGTGTACAGGCCATGCTCCGCGTCGTCGCCGAAGCACAGCATCCACGGCAGGTGCGACGTCGATCGCGGTGCCGTGGCTGCGAGCGAGGCGCGAAGCGTGGCGGGCGGGAACACGATGCCGGGCAGCGTCGAGGCGACGCGCCCGCTGCGATCCACGACGGCGATGCCGGCTGCATGGGCGAACTGGCGCGTCTTGCCGTCGTACGCGTCGCGATACGCGAGCGCGCGAGACACCGCGTCGATGTCGGCCTGATGGCCGGTGAGGAAGTGCCAGCCCCGCGTGTCGGCGTCGCCCAGCACCTGTGTCGCGCGTGCGCGCGCCTCCGCGACGCCTTCACGGGCGTCGATGCTGATCACGACCACGTCGGCATCGGCGCCGGGCTCGAGCGTCGCATCCGACAGTGCCTGTCTCACGCCTTGCAGCACCATGCTGCACAGGTTCGAGCAGCCGTACCAGCCCAGCACGACGATCGACGGGCGCGCGCCGAAATAATCGCCGAGCGTTACAACGCGGCCGCGCTGGTCACGAAACGTCGCGTTGGCCGGCAGCGATGCGCCCGCAAGCGGCGCCGCGTCCACGCTGTGCAGCACGCGCGGCGGCAACGCGAGCGCCGGGGGCGCCGCGGCGAGCGCGGCGGCGAACGCCAAGGCGACTGCGCTGCACCTCACGGCGTCCCCTTGCGCTGGACCAGCACCGCCATGGCCCGCTCGATCGGAATGCGCACGACGCCGTGCGCGCGGTCGACCCACCCATATTCGTGCAGCAGCTGCTGCTTCTCGCGGTGGAACGACGGAAAGTCGCGCTCCGGAGTGGCCTGCAACGGCGGCTCGGAGGCCGGTGTCACGGGCCGGGTCGACACGACGGGGGGCGGTGTCAGGCCGTGCACGATGAAGAACGCGACCAGCACGGCGATGACGACCGTCGCGAGAATCGCCCCGCCGCCCCACGCCAGAACGCGCGTCCGCGGAACGTCCGGCTCGTGCAGGGGCGGGGCGTGCGTCTCAGCCATGAGCGGCCACGATGGTTGAAGCGGGCTCGTACGACGGCAGGCGCTCGAGGATCCACAGCAGCGCGGCAAGCCACGACGCGCACATGCCGATCAGCGCCGCAACGTCGATCCAGGTGAGCGTGAAGCCGCCGGACTCGAGCGAAGGCGTGACGAGCCAAAAGGTATCGAGCCAGTTGCCCGCGAGGACCAGGGCACAGAGCACGCCCATCGCGCGCGGCGAGCGCTTCACGGCGCGGAACAGCATGGCGATCACGGGCAGCGCGAACTCCAGCGCCACGACGACGATGATCAGCGTGCGCCAGCTCGTGGTGGCGCGCGGCCAGAACCAGCTGGTCTCCACCGGAAGGTCCTCGCCCCACACGATGAGGTACTGCGTGAACGCGATGTACGCCCACATCATGGCGTAGGTGAGCAGCAGGTTGCCGAAGTCCTGGAAGTCGCGCCGCGGTGGCGTGGCGTGCGTACGCGTGCGCGCGACGAGCAGCGCGACGGCGAATGCGAGCGATCCCAGGAACTGCGCCGTGCCGAGCCGTATCCCGATCGCGGTCGAGTAGAACCCGGGGACGAGCGATGCGATCCAGTCGAACGCCGCCAGCGTGACGGTGCAGAGATAGACGAGGAGGCCCGCGACCGCGATGCGCCGGCCGCGCACGCGATCCGATCGCACGGCACGCAGGCACGCCACGCCGAGCACCGTCCACACGAGCAGGAACGCGGCGTTGCGCAGGATGAAGAACGCGGGCGACAGATACCAGCGCTGCGCTTGCAACGTTTCGCTCGCGGCGACGGCATCCGGCCTGGCCCACGCGAAGAGCGATGGAAGCCCGAACGCCAGCGGCACGGCGAGCAATGCGATGAGCGGCAGCGTCGCCGTGGCCGCCTCGAGCGGCGGACGCAGCACGCGGCCCCAATCGCCACCGGTGAGCTCGTGGATCATCACCTGCGCCATGCTCGCGAGCGCGATGCCGAGCAGGAACAGCCACGACACGAGCCAGGCGCGGAAGAACGCCCCGCTGTCGAGCCACGCGCCCACTGCGCACGCGACGAGACCAACGACCCCTGCAACGGCCAACCCGCGGCGCGCCGCTCGGAAATCGCGGGGTGCGCTCATCGGCGCGCCTCCAGCGCCGCCCGCTGGTCCGGCGGCACGTCGTCGAGGGACGCGTGCTGGCTCAGTTGAAGGGCGCGGATGTACGCCACGACCGCCATGCGATCCTCGGGCGTCAGCCTGCTCGCGTACGAATACATCGCGCCGTAGCCGTCGGTGATCACGGCATAGAAGTGCGCGTCGCCTGCCGCGCGCAGCGCATCGGTGTGGTACGAGGGCGGATGCGGAAAGCCGCGCCGGGCGATGAAGCCGTCGCCGTCGCCCGCCACGCTGTGGCAGGGCGCGCAGTAGATGTCGAAGCGCTCCTGCCCGCGTTGCAGCAGCGCGAGCGTGATGGGCGGCATGCGCAACGTGCCGACGTCGGCCCCCTGCGGACGCAGGTCGTCACGCACCGAAGCGATCGGCGGCACCACCGGCGCGGGCGTGGTCAGCGCAAGCCGTCCGCTGCTCGAGCCTGCGAACGTGCCGGCCGCATGCGACACCGACCCGTCCACCGCTGGCCGCGACGCACGTCCGTCGGCCCACATCGCGCTCGGCGCGAGGGGCTTGTACTTCGCCTGGTCGTACATGTTGCGAAACGTCTGCTCGCATCCCGCGAGGGCGAGCAGCACCGCGACGATGCCGGCGCACTTGGCGGCTTGACTCCCGTAGCGGCGATTCGTGCCGCTCATGCCGGCACCTCGACGATGCGCATGGGATGCAGGCCCGCAAGCAGTGCGCGCGCCTCGTCGACGTCGAAACCCGGCGCCGTGGCGCGGATCGCGAGGAAGAAGCGGTTGCGCGTCGCGAGGTCGAAGTCCGGCGCCTCGAAGATCGGATGATTCAATCGCGGCAAGCCGTTCAGCAGCAGCATGGCGAGGAACGCCGCGAGGCACGCGCCCAGCACGGTGAGCTCGAACGTGGGCGGTATGAACGCGGGCCAGCTGTGGAGCGGCCGCCCACCCGAGTTGATGGGATAGTCGATCACCGCGCTGTACCACTGCAGGAAGTAGGCGCCCCCGCCGCCCGCGATGCCGCCGACCAGCGTCCAGAACGGCACGCCGTTGCGGCGAAACCCGAGCACCTCGGCGAGCCCCTCGATGGGATAAGGCGTGTACGCATCGATGTCGCGATAGCGCGCGCGGCACGCGCGCGCGGCGTCCATCAGCGCGGCGGGGCCGGCGAACTCGGCCATCAGCGCGAACACCTGGCGAGGATCCTGCTTCGTCATTGATGCATCGGCTCGTGATGCGCTTCCTTGCGCAGCTCGGCCATGGAGATCGCCGGCAGGAAGCGCAGGAACAGCAGGAACATCAGCGCGAACGCGCCGATCGATCCCGCCAGCGTCGCGAGGTCCCAGAAGGTCGGCACGAAGAGGTGCCACGACGACGGCAGGAAGTCGTGCGCAAGGCTCTGCACGATGATCAGGAAGCGCTCGAGCCACATGCCGACCAGCACGACGAGGCCGAGCGCGAAGAGGGCGAGCGCGCTGCGTCGTACCCATCCCAGCCACAGCGCCTGCGGAATCACCACGTTGCACAGGATCACGGCCCACGCGACCGGGGCGTAAGCGCCGGTGTAGCGGTCTTCCATGATGGCGATCTCGTGCGCGTCGCCGCCGAAGTAGGCGCTGAACACCTCCACGCCATAGCTGTAGGCGACCAGCAGGCCGGTGACGAGCATCAGCGTGCCCATCTTGGCGAGATGCCGCTCGGTGATGAAGTCGCGCAGCCCGAACGCCGCGCGCAGCGGCACCGCCAGCACCAGCGCCATGGCGAAGCCGGAGTAAAGGGCGCCGGCGACGAAGTAGGGCGGGAAGATGGTCGAATGCCAGCCGGGAACGAGGCCGAACGAGAAGTCGAGCGATACCACGCTGTGCACCGAGATGACGAGCGGCGTCGCGAGGCCCGCGAGGAGCAGGTACGCGGTCTCGTAGCGATGCCAGTGGCGCGCTTCGCCGCGCCAGCCCAGCGCGAAGACGCCGTACGCGATCTGCTTGCCGCGCGTGCGTGCGCGGTCGCGCAGCGTCGCGAGGTCGGGCAAGAGGCCCATGTACCAGAACACGATCGACACGATGATGTAGGTGCCGATGGCGAAGATGTCCCATACCAGCGGGCTGCGCCATTGCGGCCACACGTTCATCACGTCGGGATAAGGCGCGAGCCAGTAGAAGAACCACGGACGGCCCAGATGCAGAATGGGCATCAATCCCGCCATCGCCACGGCAAAGATCGTCATGGCTTCGGCGAACCGGTTGATCGACGTGCGCCAGTGCTGGCGCAGCAGCAGCAGGAAGGCGGAGATGAACGTGCCCGCGTGCCCGATGCCCACCCACCACACGAAGTTGGTGATGGCGAAAGCCCAGGCGACCGGCTGGTCGATGCCCCAGATGCCGACGCCGACCGCGAACAGGTAGCCGACGGCCACGAGGAACAGCACCGTGAACGCAGCCGACACGCCGAGGCCGGCCAGGAAGCCCCAATGCGTGGGGCGCGCGAGGACGATGCCCGCGATGCGGTCGGTGATGACAGCGCCCGAATAGCGGGGACCGGGCGCGTCGCCCGCGAGAGCGGCTTCAGGCGCCATGGCGCTCGTTGGTGACACGCGCAAGATACGTCGTGCGCGGACGCGTGTTGAGCTCGGCCAGCAGGGCGTAGTCGAGCGGCGAATTCTTGCGCCGGTTGACCTCGCTCTGCGGATCGTTCAGGTTCCCGAACACGATCGCGCGCGTGGGGCAGACCGCCTGGCACGCCGTGACCACCTCGCCGTCGCGCAGCGAGCGTCCCTCGCGATCGGCCGCGATGCGGGCGGTGGTGATGCGCTGCAGGCAATAGTTGCACTTCTCCATCACGCCGCGCATGCGTACCGACACCTCGGGATTGCGCTGCGCGTCGAGCGACGGCACGTCCTTCGAGTACTGGAGGAAATTGAACCGGCGCACCTTGTACGGGCAATTGTTCGAGCAGAACCGCGTGCCCACACAGCGGTTGTAGACCTGCACGTTGATGCCCTGCGCGTCGTGCACCGATGCCTCGACCGGGCACACCACTTCGCACGGTGCGTGCTCGCATTGCATGCACGGCACGGGCTGGAACACGGTCCGCGGGTTCTGCACGCTGCCCTCGTGGTAGCGGTCCACGCGGATCCAGTGCATCTCGCGGCCGCGGCGCACCTCTTCCTTGCCGACGACGGGAATGTTGTTCTCGGCCTGGCAGGCGATCGTGCAGGCGGCGCAGCCGATGCAGCTCGACAGGTCGATGCTCATCGCCCACGCGTACGGCCCGAAAGGCGGCGAGTCGTACAGCGTGCGCTGGTCGCGGTAGCCCGGCGTGCCGCAGGCCTGCGCCGTGCAGGCGGCCGCCTGGGCCACCGACACCATGCGCACGATGTCGCGGCCTTCCATGCGTCCGTGCGTCTGCGCCGATGCGAGCGCGTAACGCCGCCCGGTGCGCACGAGGGACACGCCGGGCACGAACCAGGGCGCGTCGACCGTGCGCAGCGCGTACGCATTCGCGCCGCGGCCGGAGCCCACGGTGCCGGCGCGCGTGCGGCCGTAGCCGAGCGACAGCGAGACGCAGCCGTCGGGCATCCCGGGCGTGATCCAGACGGGCGCGTCGAGGCTGCGATCCGCGACGCGAAGCGATACCACGTCTTCGTTCACGAGGCCGAGCCGCTGCGCGAGCGCCGGCGAGACCAGCGCGGCGTTGTCCCAGGTGAGCTGCGTCAGCGGCTTGGGAAGCTCCTGCAGCCAGGCGTTGTTGGCGTGGCGTCCGTCGCCCGTGCGCGGATCGGTCGTGAGCACGAGCTCGAGCGACGCGCCCGGCGGTGTCGTGGACGGTGGCACGTCGAACGGTCGCAACGCCGGACGCTGCGGCGCCGACGCGGTGCCCGGCACCACGCCGCGGCGCAGCGCGTCGTCGAAGAATGCATCGAAATCCTGCGGCTGCCGGCCAGACCAATACCGCGTCAGCAGCGTTCGCGCGTCGGCTTGCGCGTCGCCCGTCGCCACCGCGATCAGCTCGAGCGGCGTGCGGCCTCCGTACAACGGCGCGATGCACGGCTGCTGCAGCGTGCAGGTGCCGTCGAACGCCACCACGTCGCCCCACGACTCGAGCGCGTGCGCAGCGGGCACGTGCCAGTCGCTCGCCGCGGCGGTCTCGTCCTCGTAGAGGCCGAGGTGCAGCTTGAACGGCACCCGCGTGAGCGCATCGGAAAAGCCGAGGTCCGCGGGCGCGGTGTGAACCGGATTGGCATCGAGGACGAGCAGCGTGTCGACGATGCCGGCGTGCATGTCGCGCGCGAGCTCGCGCAGCGACGCCGTGCAGTCGACGACTTCGGCGGCGGCCGCGGGCAGGTGCACCACGGTGCCACCGACGTTGCCCAGGTGCTCGTTCATCGCGTGGGCCAGGGCGTGCACGTGCGGCGGTTGGCGCTCGCCGGCGATGACGATGCATCCGCCGCGACTTTGCGAGAGATCGGCGACGACGGCCTGCAGCCATTCGGCCGGCACGGGCGCTGTCGCAGGGCCGTCGGACGCTGCGCCGAGGGCATGGGCAATGGCTTGCGCGGCGGCGGGCACGTCGCGTGCCCGCAGGGGCACGCGGTGATCCGCGGCCGCGCCGGTCAGGCTCGGTGTGCTTTCGACGACGTACAGGCGGCTGCGACGCTCCGCGGGCGCGTGCGCGGCGCGCGTGCTCGCGAAGTCGTGCGCGTAACGCACGCAGCCCGGCATCGCGTCGAGGAAGTCGGCGTCGAGCGACAGGATCACGCGTGCGCGGTCGAACCGATACGTGGTGTCGAGCGGCGTGCCGTACGCGAGGCGTGCGCCCGCGTACGCGTTGTCGCGGTTGACCGGCTGCCATTGGTGCCAGCGCGCCTCGGGATAGCGCCCGAGGAGCGCTCGAATGGCGGCGTGCAGCGAAGGCGACGTGACCGTCTCGGTCAGCAGCCGCACGCCCGCGCCGCGCGGCCGCGCGCGGAGCCGTCCCTGCAACGCTGCGATGCTCGCGTCCCACGTCGCGATCGCGCCGCCTGCGCGAACGGTCTGCGATCGATCGGGATCCCACAGCTCGAGCACGGCCGCCTGCGAGAAGACGTCGGTAGCGCCCAGGCTCGCCGGATGGAGCGGATTGCCCTCGATCTTGGTGGGCCGTCCCATGTTGCACTCGACCAGCACGCCCGCGCCGTATCCGTCTCGTGCGATCGCGGAGGCGTAGAAGATCGGCTTGCCGTACGTCTGCTGCTGCGGGCCGTCGCGAAACGGCACGATCCGCTCGAGCGGGGGACGCGAACATCCGGCGAGGCCGGCAAGCGCGATCGACGCGCCCATGAGGCGCATGAAGTCGCGCCTGCCGGTGGGCAGACCGATGGTGTCGGCGGATGGATCGACCTCGCCCTGCGCCTCCTCAACGCTGCGCCAGAAGCGCAGGTGCGCCGCGCGGTCGGTGTCGTTCGGGTCGCGGCTCATCGGTGACACGTCGAGCAGTCGGTGAGCTCGCGCGTCGTGCGCAAGCCGTACTGACGCCGCAGCGCGGCGCCCTGCGCGAGCTGATCGGCGGGCGGGCGCCAGTCGACGTCGAACACGCGATCGTGCGGACGCAGGTAGCGCTCCGGCGCGCGGTGGCATTCCAGGCACCATTCCATGTAGAGCGATGCGACGCGGCGCGTGAGCGGCATGCGATCGATCGCGCCGTGGCATGTCGTGCATCCCACGCCCTTGGCGACGTGGATGGAATGATCGAAGTAGACGAAGTCGGGCAGGTCGTGGACGCGGTTCCAGGCCAGCGTCGTCGCGCCGGCGTACGCGCGGCGCAACGGCTCCAGCATCGGCGCGTCGGTGAACAGCTGCGAATGACACGTCATGCAGGTCGAAAGCGGCGGAATGCCGGCAAACGACGACGTCTCCACCGATGCATGGCAATAGCGGCAATCGATGCCGTCGTCGCGGACATGGTGCTGGTGGCTGAACGGGATCGGCTGGCGGATGGGCGCGTCCTCAGGGGCGTCGGCACGAGCCAGGGTGCGGTACGCCGTCGCCCCGGCGACGACCGCGAGCAGCGCGGCGAGCAGGCCCAGCCGGATCAGCAGCACGAAGCGGCGTGAAAAGACCTGCGCCATGATGTGCGACGATTACATTTGCACCAATATATTGGCCGTGAAGACCGGCACGGCGAGCATGCAAGCAGTCATCGTGCCGGGAACGCGAGCGGTGCGCGGTCAGCGGCGCCGGCCGCCGACCAGGTTGGCCAGAACCATGTCGCCGTCGACGCGCTCGCGCATCGCCATGCGGGCGATGACCCAGTCGAGGTCGGCATGCAGCGCGCGCAGGCGCGCCGGTGGAAGGTTCATGAGCGCGTCCTGCAGCGCCCCGCGATGCGGCTCGGGCGCCTTGCGCATCACGGCGCGCCCGCGGGCCGTCAGGTACAGATGCACGTTGCGCTGGTCGCTGCTCGCCCTGCGCCGCTCGACCAGCCCTTCCTGGACGAGCCCTTCCACCATGTTGCTGGCCGTCGACTGGTGAACCGCGAGCTCGCGCGCGAGCTCGCCGACCTTGAGGCCCGGCGACATGGCGAGCTGCTCCATCGCCCACACGTAGGCGCCGCTCACGCCGCACGCGCGTTCGACGCGCCGGTAGTGACGGTGCATCGACGCGATGAGCTGGCGAAACTGCATCAGCACCGCGAGCATCGCGCGGTAACGAGTCTCGGGCGGCATGCGGAGCGCGACGCGCTCACGCGCTCGCATGCGCGGCGCGGCCAGCTTGCGTGCCGTCCCCGCCGGTCGCGCACGGCGCGATTTGGTAACGCGGTCGCCCAACATTTTCAATGTGTCGGAAATTCTTGCCGTTGTGCGGCATGCGTTCGCAACGCCGTGAACACCGCCTGCCAGAGCGCGAATCCAACGGGATATGTGCGAGCAACGTCCGCATATCGCTCAGCGCGCTGTCGTGACGGCAATTTGCAAGCCAGCACCGCTACGCTGCCCGGCGGGAACTTTCGCACGCGCGTAATCCTCACATCGGCACGGCCGTTGCCCCACAGGCCCGCAAGCCGTCGTGGCTGCCGGGACGCGACCTTCTTCCGGCGGAGGCAATCCCGATGGCGCACACGGTCAGCGATTTCCTGGTGCAGCGACTCGCGCAGTGGGGCGTCGAGCGCATCTTCGGTTATCCCGGCGACGGCATCAACGGCATCATGGGCGCGCTCGGTCGTGCGGGCGATCGTCCGTTCTTCGTGCAGGCGAGGCACGAGGAAATGGCGGCGTTCATGGCGACCGCGCACGCGAAGTTCACGGGGCAGGTCGGCGTGTGCCTCGCGACCTCGGGCCCCGGCGCCATCCACCTGCTGAACGGCCTGTACGACGCGCTGCTCGATCACCAGCCCGTCGTTGCGATCGTCGGTCAGCAGCGTCGTGCCGCGCTCGGCGGGCACTATCAGCAGGAAGTCGATCTCGGCTCGCTGTTCAAGGACGTCGCGCACGAGTACGTGCAGATGGTCACCACGCCGGCGCAGATGCGGCACGTGCTGGACAGCGCGATGCGCACCGCTGCCGCGCTGCGTGCGCCGACGTGCATCATCATTCCCAACGACGTGCAGGAGATGGAGGCGCAGCGTCCGCCGCGCGAGCATGGCACGGTGCATTCGGGGATGGGCTACGCGAATCCCGTACCGGTTCCCACGCAGGACGTGCTGCAGCGCGCCGCGGAGGTGCTGAACGCCGGCAAGCGCGTCGCGATGCTGGTCGGTGCCGGCGCCCTGCACGCGACCGACGAGATCATCGCGGTGGCCGAACGGCTGCAGGCGGGCGTCGCGAAGGCGCTGCTCGGCAAGGCCGCCGTGCCCGACGAGCTGCCCTTCGTGACGGGCTCGATCGGCCTCCTCGGCACGCGCCCGAGCTATCGCATGATGATCGAGTGCGACACGCTGCTGATGGTCGGCTCGGGGTTCCCGTACTCCGAGTTCCTGCCGGAGGAAGGCAAGGCGCGCGGCGTGCAGATCGACATCGATCCGCGCATGATCAGTCTGCGCTATCCGATGGAGGTGAATCTCGTCGGCGACAGCGCGGCGACCCTCGCGTTGCTGCTGCCCATGCTCGAGCAGAAGGAGCCCGGAGACTGGCGCGACGGCATCGTGAAGGACGTGCGCGACTGGTGGGAGACGCTCGACAAGCGCGCCCACGTCGCGGCGAACCCGATCAATCCGCAGCTCGTCTTCTGGGAGCTGTCGCGGCGCCTGCCCGACGGCGCCATCCTCACCGCCGACAGCGGCTCCGGCACCGACTGGTACGCGCGCGACGTCAAGCTGCGTCGCGGCATGATGGCCTCGCTGTCCGGCGGTCTGGCGACGATGGGACCGGCGGTCCCGTATTCCATTGCCGCGAAGTTCGCGTATCCCGCTCGGCCCGTCATCGCCATGGTCGGTGACGGCGCGATGCAGATGAACGGCATGGCGGAGCTCATCACCATCGCCAAATACCGGCATCAATGGTCCGATCCGCGGCTCGTGGTCATGGTGCTCAACAACGGCGATCTCAACCAGGTCACGTGGGAGCAGCGCGCGATGGCGGGCGACCCCAAGTTCTCGGCGTCGCAGGACCTGCCGTACGTTCCGTTCGCGAAGTTCGCCGAGCTGATCGGGCTTCGCGGCATCTCGGTCGACAAGCCGGAGCGCATCGGGGCGGCCTGGGACGAGGCGCTCGCGAGCGACCGGCCCTGCGTGCTCGACTTCCGCACCGACCCCGACGTGCCGCCGCTCTCGCCCAACGTGACGATGAAGCAGATGCGCGCGTTCATGGAATCGCTCATGAAAGGCGACCCCGACTCCGTCGACGTGGTGAAGGCGACGCTGAAGCAAGTGTTCGCATAGATGGCGCGGCCGCAGGTCCCCATCGCCGCGGTCGACGTCGCGGCGTACACGATTCCGACGGCGACGCCCGAATCGGATGGCACGCTCGAATGGCGCGCGACGACGCTGGTGGTCGCTGAAGCGCGCGCCGGGGACTGGAAAGGCCTCGGCTACAGCTACGCGGATACGGCCACGGCGACGCTCGTTCACGACAGACTGGCAGCGCTCGTGGTCGGCCGCGACGCGCTCGCGACCACCGACTGCTGGAACGTCATGGTGCGCGAGATCCGCAACCTCGGGCGGCCCGGCGTCGCGTCGATGGCGATCAGCGCCGTCGACAACGCGCTCTGGGACCTCAAGGGCCAGATCCTCGACGTCCCGCTGGTCGGCCTGCTCGGCGACGCGCGCTCGTCCGTGCCCGTGTACGGGAGCGGCGGCTTCACGTCGTACTCGATGCAGGAGCTCACGGCGCAGCTGCGCGGCTGGGTCGACGAGGGCATCGGCCGGGTGAAGATGAAGGTCGGGCGCTCCGCGCAGGCGGACCCCGCACGCGTTCGCGCGGCACGCGAGGCCATCGGCGCGGCGACCCTGTTCGTCGATGCGAACGGCGGCTACAGCCGCAAGCAGGCGCTCGCGATGGCGGACGAATTCGCCGCGCTCGGCGTGAGCTGGTTCGAGGAGCCGGTGACGAGCGATGACCTCGCCGGCCTGCGCCTCCTGCGCGACCGCGCGCCCGCGCGCATGGATATCACGGCGGGGGAATACGGCTACGACGCCTGGTACTTCCGCGCGATGCTCGAGGCGGGTGCCGTCGACGTGCTGCAGGCCGACGCCACGCGCTGCGCGGGGGTCACGGGCTTCATGCGCGCCGCCGCGCTGTGCGAAGCGTTCCAGGTGCCGCTTTCGAGCCACTGCGCGCCGTCGCTGCACGTGCACGCGTGCTGCGCGGCGACACCGGTTCGGCATCTCGAGTATTTCTTCGATCACGTGCGCATCGAGCAGATGCTGTTCGACGGCGCCGCGCGCGCGCGCGACGGCATGGTGTCGCCGGATCGCACGCGGCCGGGCCTCGGCCTCATGTTCAAGCGCGCCGACGCCGCGCGCTACGCGGTGTAGCCGGTGAGCCTGATCGTGCCGGCATTCGTGGGATCGCGCACGCACGATGGCGCTTCCGCGCTGGCCGCGGAGCTTCGTCGCAGCGTCGAAGGGGAAGTGCGCTTCGATGCGGGGAGCCGCGCGCTCTACGCCACCGACGCGTCCAACTACCGTCAGGTGCCGATCGGGGTGGTCATCCCGCGCACCATCGACGACGTCGTGGCGACCGTCGCGGCGTGCCGGCGCCATCACGTACCCGTGCTGCCACGCGGTGGCGGCACGAGTCTCGCCGGGCAATGCTGCAACGTCGCGGTCGTCGTGGATTGCTCGAAATACCTGAACCGCATCGTCGACCTCGATCCGCTCGCGCACCGCGCGCGCGTCGAGCCCGGTGTCGTGCTCGACCAGCTGCGCGACGCCGCCGAGCAGCATCACCTGACGTTCGCGCCGGATCCTTCCACGCACACGCACAACACGCTCGGCGGGATGATCGGCAACAACTCGTGCGGCGTGCATTCGGTGATGGGGGGCAAGACGGTGGACAACGTCGAGTCGCTCGACGTGCTCACCTACGACGGCGTGCGCATGACGGTCGGCCCGGCCAGTGACGCTGAACTGGCGCGGATCGAGGCGGCGGGCGGGCGCGCCGCGGAGATCCATCGACGGCTGAAGGCGCTCATCGACCTGCATGCCGACGAGGTGCGGTCGCGCTATCCACGCATTCCCCGCCGCGTGTCCGGCTACAACCTCGACCAGCTATTGCCGGAGAACGGCTTCAATGTCGCGCGTGCGCTCGTCGGCACCGAGGGCACGTGCGTGTTCCTCCTCGGAGCCACCGTGCGTCTCGTCGACAGTCCGCCGGCGCGCTCGCTGCTGGTGCTGGGCTATCCCGACGTGTACAGCGCCGGCGACCACGTGTGCGACGTGCTCGCCCACGGGCCGATCGGCCTCGAGGGCATCGACGACCGGTTGATCGACGACATGAAGGCGATCGGGCTGCATCCCGAGGACGTGAAGCTGCTGCCCTCGGGCAAGGGTTGGCTCATGGCGGAATTCGGCGGCGCCGACAAGGACGAGGCCGATGCGAAAGCGCGCGCGTGCATGGACGCGCTGCGCAAGGTGCCGCAACCGCCGAGCATGAAGCTCTTCGACGATCCGCACGAGGAGCGCATGCTGTGGACGGTGCGCGAATCGGGCCTCGGCGCGACCGCGCACGTGCCGAACAAGCGCATCACCTGGGAAGGCTGGGAGGACGCGGCCGTCGCACCCGAGAAGCTCGGCGCCTATCTGCGCGACTTTCGCGCGCTGCTCGAGCGCCATCACTACCAGGGCGACCTGTACGGCCATTTCGGCGACGGCTGCGTGCACACCCGCATCGACTTCGATCTCGAGACGCGCGCGGGCATCGAGCGCTTCCACGCGTTCCTCTCCGATGCCGCCGACCTCGTCGTGCGCTACGGCGGATCGTTCTCCGGCGAGCACGGCGACGGCCAGTCCAAGGCCGAGTTCCTGCCGCGCATGTTCGGCGATCGCCTGGTCGGCGCGTTTCGCGACTTCAAGACGATCTGGGACCCGGACGGGCGGATGAATCCCGGCAAGATCGTCGATGCGTGGCGCCCCGTCGACAACCTGCGCCTCGGCACGCGCTACAACCCCAAGGTCGTCGACACGTACTTCCGCTATCCCAAGGACAGCGGGCGGTTCAACCGCGCGATCCTGCGCTGCGTCGGCATCGGCAACTGCCGGCAGCACCACGGCGACACGATGTGCCCGAGCTACCGCGCCACGCGCGAGGAGATGCACTCGACGCGCGGCCGCTCGCGGCTGCTGTTCGAGATGATGGCGGGCGAGGTCCTGCGCGGCGGCTTTCGCGAGCCCGCGGTCAAGGAGGCGCTCGACCTGTGCCTGTCGTGCAAGGGCTGCAAGGGCGACTGTCCCGTGCACGTCGACATGGCGACTTACCGGGCGGAGTTCTTCGCGCGCTATTACGAGGGCCGTATGCGGCCGCTGCGCGGCTACGCTTTCGGCTATCTCGATCGCTGGGCGCGAGTCGCGACGCACGCGCCGTCGCTCTTCAACGCGCTCTCCCAGGGTGCGATCACGGCCGGCATCGCGAAGCGCCTGCTGGGGGTCGCGCCGCAGCGCCGCCTGCCGCGGCTCGCGTCGCGCTCGTTCGTCGCGGGTTTCCGCGGTCGAGCCGCGGACGGCGACGCGCGTCCCGAGCTCCTGCTCTGGCCCGACACGTTCAACAACTACTTCCATCCCGAGGTCGCGCATGCGGCCGTCACGGTGCTCAAGGCGGCGGGATGGCGCGTGCGCGTGCCCGAGCGGCACCTGTGCTGCGGACGCCCGTTGTACGAGTTCGGCTTCCTCGCGAGCGCGCGATCGTACCTGCGCACGATACTCGCCGCGCTCGGCCCCGACATCGACGCCGGCGTGCCCATCGTCGTGCTCGAGCCGGCGTGCGCCGCCGTGTTCCGCGACGAGCTCCTCAATCTCCTGCCCGATGACGAGCGCGCGATGCGGCTGTCGTCGCAGACCTACTTCTTCGACGAGTTCCTCGACCGGCGGGCGCCGCACTTCCATCCTCCGCCGCTCGATCGTCGCGCCGTGCTTCACGCGCACTGCAACCGCAAGGCGCTGACCGGCAAGCGCACCGGCGAGACACTCCTGTCGCGCGCGGGATTGACCGGCGAAGTGCTCGATTCCGGCTGCTGCGGCATGGCAGGCGCGTTCGGGTTCGAGCGCGCGAAATACGACGTCTCGCTGGCGATCGGCGAGCAGGCGCTGCTGCCGCGCGTGCGCGAAGCCGGCGCCGACGAGCTCGTCATCGCGGCCGGCTTCAGCTGCCGCGAGCAGATCGTGCAGTGCACCGGCCGTACCGCGTTGCATCCGGCGCAAGTGCTCGCGCTCGCGGTGCAGGGCGAAGGCGCCGAGTCGGCCTCAGCGGCGCCGCGCGCGTAGCTTCTGCTCGAGCGCGAGCGCGGTGTCGAGGTGCGCGGGCTCGACGTGCGCCCGCGCGGCCGACCGCACCGGCGGCGTATCGGATTCGTGCGTCCTGTGCGTGCCGGCGACCGGCGGCCGCCGCTTCAGGCCGCTGCGATGCTCGGACGGTCCGCCGGTCGCGAGGTTGCGGGCGCTGTTCACCATCGCGACGTGCGTGAGGGCCTGCGGGAAATTGCCGAGCATGCGCCGGGCGCGCGGGTCGTATTCCTCCGCGATCAGGCCGACGTCGTTACGCAGATCCAGCAGGCGCTCGTAGAGGCGCGTCGCCTCGCGCTTGCGTCCGGTCAGCGCGAGCGCGTCGACGAGCCAGAACGAGCACGGCAGGAATACACCTTCGCCCGCGGGAAGGCCGTCGGGCGTGTCCTCCGTGCGATACCGTCGCACCAGCCCGTCCACCGTCAGGTCACGCTGGATGGCGTCGACCGTCGCGCGGATGCGCTTGTCGTGGGGCGGCAGGAAGCCCACGATGGGCATCAGGAGCAGGCTCGCGTCGAGGTCCTTGGATTCGTAACGCTGCACGAACACGCCGCGCTTGGCGTCGAAGCCGCGCTTGCAGATGTCGCGATGGATCGCGGTGCGCAGCGCGCGCCACCGCGCGAGGGGCCCCTCGAGGCCATGGCGCTGCACCGCACGCACGCCGCGATCGAGCGCGACCCACGCCATGACCTTGGAGTGCGTGAAGTGCTGCGGCTCGCCGCGCATCTCCCAGATCCCGCTGTCGGGGTCGTCCCAGTGCGACTCCAGCCATTCGAGGAGCACGCGCTGGAACGCCCAGGCGTCCTCGTCGCTCGACAATCCCGCGCTCCGCGCGAGCGACAGCGTGTCGATGACCTCGCCATAGATGTCGAGCTGGCGCTGGCCCGCGGCGGCGTTGCCGATGCGCACCGGCGCCGAATTCGCGTAGCCCGGCAGCCACGGGAGCTCGATCTCGCCGCGGATGCGCTCCCCGGCGACGCCGTAGAGCACCTGCAGATCCTGCGGGCGCCCCGCCGCCGCGCGCAGCAGCCATTCGCGCCACGCGCGCGCCTCGTCGCGATAGCCGGCGAGCAGCAGCGCGTACAACGTGAAGGTGGCGTCGCGCAGCCAGCAGAACCGGTAGTCCCAGTTGCGCACGCCGCCGGGCCATTCCGGCAGCGACGTCGTCACCGCAGCGACGAGGCCGCCCGTGGGCGCGTACGTCAGCGCCTTCAGCACGGTCAGCGAGCGACGCACGGGGTCGAGATACGGGCCCTTGTAGCCGCACGTCTCGCACCACGCGCCCCACCAGAGCTCCGTCGCTTCGACGGCGGCCTCGGCATCGAGCGGGACCGGGCGCGGCTCGTGCGACGGCGAGTACGTGAGCACGAACGGAATGCGCTGCCCCGCGTGCACGGTGAAGCGCGCCTGCGTCGTGTAGTTCACGCCGCGCAGTTCGATCGGCGTGCGAAGCTCGAGGGTGTCGGGGCCGCCCGTGGCCATGAGCGTGTGGCCTTCGCGACGCACCCACGGAACGACCACGCCGTATCCGAAGCGCACCACGAGCTCCTGCGTCATCGGCACGCTGCCCCGCACGCCTTCGACGATCCGTACGATGTCCGTGCGGCCGTTGCCGATCGGCATGCAGTCGATGAGCCGCACCGTGCCGTCGGCGGTGTGCATCTCCGTCTCGAGCACGAGCGTCTCCGGCCGGTATCGGCGCACGGTGCGATGAACGGGCGCGCGCGGCGCGATGCGCCAGCGGCCGTGATCGCGCGTGCCGAGCAGCGCGGCAAAGCAGGCCGGTGAGTCGAAGCGGGGAACGCACCACCAGTCGATCGACCCCTCGCGGCTCACCAGTGCGGCCGTGCGCGTGTTGCCGATGAGGGCGTAGTCCTCGATGCGCGCGGCGGGGCCGGCGGACGACGCCGTTGCGTTTGGCTCGCGGCGCGCCCGCTTGCGCGCGCTAGGCATGGTCGGGCGCTCTGCTCACGGGGACGGCTCGAGCCAGCGCTCGCCGCGCGTCAGCAGGCCGTCCGCCTCCGCGGGTCCCCAGCTGCCCTGTCGGTACGGGTGCACCGGCAGGTCGGCCCGGAGCACGGGCTCGACGACGCGCCACGCGGCCGTCACGCCGGTCGCGCGCTCGCTGATCGTGTGGTCGCCGCGCAGCGCGGCGCCGAGCAGGTTGACGTACGCGTCGCGGTCCTCGTCGTCCGGCAGCTGCGCCGACAGCGTCATGGGAACGCGCTCGTCGCGCGTGCCGGGGACGAGGCGATGCGTGTCGAGCGCGATCGCCACCGCGCCGGGCCCGATGCGAAAGCGCAGCCGGTCGCACGCCTCGGCCGGTGCGTCGGTGCGCATCGGGCGCAGCTTGGTGAGCGCCAGCGTGATGGTGGTCGACGTGATGGCGAGCCGCTTGCCCGTGCGCACGTAGAACGGCACGCCGGCGAAGCGCGGCGTGTCGACGTGCAGTCGTGCCGCCATGTACGTGGCGACGCGCGAGTCGGCGGCGACGTCGCCCTCCTGGCGATAGCCCTCGTATTGCCCGTAGACGACATCGTCGGGCCCGAGCGGCTCGATGGCGCGCAACGCGTCGATGCGCGCGGCGCTGAACGCCTCGCCCTCGGCGAGCGCGGCCGGCTCCATGGCAACGAGCGCGACCAGTTGCAGCAGATGATTCTGGAAGACGTCGCGCAGCACGCCGACCTTCTCGTAGAAGCCGCCGCGCGTGCCGATGCCGAACGCCTCGGCCATCGTGATCTGCACGCTGCGCACGTTGGCTTGCGACCACAGCGGCTCGAGCCACGCGCTCGCGCATCGCATGTCGGCAAGGTTGTGCACGGGATCCTTGCCGAGGAAATGATCGATGCGAAAGACCGCGTCTTCCGCGAACACGTCCGCGATGGTCCGCTCCAGCGCGCGCGCCGACTCGAGGTCGTGACCGAACGGCTTCTCGATGGCGACGCGTGCGCCGCGCGCGAGACCCGCCTGCGCGAGCGCGCGCGTGACGTCGCCGAAGAGCGCCGGCGGAATCGCGAGGTAGTACAGCGGATGGCGCGCGTCGCCGAGCGCGTGCTCGAGTGCCGCGTAGGTCTTCGCATCGCCGAGGTCGCCGCTGACGTAACCGAAACGATCCGCGAGCGTGGCAATCGCGCGCGCGGCCACGGGAAAGGCCTGCTCGATATGCGCGGCGGCCCGCTCGAGGACGGCTTGCGGCGCGAGGTTCCGATGGGCGATCCCGACGATGGGCACCCGCAGGCCCCGCTCGCCGAGTTCCGCGAGCGCGGGCAGCAGCATCTTGGCGGCGAGGTCGCCCGTGGCGCCGAACAGCACCAGGGCATCGCAGGGCGTCGGCGTGGGCATGGGCGTCGGCGTGTCCGCACGGACACGCTGATTTCGTCGCCGCTTCGGCCGATTGGTTCCCGTCAGCCGGGCGCGCTCACCTCGACGGCCGCGAGGATGCCTGCAAGGAGCGCTGCCGGTGAAGGCGGACAGCCGGGGATCTCGACGTTCACCGGGATCACGTTGCTCACGCGCCCGAGGCTCGCGTAGCTCTCGCCGAAGATGCCGCCCGAGCAGGCGCAAGCGCCGGCCGCGACGACGATCTTGGGATCGGGCATGGCGTCGTAGGTGCGGCGCAAGGCAGTCGCCATGTGCTGCGATACCGGACCGGTCACGAGCAGCAGGTCCGCATGGCGCGGGCTCGCGACGAACCGGATGCCGCAGCCTTCGATGTTGTAGTACGGATTCATCAGCGCATGCATCTCGAGCTCGCACGCGTTGCACGATCCGGCGTCCACCTGGCGGATGGCGAGCGCGCGGCCGAGCACGCGCAGGATGCGCTGTTGCAGGTCGGCCGCGACGACGTTGTCGAGGGCGGGCGCCGGCGCACGCTCGGTGACGATGCCGCTTCGGACGAATTGCATGATTTGCTGGAGCATGCCGTCACCT
Organism: Casimicrobiaceae bacterium; assembly: GCA_035493035.1. Lineage (GTDB taxonomy): Bacteria > Pseudomonadota > Gammaproteobacteria > Burkholderiales > Casimicrobiaceae > VBCG01. The sequence continues at coordinate 10,472 of DATJIS010000085.1, read as the reverse complement.
CAAAGATCGTGGCCGCTGTACGACAGATTGAACGACTTGTTGATGAGCGGGAAATCCGGAACGATGTTGCCGATCACCGCATGCTCGAGCACCGGCCAGTTCTGCCACGAGACGTCGTGCGGGTGGCAGCGACGGATCGTGCCGGCCGGGCCCGCCTCGAGCGCAATGAGCACCGGGCCGCGCCAGCCTTCGACGCAGCCGAACGCGAGCGATTCGCGCGCCGGTCGCACCGGCGTAACGAGGTGGGGGCCCGGCGGCAACGCATCGAGGATCGCATCGATCAGGCGAAGCGACTCGATCACCTCATCGAAGCGCACGGCGACGCGCGCCGCGACGTCGCCTTCGTTGCGCGTGGCCATCCGCACGACGAGCGCGTCGTACGGTGGCGCGGGAAAGTCGCAGCGAAGATCCTGCGCCTGCCCGCTCGCGCGCCCGGCCATGCCCGCCAGGCCCATGCGTGCGGCGAGCGCGGGCGGCGCATAGCCGCACGCGCGAAAACGGTCCTGCAGGCCGGCGTGCTCGTCGTAGATTTCGCGCAGACGCGCGACTTCGGTGCGCAGCCTCATGCTTTGCGCCCGCAACGCGGCGGCGTGATCGGGGACGAGGTCGTAGCGAATACCGCCCGGCACGACCACGTCCATGAGGAGGCGGTGGCCGAACATGACGTGGTTGAGTCGCAGCACGTCCTCGCGCAGGCGCGAGAACTGCGCCAACCCGAAGGCGAAGCCGCCGTCGTTGCCGAGATAGCCGAGATCGCCGAGATGATTGGCGATGCGCTCGCGTTCGAGGCAGAGCGCGCGCAAGTGCTGCGCGCGCGGGGAGGCGACTTGATCGCACAGGAGCTCGAGCGCCTGCGCGTAAGCCCAGGCGTATGCCACGGTGCTGTCGCCGGACACGCGGCCCGCGAGCCGATAGCCGTCGGCGAGCGCGATCGTCTCGAAGCGCTTCTCGATCCCCCTGTGGACGTAGCCGAGGCGTTCCTCGAGCCGCAGGATCTTCTCGCCCACGACCTGGAAGCGGAAGTGACCGGGCTCGATGATCCCGGCGTGGACCGGCCCGACGGCGATCTCGTGCACGCCTTCGCCTTCGACCCTGACGAACTCGTAGGCTCGGGGATCCGCGTGCGTCCCGACGAAATCGCGCCGCAGCGGCAACTCGTCGGCCGGCCACGCGCCGTGGGACAGCCACGGCCGCTGGTCCGCACCGTCCCAGCGGATGCCGCAGAGGTCGAACGCGGCGCGCTGCATGCGATTGGCCGACGGAAAGAACGGCGTGAGGTCCGGGCATTGCCACGCCGGGTCGCGAAGCGCGTGCTCGAGAACGGTGAGTCCGTCGCCGTCGCGCAGGACCACGCGCAGCAGCAGGCCGCGATCGCGGTCGCGCTCGTCGCTGCCGAACAGCGCCGCGAGCTGCGCGCCGTGCTCGTACGCCACGCGACATGCGGTCAGCAGCTGGGTCGCATCGACCATCCCGCGCTGCGCGGGCAGCGACGCGAGCGCGCGCGCGGGTGCGAGCCCGATGGACGCGAGGTTCATCCGATGAGCCGCGCCGCCTCGCGATACCACGCGGCGAGGTGCGGCGGAATCCACAGTCCGAGCATCAGCACCAGGCCGAGATGCACGAAAACCGGAATCATCGCGGGACGATGCGCGAGGCGCTTGCCGGTCGGCTCGCCGAACACCATCGGCTGCACCTTGGAGAACACCGCCGCGAACGCGACGCCGAGCGCCGCGAGGAGGATGGGCGTCGCCCACGGCTGCTCGCGCATCGCGGTGGTGAGCACGAGGAACTCGCTCGCGAACACACCGAAGGGCGGCATGCCCAGGATGGCGAGCGCACCGAGCGCCAGTCCCCAGCCGATCACCGGGCTGATCGCCACGAGCCCGCGTATGCCGTCGATGAGCTGCGTGCCGGTCTTCTGCGCCGCGTGGCCCACCGTGAAGAAGATCGCCGACTTGGTGAGCGAATGGACCGTCATGTGCAGCAGCGCGGCGAAGTTGGCGATGGGCCCGCCCATGCCGAACGCGAACGTCACGATGCCCATGTGCTCGATCGACGAATACGCGAACAGGCGCTTCACGTCCTTCTGCCGCGACAGGAGGAACGCGGCGACGACCACCGAGAGCAAGCCGAATCCCATCATGAGATGCGAGGCAACCGGCGTGGCGACCGCGCCCTGCACGAGCACCTTGCAGCGCACGACCGCATACAGCGCGACGTTGAGCAGCAGGCCGGACAGCACCGCCGACACGGGCGTCGGGCCTTCCGCGTGCGCATCCGGCAGCCAGTTATGCAGCGGCGCGAGACCGACCTTGGTGCCGTAGCCGACCAGCAGGAACACGAACGCGAGGCCGAGCACGGTCGGCTCGAGCTGCCCCTTGACGGCGTCGAGCTCGGTCCACAGCAGCGCGCCGCCGCCGGCGCCGAGCACCTTCTCGGCCGCGAAGTAGAGCAGGATCGTGCCGAACAACGCCTGCGCGATGCCGACGCCGCACAGGATGAAATACTTCCACGCGGCTTCCAGGCTGGCGGGCGTGCGGTAGAGCGACACGAGCAGCACGGTCGTCAGCGTGGCGGCTTCCATGGCGACCCACAGGATCCCCATGTTGTTGGTGAGGAGCGCGCACAGCATGGTGGCCATGAAGAGCTGGAACATGCTGTGATAAAGACGCAGGCGGGCGGGCGAGAGCTTGCCGTGCTGCTGCTCGATGCGCATGTACGGCCGCGAGAACAGCGACGTGGTGAGGCCCACGAACGCGGTGAGCGCGACCAGGAACACGTTGAACGGGTCGACGAAGAACAGGCGATCGAGCGCGAGCAGCGGGCCTTCGCCGATCACGCGCGCGGTGAGCCCGGCCGCGGCCAGAAATGTGAGCCCGCTTGCCGCGACGTTGATCTCCGCGGCGACGCGTCGATGCCCGGCCATCGCGAGCACCGCGGCGCCGACGACGGGCAGCACCAGGACGGCAACGAGCTCGATCATTCCGCGTCCGGCTCCCGCAGCGATTCCAGGTGCCGCAGGTCGAGGCTGTCGAATTGCTCGCGGATCTGGAAGAAGAACACGCCGAGGATCAGCATGCCGACGAGCACGTCGAGCGCGATGCCGAGCTCGACCACCATCGGCATGCCGTACGTCGCGCTGGTCGCGGCGAAGAACAGGCCGTTCTCCATGGACAGGAAGCCGATCACCTGCGACAGCGCCTTGCGCCGGGTGATCATCATGAGGAAGGCGAGCAGCACCGTGGCCATGGCGATGCCGAGGGTCGCGCGGGTCACCGTGCTCGCGAGCTCGGAGATCGGCACCGCGAGGTTGAACGCGAACACCACCAGCACGATGCCGAGCAGCATGGTGGTGGGCACGTTGAGAAGGCCCTCGAACTCCCAGCGCACGTCGAGGCGCCGGATCAGTCGATAGAGCAGCCACGGCAGCAGGGCGACCTTGAGCGCGAGCGTGAGCGCGGCCGACGCATACAGGTGCGGCTGATGCGTGCCCCATGCGACCACCGCGGTGGAGCAGGCTAGCGTGAGGCCCTGCGCGGCGTAGAGGTCGATCAACGTGAGCACGCGCCGCTGCGCGAGCATGGCGAACGCGAGCAGCAGCATGATCGCCGCGCCGAGGTTGATGAGCTGCTGGTACAGCGGCAGGGCGGCGGTCATGACGTCATGCGCCGAGGAGCTGGCGCACCAGCATCGCGAGCACCGCGAGCAGGAAGGCGGTGCCGAGGAACTCCGGTGCGCGGAAGATGCGCATCTTCGCCGACACGATCTCGATGAACGCGAGTCCCGCGCCGCCCACCAGGAGCTTCGCGACCAGCAGCGGCGTGGCAATCGCGATCGCGAGCCAGTCGCCGCTGCCTTCCGCGATGCCGAAGGGCACGAACAGCGCGAGCCCGATGCACGAGTAGTTGAAGAGCTTCAGCGCCGACGCCCACTCGAGCAGCGCCAGGTGGCGCGCCGAGTATTCGAGGATCATCGCCTCGTGGATCATGGTGAGCTCGAGGTGCGTGGCCGGATTGTCGATCGGCACGCGCGCATTCTCGGCGAGCGACACCATCGTGAACGCGACCCCAGCGAACGCGAGGCTCGGGTAGAGCGCGGCCTCGCGGTGCGCGAGCGTCTCGACGATCGTGGGCAGCGATGTGCTGCCGGAGATGAGCGACGCCGTGAACAGGACCATCAGCAGCGCCGGCTCGGCGAGGAAGCCGATGAGCATCTCGCGGCGTGCGCCGAGCGAGCCGAAGGCGGTGCCGATGTCCATTGCCGCGAGCGCCATGAAGACGCGCGCCAGCGCGAACAAGCCCACCAGCGCGATCGCGTCGGCGGCCGTCGCGAACGGGAGGTCGGTCGCGAGCGAGGGCACGATGGCGGCCGCGCAGCACATGGCGCCGAACACCACGTAGGGCGTGAGCCGGAACACCGCCGACGCGTTCTCGGCGACGACGGCATCCTTGTGGAACAGCTTGAAGAGGGTTCGATACGGCAGCGCGAGCGGCGGCGCGCTCTTGCCGAGGAGCCATGCGCGGCACTGGTTCACCCAGCCGACGAGCAGCGGGGCGAGGACGAGCGCCACCGCGAGCTGAAGGAGTTGCGACAGGACGCCGGTGACGCTCATCGCGCGAACCAGAGGAGCGCGAGCAGCGTCACGAAGCTGTACATGAGGTACACGGCGATGCGACCCTGCTGCAGCAGGCCGACCCATCGCGCGAGCGCCTCGACGGCGCGCGCGACCGGCGCGTACAGCGCGAACCAGATGCGGTCTTCAACCTTGACGGCGTAGCGGGGCTCGGTGTCGGACGGCGAAGGCAGATGGCGCTCCATGCGGAAGAACGGCTCGAAGATCTGGCGGATCGGCTGGCCGAACCCTTCCGCCGTGTCCTGCATCCGCGGCGTCTGCAGCGGATAGCCGCAATCCCAGGCAGGCCCGCGACGCAGGCGCCCGTGATACAGGCGGCGCACGACGCGCATCGTGACGAGCGTGACGGCCACGATGACGCACAGCACTACCAGCGGGCTGTAGCTCGCGCGATCCGGCTCGATGGGCGCGAGCAGCAGCCATGAGCCGCCATGTCCGCCAACGGTCGTGCCGAGGAGCGCCCGGTTGACGTGATCCAGGAGGGCGATCACCTGCACCGGCAGCACGCCGAGCACGACGCACATCGCCGCGAGCGACGTGAGCGCAACGCGCTCGAAGCGTCCTGCGTCCTTCGCGTGCACGAGGTTGGCTTCGCGCGGGCGGCCGAGGAACACCACGCCAAAGAACTTCACCATCACGTAGGCCGACAGCGCGGCGGCGAGCACGAGCGCCGCAGCGGCGAGCGGAACGAGCATGTTGATGAACGATTGCGGCAGCGTCGGCGTGAACAGGAACGCCTGCAGCAGCAGCCATTCGGACACGAAGCCGTTGAGCGGCGGCAGGCCGGCGATCGCGAGCGCGCCGATCAACGCGGTCGCCGCGACCCACGGCATGCGGTGGATCAATCCGCCGAGGCGGCCGAGGCTCCGCTCGCTCGTGGCGTGCAGCACCGATCCGGTGGCGAGGAACAGCAGCGTCTTGAAGATCGCGTGATTCAGCGCGTGATACAGAACCGCGCCGAGCGCGATCGCCGCGAAGAGCTCCTTGCCGTAGGCCTTGAACAGCATCGCGAGGCCGATGCCCGCGACCAGGATGCCGATGTTCTCGATCGACGAATAGGCGAGCAGGCGCTTCATGTCGCTCTGCACGGTGGCGAACACCACGCCGTAGAGCGCGGTGGCGAGCCCGAGCGCGAGCGCGATGGCGCCCCACCACCACACCTGCACGTGCAGCAGGTCGAACGTCACGCGCAAGAGGCCGTAGATCGCGGTCTTGAGCATCACCCCGCTCATCAGCGCCGAGACCGGCGACGGCGCGGCGGGGTGCGCCTCTGGCAACCAGACGTGCAGCGGCAGGATGCCCGCCTTGGCGCCGAAGCCGACGAGTGCCAGGAAGAACGCGACCGCGGGCCATGCGCCTGCGAGCGACAGGCCGCGCATGTTCGCGAACGTGTAATCGCCCGTCGAGCCCTGCAACACCCCGAAGCACAGCAGGATGGCGATGGCGCCGAGGTGGGCGATCAGCAGATACAGGAACCCGGCGCGCCGGATCTCGGGCACGCGATGATCGGTGGTGACGAGGAAGAACGACGCGAGCGCCATCGTCTCCCAGGCAACCATGAAGGCGTAGGCATCGTCGGCGACCAGCACCATCGCCATCGCGGCGAGGAACACGTGGTACTGCAGGCACACGAGGCCGGGCGACGTCCCGCTCTCGCTCTCGCGGAAGTAGCCGGCGGAAAACAGCGAGACGCCCGCGCTCCCCGCGCCGAGGATGAACAGAAAGAACGCGCTCAGCGCATCCAGGCGCACGTGAAACGGCAGGTCGGGCAGCCCGAGCGGCAGCACCGCGGTCTGCGGCGCCCCGGACAACGTGATCAGCGCCATGGCGCACAGCGCGACGCTCGCCGCCGCGCTCGCGGGAAAGAGCGCGTGCGCGATGAGGCCGAGCCGCCGGGGTCGGGCGGCGCCGATCGCGCCGATGAGAAGCCACGCGACGATCAGCAGCAGTACGCCGTCGAGCGTGCCCGGGCTCGTCGTGACCACTAGGCGTCCTCGCCGTCGGCGGGACGCGCGTGCACGAGCCAGGACGGCAGCTTGCGACTGCCGGCGTTCGCGTAGATGTATTCGCGAATCAGGCGGCGCACGACCTGCGACGGCGTGAGGTCCTGCTCGGCGCAGATCTCCTCGAAGAGCTTCTTCTTGCGCGGGTCGATCAGCAGCGTGAGGCGGGCGGTCTTGCGCTCCATCGTTAACATTGTATGCACATATGGAACACATGTAAAACACACCGGATGTGCGGTTGGGCCGGACAGGGCCGTGCGCTATGATCGGCGGTGCACCGACCGTGGAGGGAGAATGGAACGCGCAAGGCACATCGCCATCGCGGCGGCTCTGGCGCTGCTGGCGGCGAGCTCGGCACAGGCGGCCACACCCGAGGCGCTCGCGCACTACCGGGCGACGCTGAAGCGCATCGCGGTGGATCAGAAGGAGGCGCGCGCGCTGTGCCGCTCGCTGTCGGGGCAGCCGCGGCGAGTCTGCTTCGCCGAAGCCGACGCCGACGCGAAAAAGGCCACCGCCGCCGCCGAGGCGGACGTCCGCGACACGCCCCGCGCGCGCCGCAACGCGAAGATCGCCGAGGCCGACGCGAACTACGCGGTGGCGCGCGTGAAGTGCGGCGAGAAGGCGGGCGACGAGCGCCGCGAGTGCCTCAAGGTCGCGAAAACCATGCAGAGCGACGCCGTCGCGGACGCGATGAAAGCGAAGTGACGCCGCCGCAGCGACGGCACGCGGCGGCTACTTCACCCGCATGCCGGGCTGCGCGCCCGAGTCCGGGGACAGAAGGTAGATTCCCGGACCGTCGCCGGAAGCCGCGAGCACCATGCCTTCGGAGACGCCGAACTTCATCTTGCGCGGCGCGAGGTTCGCCACCATCGGCGTGAGGCGGCCGACCAGGTCCTCGGGGTTGTAGGCCGACTTGATGCCGGCGAAGACCGTGCGCGGCGCCGGCTCCCCGATATCGAGCGTGAGCCTGAGGAGCTTGTCCGAGCCCTCCACGCGCGCCGCGTCGACGATGCGCGCGATCCGAAGCTCGATGCGCGCGAACTCGTCGATCGTGACGTGCACCGGTCCGGTCGCGGTTTCCTCGCCGCCTGCGGCGGCGACCGCGTGCGCGAGCTTGTCGCCCTGCGCCTTGGACGGGCCGCGCGACGGCGCTTGCGGCGCGCTTGCGGCTTTGGGGCCTTCGAGCAACGCGTCGATCTGCTTGGGATCGATCCGCGTCATCAGGTGCTTGTACGGCCTCACCGTCGTCGGCTCCTGCCAGGCATCGGACCACGCGAAGTCGCGGTCGAGCGCGAAGAGCTCGCGGGCCACGCGAGAGGCCACGTGCGGCAACACCGGGGCCAGCATGACGCTCAGCAGCTGGAACCCCTGCAGCGCCTGCGAGCAGACGGTCTGCAGCCGTCCACGCGCGGAGGCGTCCTTCGCGAGCACCCAGGGCTCGGCGGCATCGAATGCGCCGTTGATGCGATCGGCAATGCGCATCGCTTCGCGCAGCACGCGGCCGAACTCGCGCGCCTCGTAGCTCTCCCGCGCCATCTCGGCGTCCTGCCGCGCGAGCGACAGGCGCGCTGCGCGATCGGCGTCGCTCTCTTCGGGCGTGGCGAGCGCGCCGCCGAAGTGCTGCGCGACGAAGCGTGCGGCGCGGCTCGCGATGTTCACGTACTTGCCGATGAGGTCGCTGTTGACGCGCGCGACGAAGTCGTCGGGGTTGAAGTCGAGATCCTCGACGTGATCGTTCAGCTTCGCCGCGAGGTAGTAGCGCAGCCACTCGGGATCGAGGCCGAGATCGAGGTACGCGTCCGGGCTGATGCCGGTGCCGCGCGACTTGGACATCTTCTCGCCCGAGAGCTGGATGAAGCCGTGCACGTAGACGTTGGACGGCGGGCGATAGGGGGCGCCGGCGAAATGCATCATCGCGGGCCAGAACAGCGTATGGAAGTAGATGATGTCCTTGCCGATGAAGTGGAACTGCTCGACCGCCGGATCCTGCAGGAAGGCCGCGAAGTCGATGCCCTTGTGCGCGAGATGCGCCTTGAGGCTCGCGAGATATCCGACCGGCGCGTCGAGCCACACGTCTAAATACTTCCCCGGCTCGTCGGGGAACGGGATGCCGAAGTAGGGCTCGTCGCGCGAGATGTCCCAGTCGGCGAGCGCAGCGGCCTCGCCCTTGCCGCCGAGCCACTCGCTGATCTTGTTGAGCACTTCGGGCTGCAGGCTCTGTCCGGGGGCGGGGTGGGCGGTCCATCGCTCGAGGAAGCGCACGACCTCGGGATCGGACAGGCGGAAGAACAAGTGCTCGGACGTGCGCAGCTCCGGCCGCACACCCGTCAGCGTGGAATAGGGATCGATGAGCTCCGTGGGCGAGTACGTCGAGCTGCAGTTCTCGCAGCTGTCGCCGTTCTGGTCCGGCGTGCCGCACACCGGGCACGTGCCCTTGATGTACCGGTCGGGCAGGAACATCGACTTCACCGGATCGTAGAACTGCTCCACCGGCTTGCGGTAGACGAGGCCGCGACCGTTGAGACGCCGGTAGATGTCCTGCGACAGCTCGACGTTCTCGGGCGAGTCGGTCGAATGCCAGTGATCGAAGCTGATGCGAAAGCCGTCGAGGTGCTTCGGGCGCGTCGCCGCGATGCGCGCGACCAGCGCCTGCGGCGAGATGCCCTCCTTCTCGGCCTGCAGCATGATCGGCGCGCCGTGGGTGTCGTCGGCGCACACGAAGTGCACTTCGTGCCCCTGCATGCGCTGGAAGCGCACCCAGATGTCGGCCTGGATGTACTCCAGGATGTGGCCGAGGTGAAACGGCCCGTTGGCGTACGGAAGGGCCGTGGTGACGAAGAGCTTGCGGGCGGCGGTGGGCATGCGAACGCGCGGCGCCTGGTTGCGCCACGATCCGTTGTGCGAGACCGGGAAGCGTCCGATTCTAGCAAACGGCTCCTGCGCGCCGTGCCGCGAGCCGCGCGGGCGATGCGCGACCCGCAAACGCCGGTCGGGCGCAGCGCGTAAAATGATGCGCTCATCGACTCCACGGTCCGCTGCATCCCATGGCGCTCACCGAAGCAGCCGTTCACGACGCGCTCGCACGCCTCATCGACCCCAACACCGGCGCCGACTTCGTATCGGGCAAGTCGGTGAAGAAGGTCGTCGTGCGCGACGACGGCGTCGGCGTGGAGATCGTGCTGCCCTATCCGGCGCGCAGCCAGCACGACGTGCTGCGACGGCTGGTGCACGACGCGGTCGCGGCGCTGCCCGGGGCGGGTCGTGTCGACGTGGAGATCTCGCAGAAGATCGTCTCGCACGCCGTGCAGCGCGGGGTCAAGCTCGTCCCGGGGGTCAAGAACATCGTGGCCGTGGCGAGCGGCAAGGGCGGCGTCGGCAAGTCCACGACCGCGGTGAACCTCGCGCTCGCGCTCGCGGCCGAAGGCGCGAAGGTCGGCGTGCTGGACGCGGACATCTACGGCCCGTCGCAACCGATGATGCTGGGCATCTCCGGGCGCCCGACGTCCAACGACGGCAAGACGCTGGAGCCCATGGAGGCCTACGGCGTACAGGCGATGTCGATCGGCTTCCTGATCGACATCGACACGCCGATGGTATGGCGCGGCCCGATGGTGACGCAGGCGCTGGAGCAGCTCCTGAAGGACACCAACTGGCGCGACGTCGATTACCTGATCGTCGACATGCCGCCCGGCACGGGCGACATCCAGCTCACGCTGTCGCAGAAGGTGCCGGTCACCGGCGCGGTGATCGTGACCACGCCGCAGGACATCGCGCTGCTCGACGCGCGCAAGGGCCTCAAGATGTTCGAGAAGGTCGGCGTGCCGATCGTCGGCATC